>CAMUHU010000029.1 GCA_947088765.1 uncultured Clostridium sp. | reverse complement strand
CGTAATCAGGACAGAAATCATCACAATATGCAAAAAACACTAATGGTAATTCAGGATTTTCTTGTATTAATTTTATTAATTCTTCTTTATTATTCTTTTCCAATATTCTCCACCTCCACTTTTAATTTTATATTTCTTGCTTTTAAATCTTCTTGTAAAATTAAATAATTTGAATAATCCATTTCTTCAATTTCTTTTGAACAAGAATATGGTATGAATATAATGCAATCTTTTCTTCCATGAATCTGCCTTTTTAAATGTTTCAAATTGTAAGCTCTTACTTTTGTTTCATCTTTTATTTTTAACATCTCTATTCTCCTTACATTTTTTTAATCTAACCAGTATTGTTTTATGAATTTTAATGTATGTGGCTGAAAATGCCACCAGTTATTATGACAATATATTTTAGCAAATATATATCCTATGATTTCATTCTTTATTGCATATATACTATTCATAGAGCAACCAATTTTTTGACCATCTAATATTAAAGTTTCTGTTTGTCCTTCTGTTTTTACTATGTAATCATATTCTAAGCCAAAGGCTTCACAAATTGGTTTTATTTCTTTTAACACTTCTACTCTTTTAGTGTTTAATCTATCAATTTCTTTACTCATTAACTATTCTCCTTCTACTTTATTTTCAAGATATTGTTTATTACATTTGTATAACTGGTCATAATCTCTTTCACATTCATAATTACAATTAGAGCATTTTAGCTCAAATTCACAATCTGTAAATTCTTGTAACATTTCATCTATTATTTTATTTTTCTTTTCTATTTCTTTTTGTTGTCTGTTTATTAGATTTAAGACTGTTTCTATTGCTGTTCCTAAAATCTGATTATTTATTGTAAAATCAGTTTCATCTTTCATTTTTGCTTAAATTTTGCAATGTTGTATTGCTTCTTCTTCTGTCATAGTTTATTCCTCCTTTAATAGTTCTGGGTTATCATATATATTGCCTATTACTTCTATTTTGTCTTGCCAATATTGTAGTCCTACTCTGCTACTATTTCCGTTTTGTCTCCCACTTAATCCTGTGTCAAACCATTCAACAATATATAAAATTCTATTATCACCTAGATTAAATATATCTCCTTTATATATTTCTTTTTTGTTTTTATCTTTAAGTGTTGTATATTGTCCTATTGTTTCTGGGTCTACTTCTGGGCTATTGCTAGTAATACTTGTACTATAATTTCTTTTATTTCTATTTTGTTTAATTTTGTTTTCTCTTTCCATTTATCTTTCATAGTTTTATCCTTTCATTTAATAATTTTTAACTCTAAATCTGGATATTTGTATTCAAATAATTTTCTTTTTATCTTAAAAACTTGTGTAATTGTTCCTTCACTTTTTACGTCTTCTATGATTGTTTTTCCGTTTTCTATGTATTTAAAATCTGCTACATATTCGAGTTTTCTCCATTTTTTATTATTCTTTTTAAATCCTTCTTGAAGTAAAAATCTAGGTTGTAATTCTAATTCTTGTATTTGTCCTGCTCTTTCAAGTAAAACTAACTCTCTATACCTTCTAGCCTCTTTTGCACTGTCAAATATATACATATCTACTTGTGTTTTTTTGTTATTGTATTTGCTCATCTTTTGCTATTCTCCTTTCGATTATTTTCTTGTCATCTCTACGTATTTTCTTCTTAATATTTCTTTTATTTTTTCACTTACTATACTTGTTTTATTTAAGAAATTCATTGCTTTTACTATCTGTTGTGGTGTTATTGTTTTATTAGCTTTTATCTGTATTCCTAGTTCTTGTACAGTTGATATGTATGATTTATTTCTATGCTTTAAATCTTTTATTTTTGTTCCATCGTATCTTTGTTGACGTCCACAGTCGCATACACAAGCATAAGTGTAAGGTCTGTTATTTATCATTTTTGTGTATAATAAATATCCTATATTATCACATTTATCACAATTCCCTTTTACTTCAATTTTCTTTTCCTCGTAAGGTATAGAATTGTGAACCTCTAATATTTCGCTTAGCTTAGGTATAAATTTATTATTTCTGTATATCTGCTCTAAGATATAATTAAATCTTTCTATACTCATAAATCCTATGTTACTAAACCATTTTTCTATTTCTGTATCGCTTAATGTTTGTCTATAAAAGTTTTGCATTTCTGTAACATATTGCTTAAATTCTGTAAATGTCATTGTATCAACCCCTTTTCTCTCATTCTTCTTTCGCACTCGTCTAAATTAGAATTATTAACCTGTTTCATTTTAGGTGTTTGTTTCTTTACTGCGTCTGCAACCCACTTTTTTATGCATAAATAATGAGATTTAGCTTTATACCCTTTCATTTCGATATATTCATCTAGGTAGGCTATTAATTCTTCCCAGTTTCCATATTCGTTTTTTAATTTCTGTAATTCTTCATCTTTCAGCAATACATTTTTATATTCCCCATATTTATGCTTGCTGGCTTTTACAGAAACTGACGAAGATATTTCTTCGGAAGTTGGTATATTATTATTTACATTCTTTTCATTATTTACATTCTTTTCATTATTGTTTGTGTTGTTTT
Organism: uncultured Clostridium sp.; assembly: GCA_947088765.1. Taxonomy (GTDB): domain Bacteria; phylum Bacillota; class Clostridia; order TANB77; family CAG-508; genus CAKPSH01. The sequence continues at coordinate 17,981 of CAMUHU010000029.1, read as the reverse complement.
GATGTTGTTCTGCTGTTGTTTTGATGTTGTTCTGCTGTTGTTTCGATGTTGTTTTGATGTTGGTCTTGCTGTTGCACATTTTGGTACAACTCCCAATTTTCAATGCTTATGCTTGTGTATTTTGATGTTGCATTTTTGAGTATCATTTTGTCCTTTTCTAGTGTCAATAAGAATTTTCTTACTGTACTTCTGTCCCAATTCCATTCTTTTGCTAATTGAACTTCTGATGTTATAAAACTTCCTTTATTTACAACTATCAATTCTCCATCAAGCATTATTTTGCTTTCTTTATGATTGGCTTTGAATAATATGTAAATCCAAGCTTCAAACTGGCTGAATTTTCTTTTCTTTGTCCAAAGCCAATGTTCTTGTGTTTTTCTGTATAATCTTATCCAGCCTTCCATAGTTCTCCTTTCCTTTTGTTTAAGAGTAGTGATTTATGCCATTACCCTTGTTGTTTTTTAATTTTCCATTAAATTTGGTATTTCTTGTATTGTATTTTTTATATTTTCATACTCTGTATTAGTTAATCTTTTTGCATTTGCTTTTGTTGTCTCTACTTTTGCTATAATTTTTATCAAGTCATATCCATCTTTGTTTTCTACTATTGCATAATTTCCTAATTGCATATAGTTTTCATCTCTCCAAAATAATGCTTTTCCTGTTGAATTTATTACTCCTATAACTAAACGTATTTTTTCATCTATTTCACTTGAATCCATTTTTCAATTCCTCCTATTTTTATAAATAACTTTTTAATAAAATCGCAACCAAGTGGCTATCACTTATGAGTGTCTATCGTATAGCTCTTCTTCGACCTTTCGTTTTTCGTCAGTCTGCACATAAAACTTGTGTTACTATAGATAACTTTGTCCTATTAAATTTATGAAGTCAGCTCTTGAATGAGTTTCTTCATACTTTTCTTGACATTCCTTTTTTAAGTCTTTATCTAATTTTGAATTGTTTTCTGTTTCTATATGATGTTCCTCACATATCGGTATACAGAAACCGTTTTTCATACTTCTTTGTCTATTGCTACCTTTATAAATTTCGTGTATATGTTCTTTTCTTCTGTTGCATAAGTAGCATTTCTGCATATTGTCTGTTAATATACTGAATCTGTTCTTTTCTAGTTTTGCTAATTTATTAGTTTTGCTTTTTATAGATTTTATTTCTTTATATTTAATCTCTAAGCAGTTTTTACAGTCATTAAATGTAATTACTTGTTTATTTAATCTGCAAAAGAAATAAGGCTTATATTTATGAGTTCTTTTAGTGAAATATATACAGCTCATTTTTACTCCTTTTTGGGAGCCGTGGCACTAACAAAATATTTCGTTCTTATTAGTGCCACCAGCTTAATTTTCTAACATTAAATTCGCTTTCAAATCATCTTTAGAACTTTTATATAAGCTTCTGCAATCTATGTGCATTTCTTGTAAGTTTCTATAATGTTGATATGCCCACTGTTGAAAATCTGTTTTAGAGGTTCCATATTCTTTTGCTATTATAGAAGCATTACTTTGTATTTCGCACCATCTTTGAGATAATATAAGTGCTAAAGTTGATATTCTATGTAACTCGTCCAAATCTTCAATTCTTTTATTTTTATATCTCGCAAATAATTCTCTAAACTGTTTACAATCTTCTTGACATATTTCTTCAAATTGACTTTTCATAATGCCCTCCTAAAATGGTAATTCTCCACTTTTGTAACGTTTTTCTGCTTCTATCTCTGCATTTTCAATATCTGTAATCCTATTCAACAATTTAAGTATGCTTATATTCTCAGATAACTTTTCTTGTATTTGTATTTCGCTTTTTAGTTCATTCCACATTCTTTCATGATCCATAACTGCTAATTCCTTTCTACATGTTCGTGCATGAACACATACTCCGAATTTTCTCCCATATTTTTAAGCAAAAAATCGCTTGCTTGTCCTTTGCTTAAATGTGTGTACCTTGCTCTATATTCATAACAATATTGCTGTGTTTCTTGCTTCTGCCTTATTCTTTCTTCTAGTTCTTCATCTTCATAATTGCCTTCTACCAAATATAAATCATAATCTTTAGCGCTTATTCCTTCTAATGTATTCGTATCTGTTGCATAAAACACCTTATAATTATCAAATAAAACTCTATATCCACATTGAGGTACATCGTGATATAATTTAATTGGTACAATTTTAAATAGTCTATAATCGTATTTTGTGCCAATTTCTAGTACGTCTATATTTTTTTTATTTACTCCACATTTGAGTAACGGTTCTAATAACCATTCACAACAAGCAAATCTCAAAGTTGGTCTTTCTTGTGCTAATTTCTTTATTGTTTCTTTTTTGAAATGGTCTGAGGGAATGAATATGAGTTAATAGCACAATTTTCAATTTTTTATAGTACTTTCCTAGCTTTTTAAAACTAATCCCCATATCTATCGCTACAATGTCTCTAACTATTGTACAATTGCCTGTACTACAACTTGCTAAAATCTTATATTCCATTTTTAATCACCTCACATTCATATCTCCAGATATATCCTCCTGCTGTTTTTCTAATATTGCCTTTGTTATCAAACGGGGTTTTTGAACATACTTGCAAAATATTTCTTGAGCATATTCCTGTTTTTTCTTGTGCTTCTGCACTACTTTTAAATTTATTTATATATTTCATATTTTTATCAAATTGAATTATTGTTTTTGGTTTTCTATTCTTGTTATAATCTATTAAATGGTTTATAATTTGAGGTTTACCTTTTATTGCATGTAATGTATTTTCTTTTTTACTTACCCATTCTAAATTATCAACCTCATTATTATGTTTATTAAAATCAATGTGATTTACTTCTTTTAGATTGTTTGGGTTGGGAAGAAATGCAGTAGCAACAAGTCTATGTAACTTACAACTTTGCCTTATTGTGCGATTATCTCTTTGTATACTAAGTACTAAAGATAGATAATTATTAGGTTTATTGGTAATTTTTAATACCTTACCTTTTTTAGACTTTTTAAAACTTTTTATTCTTCCATAATTACTAATTTTATATATTCCTTCCCAATCCTTTATATCTAACCAAACTTCATTTTTATAGTTCATTCATGCTCACTTCTTTTTCATTTTCTTCATTCTGAGTTACAGTATCTGTTTCCTCTGTTTGTTCAATTACTATAGTATCTTCATTGTCTACATATTCATAAGTTCCATCAGTATTAATTGTAGCCATATCTTTTTCTACTGCTTGTTGCATATCAATACTCATAATTCCCCATTTTGAAATTAATTGTCTTAGCATTGTTTTGTATGCCATTCCGTCAAAGTCTTTTTCCCAATATGTATAGCCTTTTTTGGCTTTGTATCCTGTTGAATATTTTAAGGCATGTTTTTCCATTTTTGATTTTGACCAATACATAGACTTTCTAAAACCATTTGTATATTCAAACATCGCATAATATCCTACCGTTTCTGCATTTTCTCTTTCTTCTTCATCTTCTATTAAATTAACCTCTATTTCTTCATTTAATGGGTCATATTTTACTAATTCTCCTCTTTTTATTGCTAGTACATTGAGTTTTTTATATTGCCCACTTCTTATTGCTAATTGTATGTATCCTTTATACCCTAATTGAAATTGTGCTACTTTGTATCCTTTTTTACTATCATTAAATGGTACTAAATAATATTGTCCTAATTGAGGACTAGGACTTAAATTTAAGCTTTCTCCTAACAATGCTCCACTTAATATTGTTCCTGCGTCACATTCTTGTAGTGATTGATTTGTTGCTACTGCACTTGATATGCTTGCTATAAATCTTGTTGACCTGTCTTTGTCTCCTAATGTTTGATTTATCAGATTTTTATACATATCGCTTTGTATTGCTATACTAAATTTAGGCTTATTTGTTGCTAATTGATTACTCATAATCGTAACCCTCTCTTTCTAAAAATTCTTTTAATACTTTTAGTTTTGTTCTAGTTCCTTTTACTGTGAATTTTAATGTTAAAATATCTTCTTGTTTTTCCTCTTTTGGTTGTTCTAGTGGTTTATTCATAACATCTTCTAATTCTTCATAACTTTTTTGCGTTATCTCATGATTTTTATTCATTTGTATATGTACTACTTTTTGTTCTTCTTTTTTCTTCTCTTCTTCAACAGCTTTAAATCTGTTTGTTACTGTTGTTATTGCTTGACTTACATTTAATGTTTGCTTATATTCAACTAATATTTCTGCTTTATATTCTTGTGTTTCTATTAAATTTAAGTCGTCTATTATTTTATCTATAAAACTTTTTGCTTGTTCTTTTAAGCTTTTCATACTTGCTGTTAGTGTTACATTAATATTTGCTTGTCCAAATTCAATAAAATCAAGATTATTAGCTGTTTTATATTCTTCAAAGTATTCTTTTATTTCTTGTTCTTTTTTTGCTTTTAATTCGCTTTCTACACTATCTATTTTTTGCTTTAAATCGCTATCAGCACTTTTATATTTATCTGATATATATTGTTTATATATGTCTTCAAATTGCATATATGGTGCTAAAACTTGTTCTTTTACTAATTTCCTTTGTTGTTCTATATCTTTAAATTCTTTGTTTATATCTGCCCTTACTTGTTTTATTGTCTTTACATTTTCTTCTGTACAAACTAAACTTTTTGCATTGTTTACTTTTTCGTCTATCTGTATTGATAATTCTTTTAAATGTTCCTCTATTTGAGGTAATTGTTTTACTATTATTAAATCTTGCACTTATAATTCCTCCCTACTTATTTCATCAAAAATTTTATCTTGGTATCTAATATCATCTTGCTCTGCTAAATTATTGTAATATTCTTCCTAATTTGTGTGGATTTCTAGGTCTTCCCATTCGCTATCTACTACTGTTTTGTTTTCTAACATTTAACCAACTTCTCTTGAGCATTTTTCATTATTCCTAATATGCCTTCTACAATTTCCTTTACTTCGTCATAATCTGCTTTAAGATTTGCTACACTTCTAACACCATATTTTGCTCTTATTATTGTTCTTATTGCGTCTTCTAATGAATGATTATCGTTTGGAATTTTATTTACTTCTTTTATTTGTTCTTCATATTCTTTTTTTACAATTTCCCATACTGTACCCACTCTTTTTCTTGTATTCATCTCTGCTAATATTTCTTGTTTTATTTGTTCTTTTAACTCTTGTAATTCTTCATTACTCATAAAAAATAGCCTCCTTTTCAAAGTTCCAAAAAACTACTTGAAAATTAGGCTATTTTTTGTTATACTACAAACAGACTATTTTCATAAATAGTTTTTAGGGCTATTTAAAAACTGTCAATAAGTTTCTCAGGCTAATGCAGTTTTTAAATAGTTTTATTTATATTTAATTATCTTTTTCAATTATTATTTGTTTTGTTTCTTTATTGTAATAGTATTTTATACTCCTATTTTCTGGAGTAATCCCCATATCCCTTAAATCTGTTATAGGTATTACAATTCTGCTTGTTAAATACCCATTTCCCGTTTTTGCAAAACTTACATTCAATTTTCGTTCCTCCATAATATAGGCTCCTTCCCCTTGACTTTCGTATCTTTTTAATATATACTAAAGTTAAGGAGAAGGTCTTAGGCTTTTATTAGCCTATAATGTCTAACCCTTGAAGAATTAATTTGACTTGCTCTCTATTATGAGCTTGTCTGTGCTCTTGTTTCCTTTGGTCGGGGTCAAGAGCTTTTTTAATTCTTTGAAGAAGTTTCCTCATATAGTCCACCTCCCTTCGACACGTATATATTATCATTTCGACACGTAATTGTCAATACTTTTTATATAACTTTTTTATTATTTTTTTGTAATAGAAAAAACCTTGATTTTTCAAGGTTTATCAGTTTTTTTTATTGGTATTATTTTTCCTATTTTTATATATCTTTCTATTGTTATTTGTGGTAATTATTATTTTTAGTGCTTCTGTTAGGTTGTCTTTAAATAAGTATTTTACTATTACTCTAACTAACACAAATACTTCTGCAATCCCTCCAGTTACAAAAATATTAAATGTTGCATCAGAATAGTTTAAAGTGCCTGTTCCTTTTAAAATAAATATTACTATTAATGCTATTAATTCGACTATTAATATTGTCATTAATTTTTTTGCATATTTACTTCTTAAATCTTGGTCTTTTCCTATATTCTCTACAAATAATGTTACTATTTTGTCATTCATATCCCATTTTTTCTTAACTTCATCTACTGGAATATTTTTCTCTTGTGTTTCTATCTCTTGTTTTTCTTTTTCAGTTTCAAATATTGAAGAAATTATTGTCTTATAATCTTTATTTGCAGGGATTTTTTTATTTTCTTTCATAAAATCCCTAATATATCTAATCTAACAGTCATTGCAGATACTGAAACATCAAATATCTCCGCCAATTCTGTTATACTGTTTTCATTTCGTAATTTTTCTAAAAGAGTTTTATTCATTAGTAGCGCCCCCGCAAAATAATCTACTTCTTTTTCCCTCTTTTTAGCTTCTTCTTCATTTTCATTGTTTGCTCTATATAGTATTGCATCTATGTGTACTCCTTCGTTTTTTAAAAAATCTTTATGCAAAAAATAATGCCCTATTTCGTGTGCTATTGTAAATCTTTGCCTTACTTTTGTATCTTCTTTGTTTACTAGAATTTCATATTTTTTTGTTTCTTTTTTATATCTTATTGCTCCAGAAATTTTACTAACTAAACTAGCTTCAAAAACTTTTATATCATTTGAGTTCGCTATTTTTACTACATCAACAGGGACTTTATACATATCATTACTTAATAATATGTTAGATGTCAATTCTTCTAGTTTTTCATTTATTTTACTCATAAAATCCCTCCTCTTTTATAATATTATCTCTGTTATAATTTTACCACAGTTTTTTCTTCTGTCAAGATATTTTTCAAAAGTATTTTTACTGCATTTTCTGATAAACTTATTCAATTTTCAATGTACTATTGTATTTTTTATTTACTTTTGCTATAATTGATATGGAAATATTAATTTACTAATGTGTATCAGAGTTGCCTTGTATCTGCTCTGATACGCTTTTTATTTCTGCTAGATGTATTCTAGCTTCTTCTTTCGTTTTCTGCATTTTCGGCAATGTTGTATTATGATAATTTCTTATTTCTTCACATCTATCCATTCTTCCCACCTCCTTCAGGTTCTCTAAGTACTTTTATTACTGCTATCATTGTTCCTACAAAACTTACAACTATCATAGCTTGTCTAAATTGTTCGTATGTAAGATGTGTCATTACTATTATTAAGATTAATATTGTTGCTGGTATTAGACATTTAATTAATATTGCTATCGCTATTAATAAGTTTGCTATTATTTCTGCTATTATGCTTTTTAGTTTTCTTTTGTGTTTTAGTGTCATTAGTTTTCACTCCTTTCAAACAAATACAAGAAATCAATTTCAGGGAAAAAACTTTTATATATTAGAAATGCTTCATCTAAAGTAAAACTTGTTTCTCCATTTAATTTTGAATAAAATGTTGATTGACTTACATTTAATTTTTCTCGTATGTCTTGTTTTGTTAATCTTTTTCTTGCTATTTCTGCTAATAAATTATTGTACATTTTAACTCCTTTCTGTTCGGTATTTCGTATTTTGTATTTGTATTGTATACTGTTTTTTGAACATTGTCAATACTTTTTATAAAATTTCTTTCGGAATTTCGAACATTTTTATTTACTTTTTCCTTTTTTCCTGCTATAATAATGCTAGGAGGTTTTATATGGATAAGGAAACTGAATTAATTAAAAATCTTATTTTGGTAAAATATAAAAGTATTAGACAATTTGCTGAAACTATTAAGGTTCCACATACCACTATACATACTGCCTTAAATAAAGGTATTGGTGGTACTGCTGTTGAAACCGTTATAAAAATGTGTAATGGTTTAGGAATTTCTATTGATGATCTTGTAAATGAACAATTTTCCAACATACTTACACCTGAATTACAAAAACTAGTAAACAATGCTAAACATCTTTCTCCTGAACAATTACAAAAACTAAATGAATTTATTGATAGTATAAAGAAGGACTAATGTTCTTCTTTTTTAGTGTACAATCTATTATTTCTACTATCATGCTTTTTATTTTTCTTTTGCGTGTTTTAGTCATTAGTTCTCATCTCCATTCCTTTCTTTAAACAACCTTATTCATTTCAAGGTTTATTCTTCTTTTTTCAAAGTCTATATCTACTTTTTTGTTTTTTACTTTTTTCTTTATATAAGAAATATTCTCAATTTCTCCTAATTGTTTTTGATTTTCTGCAAATTTTAATACATCTCTTCGGTCAAATCTCTTTTCTCTTGTTCCGAATTGGAATAAACGGTAAACCTTGTTTAATAAATTTAAGTATTGTTCTATTGTCTTTTACATTGAAATATTCTTTTACTTCGTCTATTGTTAATAAGTTCTCTTCCATTTCTCGCCTCCTGTTTGTTATATTACCTTAAACCTTCTTATCTCCTTAAGGTGTCCTTTTTTATCATAAATGCCTATACATGTTTTGTCTTCCTTTAGATACTCTTCCATAATCTCTTGGGCTTTTTCTTCACGATATTTTTTTAATATTCTTTTTTTAAGAAAAGGTGTAGTTATTTCAACCCACAAATTAATTAGACATTCTAACATTTTCCTCTCCTCTCACTATATCTTGAACAGATATATCTAAATTTTCTATGTCTTGCATTATTTCATTAAAATAGAAACTTGGTAATTCTCTATATGTAGCAACTTGATTTTTATCATTTATCGCTTTATACACTCTTGGGAATATCTTTGATTTTACTTTGTGATACTCTAAATTGTTTTGTTCACAAATACTTTTTACCTTTATTTTTACTCTATCCCTTATGTTTTTTGCTTCATTAGGTGCTAACTGTATTTTCTTTTTTATTAATTCGTCATGCTCATTTAATCTTTTTACTGTATCTTTCTTAAAATCTGCATAATCATAATTCATTACTGTTAAACTTTTTGCTAATTCTTGCATTGTAACTTCTAAAGCATTACTCATTATATTTTTCCTCCTCTATATAAATATTATTTCCTATCATTAAAGTTTCGTTCATTGCTTTTTTCATATCTAATAGCCAATCTTCAACTTTCTTTATTCCATTTTTTAAAAGTGTTTTCTTGTGGGTGGATAGTTCTGTGTATTCCTGTTCCATATACGTGTACTTAGATGCATTTCTTATAAAACTTGCTATTTCTGCTGATAACATATCAAATCCATAATCATAATACTTTCCTGCTGTTTCATTATTTTTAGCATTATTCATACTAACTATTGTGCTTTTAGCCTTTTCATAATTATTAAACAGTTCGTCCCTTTCTTTTTCTAATTGTTCTATTTGTTGCTGTACACCTTCTGGTATTACTTCCTTTTTTACTTCTTTTATAACTTCTTTTTCGATTATTTTAGGTTGGTTCTGCTGTTTTAATTCTTCTATTTTTTTGTCCTTCTCTTTTATAGCTTCTTGAAGTTCGTTAGAATATTCCTGCTCTGCTTTTAGTTGTTTTGTTAATTCTTTTACTTCTTGAGCAGTCATATCTTTTAAATTTACATTTTCTAACACATCTTTTTGTTGCTCTTCTTTTAGTTTTCCTATTTCATAAATTTTGCTAGCAGATAATTGTTTTAATTCTTCTTGTTTGTCGGGATTTCCGATAAACACTTTATAAAATTTAATCAAGTCATAGGCTTTATCTTTTTTTAATCCATAACTTTCAAACCATTCTGTAAAACATCCATATCCTTTTTTAGCTAATAACTCTTGTGCCTTTGCAAGTTTTTGTCCAGCACTATATTTAAAACTACTATTTATTGCTAATAACTCAATAGTTATTTCCTTTAATTCATTTGAAGTATTTTCATCAAGTTGACTATAATTAAATTTGTTTAATTCATTTACATCTAAAGCTATTAAATCGCTCATTTTTCACCCAACCTTTCAACAGTATTAAATCGACATGCATATTTTTTCAACAAAAACACTTTTCCATCATTATCTAAATTTTTTAATATCCTCATAAGTAAATTTTCTACTTCTCTATTTGTAAATCTTATAGTTTTATATCCTAATTCTTTTATAAAAAATCTATCCCTAAAGAAATCCTTTTTTGCTATTTTCATATTCTTATGATTATCTCCATCTATTTCGTAAATACATTTTTTCTCAATATCTACAAAATCAGCTATAAATTTTTTAGAACCATATTTTTTATAACCTTTTTTTCCTGTTCCAAAACATACTTGCTGTTTCAAAGATGGATATAGTACTGAAAAAATATTTTCATGTGTAGTTCTCTTGAAATCATTACTACCTCCAATATAATTTGATGGCTTTGACCATCCAAACATTTCCTCAACAAGCCAAAATGTATTCCTTGTATTGTATGGATTATAAGGAGAACATAAAAATTTGATTTGTTCAAAAACTGTGTTATCTTCTGACTTCGTCAAGTTACTCATTTACTTTTGCTCCTCCTTTGCTTTATTATCTTATTGAGATAACTCGTTTGTAAAAAAAATTTCTTCTATTGGCATTTTAAATATATCTGCTACTATCTTTCCTTCTTCTAATGTAAAAGGTACTGAGCCAGTTTCTTTTTTATAATAAGCTCCTTCTGTTTTTAGCCCTAGTTTATCAGCAATATCTTTAGCTTTTATATTTTTTTCTTGCCTTACTTTTCTTAACTTTTCAAACATTTTCTCACCTCCTTTTATCTTGATGAGATAATATTATCATATCATATTTTATCTTGTCAAGATATTTTTTAACATTTTTTTGTTTTTTTATCTTTTTAGGAAATTATGTTTACTTTCCTGTCAAGATAGTTTATAATATATCTAAGGAGTTGATTATCTTGAATAGAATAAAAGAATTAAGAAATGAAAAAGAAATTAATCAAGATGTATTAGCAAAATTATTAGGATTAGAAATAGCTGGAATAAGTAAACTTGAAACTGGTCGCGTTCCATTAAAGGATGAATACATAGTAAAATTAGCTGAATACTTTGGAGTATCAACAGACTACCTTCTAGGAAGGTCAGACATACGAAACTCAAAGGAAGAAACAAAGATTGGTGACTTATATATGCATCTTGCTAAAGAAGCTCAAGATTTAAAATTAGATGACGAAGATGTCGAACATATTATCAGTCTTTATAAAAAATACAAAAAATAATTAAGGAGTTTATATGAATACAACAGATACATTAGAAATATGCTCAAATATAGAAAAAATATTAGAGCAATTTGGTAATATAAATTTTTTAAGTAAAGAAGATTTATATACATTAGTCGATTATATAAGAGATAGTTTTAAGATAGATGTAAAAGAAACATTTAATGTTCCTAGATTTTTCAAAGATAACTTTCAAGATATTATAATCTACGAACCTCATAAATTTAATGATACTAAAATTGGAGGATTTCTTATAAAAAACAAATTTCCTGATAAATCTTATATTATAACCAATTCTTCAAAAGAGCCCATTAGCACTATTTTTGATTTAACTCATGAACTGATGCATTTTTTATTGCATCCAGAAGACAGAAAGTACTATATTTCATCTTCGCTGTGTGATATAGATAACTTTGAGTGGCAAGCTAATGAAGGTGCTGCAGAATTATTAGTGCCATACAAATGCTTTATTCCTTATTTCGTTAAGAATATTAAAAACTGTAATTCTAAAAAAGATTATATTGATTTATTAATACATTTATCTAACAAATATGTTGTATCTACTGCTATTTTAGAATATCGCATTACTGGGCTAAAATACGAAATTAGTCAGTACGAAAAAGGTGTACCTATTGACGAGATACAGTTCTTATCAAGAAGGGCACAAGAAGAACAAGGCATATTTATAACTTCTTATAGCGAACTTTTTAAAAGTAAGAAAGTTGAATTAAAATCAATAATATCTAATTTTTCAACTAACACGAGTTCTCTTCCTCCTGATACTGGCTCAAAATCTTTTAATACTGTTAATGCACCATATAATAAATTAGAAAGTTGGAGTGATATTCTAAATTATTTTAAAAACACAGGACGAATAATGTTGTATGCAAATCTTATCAATACAAAACTTCGTAAAATTGATGACAATAATGTCGGAATCGAGTTTTCATATAATGTTAGTGAATTTCGAAAAACATTACTTAGTAAGAAATCAAATTATGACGAAATTGTTAGTAAAATTAATATTTTATTTAATAAAAAGATGAATGTCCAATTCATAGTAAATGACTCACCTAAAACAAAAACTTTAAACATTAACTAGCTATTTATAAATATATAGAAAATTTGAAATTAATAAATAACACGAAAGATAAAGCAGTATAATTTACTGCTTATTCCAATACTAGGAGGTATTTTATTGTGGAAAATATATTGGTAAAATGGAGGTGAATTAATGGCAGGTTATAAAAGAGAAATTAGACCCAATGTGTGGAGATTAGAATATCAACTTGATAATCAGAAATATTCTAAAAACATACAAGCTAGCAATAGCAAAGAAGCTGATAAACAATTAGTTTTATTTATTGCTGAAATTGAAAAAGATAATTATATATCAAATAATATAACTTTTACGGAGTTGTCTCAAATGTTTTTAGATAAATATGCTAAAAACAACTTATCTGACACTACAATAATTAATTATAAATATCAATTAAATAAACATATTTGTCCTGCTATCGGTAGATATAAAATAAATAAGCTTAAAAAGCTTCACATTCAAGATTTAGCAAATAAATTATGCAATGAAGATAATTTATCGTCTAAAACAATAAAAAACGACATAAAGCTAATTTCTTCGATTTTAGAAAAAGGCATTGAATGGGAAATGTTGCAGGTTAATGTTGCTCATAAAGTAGCTATTCCAAATAATAAAAACAAGCCTAAAAAAGAGCAAGAAATATATAATAATGAAGAAATAAAATTATTGTTTAAAGCTTTATCTAAAGCTGAAGAACCATTCAAAACAATGGTCTATGTCTCCTTTTACACTGGTGCTAGACGTGGAGAGGTTTTAGCATTACGATGGAAAGATATAGATTTTAAAAATAATATTATACATATTGAACAAAATAAGGTTAGAACTGTAAACGGAACTGTATTGAAAGAAACTAAAAATAAACGTTCAAGGCAATTTGTTGCTCCTACGGTTTTGCTAAACAAATTAAAAGATATTTATTCAAAACAAGATGGAGAAGAATTAATATTTAATTGCTACCCTTCAACATATACTAGACAATGGACTAAATTTATAAAAGATAATAATTTAAAGTATATAACTTTACATGATTTAAGACACACTAATGGAAGCTTACTTGCTTCTAAAGGAATTGACATTGTTACTATTGCAAAAAGATTAGGACATCTTCCTGCTACTGCTTCTGCTTATTACCTACATGCTGTTTCAGAAGAGGATAAAAAAGCAAGTAAGAAATTAGATAAATTGTTTTAATTTTTTTACCCACGGTTCGCCTAAATTTCGCCTAATGCTAAAATAGAGGGATATACCAAATCGGTATATCCCTCTATTTTGTAGTGGAGCGGGTAGCGGGAATCGAACCCGCGCTATCAGGTCGGAAGCATGACATTCTACCACTAAATTACACCCGCATTTTAATTATTATATTAAGGTAAACTTTTAATATATCTTTATAGTATGTTTATATTTGCATTTTTATTATAATAAATACAAATATAATATAAAGGACTAGTCAAAATATGTCCTTCATATTATATTAGAATTCTATTCTTCCCAATTATGGAATACCTCTGATACATCATCTAAATCTTCTAATCTGTCTAATAATTTCTCCATAACTTCTGCTCCATGTTCATCTAATTTAATATATGAAGTTGGAACCATTTGAATGTCTGCTTCCACAAATTGTAAACCATTTTCTTCTAATTTTTCTCTAACTTCTGAAAAGTTTTCTGGTACTGTCGAAATTTCATAATAGTCTTCTCCTGCTTCAAAGTCATCTGCTCCACAGTCTAGAGCAAACATCATTATTTCATCTTCATTCATATTTGTACTTGATTGTTCTATAATGATTATCCCTTTTCTATTAAACATATATGATACGCAACCACTAGTTCCCAATGAACCTCCTGATTTATCAAATGCATGTCTTATATCTGCAGCTGTTCTATTTCTATTATCTGTAGTGGCATTTACTATAATTGCTACTCCATTTGGTCCATATCCTTCATATGTAATTTCTTCGTAATTCTCATTACTACCTTCTCCTGCTGCTCTCTTTATTGCATTATTTATTGTATCATTTGGCATATTTGCTGCTTTACATTTAGCTATAACATCTTTTAATTTGGAATTTCCCGCTGGATCTGGACCTCCTTGTTTTACAGCTATTAATAATTCTCTTCCTAATTTAGTAAATATTTTTCCCCTTGCAGCATCTGCTTTTCCCTTTTTAGCTTGTATGTTATGCCATTTGCTATGTCCCGACATTTCTTCTTCCTCCTTTTTAATTTTTCTCTCTATTTTCAAGGCTTTCGGGCCTCTAACCACTTGATTTGCACATTTTTTTGCTTTGCCAGACTTTGTTGATTTTAGTGGGTTTTGGTAGTTCTGTGTTGAAACGATTGCACCAAAATTGCTCTCAAAACTTTATGTCAAATTCTCTTTTTATTTTTTGATAAACATTCATTTCATACATTTCAATGTGCTTTTTATAATTTTCGTTTTTTATTGTATCACATTATTTTTTATTTGTGTAGTCTTTTTACAAATAAAATTTGCATTTTACTAATTCTAGTTGTATTGTAGTGGCTAAATTTATATTGTTTTATGTGTACTATTCTTACTCTTGTTCTTCATATTTTCTTTTAAACATTTTAGAAACCGAATTAAATATATCTATAGATTTTGATATTCCCTTCATTATTTTCCTCCTTAAAACTTATAAAGAGGAGTATTTTCGTACCACAGTACCATAATCCCTCCTCTTTAATGTGCGATTTTTCCGTTGCCTAATCAAGTAAAAAGGCTATACCTTTTCTTCAATTTTAGGTTATTGTGGCAGTCGCACCTGCTATGCAAGATAAATTGCAACTATTATTATATTCATTTTACAATAAAACATTTACAAAATCAAATATTTGCAAACATTTGTATATACTTTTTAATAATGAGGGTATCATAAATAGGAACCTTTATTAATTTAGTTAAACTTTAATCGTTTATCTTCTTTAAATTGTTTTATACTTGGATTTCCCTCTACTCTATAAATCTTTCTATTCCTTATATCATATATTACAGACCAAACAGTATCTGCATTTGTTTTTCTATCATATTGACACATAAATCCATATTTCCCAGATAGAATGTCTTTTACTAATTCAATAGAAAAATTATTATTATTTTCGCTTAATGAATTATAGGCAACTGAATATCTCTCTTCTGCTCTCCAAACATCTACCTCATAGTTATTATATTTTTTCATATTTTGCGAATTAAATTCATTGGCAGCAACTATAAAATTTCCATCTTCATTTGGTTTAATCACTTCCATATGCTCTGCGTTGCATTCTATAACTACAATATTTCCTATGTTATCTGCAACAGTCAAAGTTTGCTGTGATCCTATTGGTAAATGTTTTATACTTTCTATTACTTCATCAGTAGTCTTGCATTTTTCAAGCAAATACCTTACTAACATTCCACTATTTAATCCTGGTTTTATTATTGTAGGATATACAAATGTTAATCCAACAGCTAATCCATATTCATTTACTCCATCTTCTATTTCAACAAAAGCTGTAGTATTTCCATTAAAAGAATATACATTATCTAATTTATATAAACAATTCATATATAGTTTTTCCAAATCTACTAGAAAATCACTATTTCTGCCAAATATTATACTATTATCATCTTTTAGTGCCATACATGTACAATGATTATCAAATTCAAAACAATACATACTTAATAGAAAAGTATATAAATTCTCATAAGAATCTTTTTGCCCATCTGCAATTCCTTTTATTTCTTCTAAAATTTCCGGATAATATTTTTTATAAATTGGTAAACATTGACTAGCAAATTTTTTTCTTTCTCCTGTAATGACAAATGTGTGTTTATTACTTATGATATTATTATTTTTATATAATAACTCTCCCCATTTATAACCTGCTGCATAATGAGTTCCTTTAAATCTTCCATGATACATATTTAATTTTCTCTCCTTTGAATTATTTTGTAAGCACTTACTAATTTAAGTTTAGAAAATTTAAAAATTTTTGTCAATAATCTTGTTTACTATAATAATTTCTTTTTTCAAAAAATATAGATTAGTTATAAAACTAACCTATATTTTGTTGCTACAAACAATTTTAAACTTTCTTTCGAGTCAATACAATCCCAATAATTTAGGCAATAATTATAATTGGTGCTATTCTAACCATCTACTTTAGATTCAGGAATATTTTCTCCAAGTAATGTGCTTACAGGTATTTCAAAGACTTCTGATATTGAGATAAACATTTCTGCATCAGGTACAGATAAGCCTTGTTCCCATTTAGAAATTGTTTGCCTAACCACATTTAATTTTATTGCAAGTTCTTCTTGTGAAAGCCCATTTGATTTTATTAATTGTTTAATATTTTCTTTTAACATTTTGGGCAACTCCTTTCTTTACAAACACCCTCAAGCTATTGCCCATGCTAGGCACACAAAACTAAATGGACACTGTAATGGTGCCCATTTAAATTATCTTAATATTTTCTTTCCATCTAATACATCTAAATTGTCTAATGCTTTTCCTGTTCCTAATGCTACACATGATACTGAGTCTTCTGCTATCATTACATTTATTCCTGTTTTTTCTTGTAATAGTTTATCTAGCCCATTAAGTAAACATCCCCCACCTGTCATATATATTCCTTTTTGACTTATGTCTGCAATTAATTCTGGTGGTGTTCTTTCTAATACTGAATGCACAGCATCTACTACTTGCATTGCTGGTTCAATTAATGCCTCCATCATCTCGCTTGAATGGATTGTTATAGTTACTGGTAATCCTGAAGATAAATCCCTTCCTCTAATATCCATTTCAGAGTCTTGAACTCCTGGATATACACATCCAATGTTTATTTTTAAATCTTCTGCTGTTCTTTCTCCTATTATTACATTAAATTTTCTTTTAACATATTTTATAATTGCTTCATCAAATTTATCTCCTGCAACTTTTAAAGAGGTACTTACTACCGAACCTCCTAAAGATATTACAGCTACATCTGTAGTTCCTCCTCCAATATCAACTATCATATTTCCACATGCCTTTGAAATGTCTATTCCTGCTCCAATAGCTGCTGCAATAGGTTCTTCTATTAAATATACCTTTCTTGCTCCTGCTTGTCCAGCTGCATCTATAACAGCCTTTTTCTCAACTTCTGTAACCTGTGATGGAATACAAATCATAATTCTTGGTGAAAAAATTGTTCTTCCACAAATCTTTGTTATAAAGCTTTTTAGCATCTTTTCAGTAACTGTATAATTAGAAATAACTCCATCTTTTAAAGGTCGTGTTGCTACAATACTTCCAGGAGTTCTTCCTAACATTCTTCTAGCTTCTTGTCCCACTGCAAGAACATCTTTTGTATTATTATCAACTGCAACAACTGATGGCTCTCTTAGAACTATTCCTTTACCTTTTACATACCCAATTACAGTTGCTGTTCCTAAGTCTATGCCTATGTCATAACCACCCAAATTAAACATTATAAATCCACCTTTCAACTTATTTTAGATAACTGGTTTTTATTTCTCAGTACAGTCAAAAATTGTATTAATTATATTGTATTTTTATTAGTTTTTCAATATATTTTTACATTTTTTTATTTATATTTTGTAAGTATGTCAATGATGTGAAACAAACTTTTATAAAAAATTTGTAGTA
>CAMUHU010000028.1 GCA_947088765.1 uncultured Clostridium sp. | reverse complement strand
TGGGACATTTTCTCATTTCTTTACTTAAGACATTATCACATTTCTTTCATATATTGGTAAATATGGCAAAAAAACTGTTTACAATTTTCGACATTAATGATATAAATAAAATATAATATTTTAAAGGAAAGAGGGATTTTATGGGATTTATTAAAGCATTTGCAGGGGCAATAGGAGGAACATTTGCAGATCAATGGAAAGATTATATAGTACCAATTCAAGGAGTATCAGCCACAGCTGGAATTTATCCAGCTGTACAGCAAAGTACAAATGCAGGAAGAGGAGTAAACACAAAAGGTTCAAATGGCATTATTACAAACGGAAGTAAAATATTAGTACCTGATGGAATGGCTCTTATAACAATACAAGATGGAGGAATAACAGGATGTATTACAGAACCAGGAGGATTTACATTTACATCAGACGACCCAAATGCAAAATCAATTTTTTCGGGTGATGGAATAGTATCTTCTTTAATTAGTCAAAGCTGGGAAAGATTTAAATTTGGAGGACAACCAAGTTCTAATCAAAGTGCAGTATATGTTAATTTAAAAGAAATTCCTAATAATAGATTTGGTACTCAATCTGAAATTTATTGGGATGATGCATACTTAAATGCTCAAGTTGGTGCAGTAACAAGAGGTACATATACATTAAAAATAGTAGATCCAATACTATTTATAAAGAAGTTTGTACCAGTAGCATATTTATTAGAAGGTAAAGTATTTGACTTTGCGGATATGGATAATGATGCAGGAGCACAATTATTTAATGAAGTTGTTAGCAGTTTATCTAGTGCATTTTCAAACTATACAAATGAACCTAGCAAAGGCAATCGTATGGCAAAAATTCAAGGTGATCAAGTTGGATTTGCTAAGTCATTATCACAAGCAGTTGAAGAAGGATATAGTTGGAAATCAGATAGAGGACTTGAGATTGTAAAAGTAGCTATTCAAGCCATAGAATATGATGAAGATACTAGAAATTTATTAAAAGAGGTAAAAAAAGTAGATGCATTATCAGGAGCACGTGGAAATGCATTTATGCAACAATCTGTTGCTCGTGGATTAGAGGCAGCTGGCTCAAATGGTGGAGCAGCAAGTATGGCATTTATGGGAATGGGTATGAATGCCACTGGTGGAATTATGAATAATTTACAACAACCTGTAAATCAACCAGAAGAAAAGAAAGATGACCCAATGGAGAAATTAAAGAAAATGAAAGAAATGTTAGATGCTGGACTTATTACACAAGAAGATTATGATGAACAAAAGAAGAAAATTTTGGAGGGATAAGCTAATGGAAGATGATAAAATATTAAGCGATGAGCCCAAAATTATTAAAACTGACGAAGGTTCAAAAGATGGACAAAATAAATGCCCTAAATGTGGAGCAACAGATATTTCTGTAAATGCCAAAACAGGTCGTTTAAGATGTAATTTTTGTAGGCATGAATTTGAACCTGAGAAAATACAAGGACTTGAAACTGATATAAGTAAACTAGAAAGAGAAATAATTGGTTCAGGTGCACAAGACATTGTAGAAGATTCACAGACTATTAAAACGTTTAAATGTAGTAGTTGTGGTGCAGAAGTTGTTATTGACACTTCTGAAAGCACGCAAGCAAGATGCCATTGGTGTAGAAATACATTATCAGTCAATCAACAAATCCCTAATGGAGTTATTCCAGATGTAGTCTTACCTTTTAACTTAACAAGGGATGACGCAAAAAAGCATATTGAAAACTTTGTAGGAAAAAGAAAATTCTTTGCTCATCCAAAATTTAAAGAAGAATTTACAACAGATAATATAATGGGGGTTTATTTTCCATATATGATAGTTGATATTAATTCACATGCTAATTTTAGAGGACATGGAGAACATGAAGTTAAAAGGTATACTAGAGGAAGTGGAGAAAATAGAAGGACATATTATGATGTAGATTTATACCAAGTTGAACGTGAGTTTGATTTGCAAATAGAAGGGCTTACAGTAGAGTCAAGTTCAGATAAATTGAAGAAAAACTCAAACAAAACTAATAATATAATTAATTCTATCATGCCATTTGATATTGAAAATAGTGCAAAATATAATGCTAATTATTTAAAGGGATATACTTCAGAAAGAAGAGATGCAAACATTGAACAATTAAGAATAATAGTAGATGCACAAGCAAAAGATATAGCAAGATTTTCAGCAAATGAAACCTTAAAAGAATATGATAGAGGTGTTAATTGGCAATCAGAACAACTAGAAGTAAAAGGTAAACAATGGAAAACAGCATATTTACCAGTATGGCTATATAGCTACCAACAAAAAAATGGAAACAATAGTACCTTACACTATGTTGCTGTAAATGCTAGAACAAAAGAAACTATGGGAAGTGTTCCTATCCATATGCCAAAACTATTAGGATTTTCTTGTTTAGTAGAATTACTAGCAATTATAGTTATGTTATTAGTAGATTTTGAATACAAATGGATATTATTATTAGCTGGATTCATATATTTCTTTATTATGCATTTAAGATATCGTAATTCTAATGCAAGACATCATCATGAAATTGAGACAAAGAAAAAAATGTCTAATTTAAGAAAAATTGATAAGTTAATAAAAAGGCAAACAGGACTTTCAAACTCAAAAATAGTAGGAGCTAATAACACGCAAATAGGTAATAAAAGTATAAGTGAAAGTGTATTTGATACCTTAAATGAATTAAAATAAGTATAAAGTTAGTGGCACCATTTAGGTGCCAGTTTTAATTTTGTGTACCCAAAATGGGCAATAGCTTTAGGGTGAAAGTCCCTTACGGTGCCTAATAGTGGCGAACCATTTGTAAATGGCAAAGGTATCCATGAGGCAGAGTGGATTTTACCAACAAAATAAGAAAATAAAATAGCAATTGCCTACGATAATAATGCATTATTTTTGATATATTATGTGATAAAATAACAAAATATAGAAGAATTTTATTTATGAAAACAATTTGAGAAAAGTAATAAATCAAATAAAAAGGTTACAAAAATAGAAATATGTGCTATAATAGTTATGTATTATTAAATAGAAACAAGGATGGTGAAGAACTTTATGAAAAAGATACCAAAAAATATAAATAAAATTATAGATGAGTTTATACTAGGAGTAAACAAGATTTTAGGCAATAGATTAAAAAAAATAATACTTTATGGCTCATATGCAAGAGGGGACTTTGACAAAAGTTCTGACATAGATATTATGATTTTAACTGATTTGAGTAATATAGAGATTGAGGAATATAATGAAAAGATTGTAGATTTAGCATATGATATTGAATGGAATAATAACTTTGACATTGATTTATCACCGTTAATTATAAATATAGATATGTTTAATCATTGGCTAAAAGCAATTCCTTTTTATATGAATATACAAAAAGAAGGAGTTGAAATATAATGGAAGAAGAAAAAACATCTATAGAATTTGCTAAATATAGACTAGAAAAATCTAAAGAAGCTTTAATAAGTGCAAAATTACTATATGATAATAATGATTTAATAGGTACAAATAATAGAGCTTATTATAGTATTTTTTATGCAATAAGAGCAGTACTTGCTTTAGAGAGAGTGGATTTTAAAAAGCATAAAGATGTAATATCATATTTTAATAAAAACTATGTAAAAACAGAAAATTTTCCTAGAAAAATTGGAAGTAAAATAGCACAGACACAAACAGTTAGAGAACGTAGTGACTATGATGATCAATATGTTCCATCAAATGAAAAAACTGAAGCACAGATTGAAACAGCAAAAGAATTAATAAAACTGGTAGAAGAGTATATAGATAAAAAACAATAGAGTATAAGAAAATATTTAAAAATTACAAATTCTTTTTATTTGTAAAGAGATTTTTAATATAAAATTATAGTTTTAGAACAACTGGACATAAAAAAGTTCTGAAATACTTGACACAGTAAGGCGAAAAAAATTAGGGTTTGTATATTCCAATTTCTAAAAAAATGTAGTACAATATAAGTATATTAAAAATTGCTCACTATGTAGTATAAATTATATAGTGATACCTAGAAATAGGGTAAGCTGATTTTCAGCAATGACTTTGTGAAATAACAAAGGTAAAGTGACGACTTTGCAAAGTGGCAAAGGTAAATCTTGTAACACATAAAATGCAATGTGTAAAACGTAGCAGAAAAAGTGTGTTTAAAAGTAAATTTCTATTTTAAGGGTATTAGTGCACCTAAAAATGAATATATTAAATAACAAGTAAACAAAACTTGTTATTTTTTTATGCAATTTTTAATATATCTATAAAAAAGAGAATTCAAAGAAGGTGGAAGATGGAAGGACAGAGAGATAGGGAAAAGGTATATTGCATATTTAATTCGGAAAAGGAAGACATAAATACAAGTATAGGAGAAGCATTTGAAATATATATAGAAGAAAACACTAAAGAAAAGGTTGAAAAAAATCAAAAAAAGCATTAGAATGTTTCCTAAGCAGGTGATTGCTAGGAACAAAAGGGAGAGTGAGAAATATGGTTTTTAGCAATCGGTAGCACAGTAAATAGAACTTTTAAAGTAGGAATTTATATACGTTTATCTCGCGAAGATGGAGATAAACTAGAAAGTGAAAGTGTTTCTAATCAAAGAGATATTTTACAAAGGTACATAAAAGAAAATGAACTCATTTTTATTGATGAATACATAGATGATGGGATTTCACGGAACAACATTTGAAAGACCAGAGTTTAATAGGATGATTTTAGATATAGAAACACAAAGAATAAACATGGTTATTACAAAAGACTTATCAAGGCTTGGTAGAGATTACATAAAAACAGGATATTATATAGAAAACTATTTCCCTGAAAAAGGGGTTAGATATGTTTCTATATTAGATGGGGTAGACACATTTTTGGACAACACTAATAATGATGTAACACCATTTAAAGCAATTATAAATGATATGTATGCAAAAGATATATCAAAAAAAATAAAAGGAGTTTTAAGAGAAAAGGAACTAAAAGGTGAGTATTTGGGAAGTTTTGCACCATATGGATATAAAAAAAGTAGTAGTTGTAAAAACAAACTAGAAATAGATGAAAATGTTTCATACATTGTAAAAAGAATTTTTGAATTATATTCTACTGGTAATGGTTTTCAAAGAATTGCTACTATATTAGATAATGAAAAAATAAAAACACCTAGCCAATATATGAATATGACATATCAAAGAGAAACATGGAATCCAAAAAGCATAAGAGCAATACTAATAAATGAAGCATATATTGGAAATACAGTTCAAAATAAATGTGTTTCGATATCATATAAAATTAAGAAAAAGAGAAAGAAAACTCCAGAAGAATACATTAGAGTAGAAAACACGCATGAAGCAATTATATCAAAAGAATTATTTTATAAGGTACAAGAAATAATAAAAGATAAAAAAACAATATCAGCCACAAAGTATAACTTTTTATTTAAAGGATTGATGTTTTGTCATAATTGTGGAAGAAAATCAAGAGTTTGTTATAGAGGAAAAAAAGAAAAAATAGGATATATTGATTGTAGTTTAGCAAGAGGAAAAGACAAAAAATGTAAAACATCAAGTTACAACTATAATAAATTTGAGGAGAAAACATTAAATGCAATAAGAGATATATGTAAAGTTTATTGTGATAAAAATACTTTAAAAGAAATATATGAAAAGTGCAAAAACAATTATAATAATATAATTGACAAAGAGAAATCTAATTTGAGAGATATAGTAGAAAAAATAGAAAAAGTATCCAAAAAGCTAGAGAAATTATATCGAGATAATTTAAACGAAATTATAACAGATGAAGAATATCATAGATATTCAAAAGAATTTATAGAAGAGAGGGAAGGATTAAAAAGGCAGCAAATAATTATACAAGATAAAATTAAACTCATAATTGAAAAACAAGAAAAATCAGAGGATAATGAAGAAATGGAGAATACTATAGAAGAATTTTTGAAACTAGAAAATCCAAGCAAAAAAATACTTTATGAGTTAATAGACAAAATAGAGTTAGACGAATACAAAAATATATATATTTATTTTAATTTTTCTGAATTAAATATAATAAATGAACAGTTAAACGAAAAATATATAATAAAGAGTGCCTGATGTAGGCGCAAAATATTGGTAAAAACAGAATAGCCTCACATAGTGCAATGCTGTCAACTTAAGAAAAATTATATGAAAAATGTATGAAAAGTAGTGCAAATTTGATATAATAATGTCAGGGTTGCCATATGTCATACAAAAAAATAAATAAAAAACAAAAGCAGTAAATTGTATAAGAGCAAAGAAAGGGCATTTTTAGGAAAATAAAAAATGGAATTTACAGATTTCATATGGTACCTAATAATGCAGAAAGGACGTGCAACAAGAATGGAATTAGATGAGTACTAAAAAAATAAAAACGATACATATGAAATTAGTATAAGTAATCATTTTCTAAACAAAGAAAAACATAGAAAATGCATGTAAAACATTAAATTTAGAAAATTTCACAGGAAAAACAATTCAATAAGAATCTAAAATATAAGGTAAAAATTAATATATTGGCAGGTTGGTTAAAAATATATTATAGCAGTAATGTTTGCAGAAAATGGAGATGAGCAAGAAAAGCTATATAATATTATTGTAGAAGAAGCAGAGAAAAATTTAGTAGCAATAAAACCAAACAAAACAAATATTTGAAAAAATACATTAGCATATAGAAATAAAAAAAATGAAAGTGAGTTATAAAATGAAAAACAAGAAAAGAAAAGTAGCGTTCTATACATTACGGTTGTAAGGTAAATCAATATGAAACAAATGCAATGAAACAAAAATTTATAGATAATGGATATAAAATAGTAGAATTTGAAGAAATAGCAGACATATATATTGTAAATACATGTACTGTAACACACATGGCAGATAAAAAATCTAGACAAATACTAAGAAGAGCAAAGCAAATTAATCCAAATTCAACATTAGTAATAGTAGGTTGTTATGTTCAAGTTGGGAAAAAGGAATTAGAACAAATAGAAGAAATAGATTTAGTACTTGGAAATAATGAAAAAAATGACATTTTAGAATATGTAGAAAGATACAAAGAAAAACAAGCAATAGTATCAGACATAAACAAACAAAAAGAATATAAAGATTTTGGAAAAACTACATATACAGAGAAAGTACGAGCATTTATAAAAATACAAGATGGGTGTAACAACTTTTGTACTTATTGCATTATTCCATATGCAAGGGGAAGAGTTAGAAGCAGAAAAATAGAAAATATAGTTAGTGAAATTAAAGATATAGCCCAAAAAGGCATAAAAGAAATAGTTATTACAGGAATACATATTGCTTCATATGGAATAGATTTTGATGAGAAAATAAATTTAATAGATTTACTAAAAGAAATAAATAAAATTGAAGGAATAGAAAGAATAAGATTAGGTTCATTAGAGCCAAAACTAATAACAGAAAAGTTTGTAGAAGATTTAAGAAAAATAGAAAAAATATGTAATCAATTTCATATGTCACTACAAAGCGGATGTAATGAAACCTTAAAGAGAATGAATAGAAAATATACAACGCAAGATTTTGAAGAAGGAGTGCAAATTTTAAGAAAAGCATATCCAAACCTATTATTAACGGCAGATATAATAGTGGGATTTCCAGGGGAAACAGAAGAAGAATTTAATACAACTTATGAATTTTTAAAAAGAATAGGATTTTATAAAATACATACATTTAAATACTCAAAAAGAAAAGGAACAATTGCAGAAAAAATGCCCAATCAAATTGCTAATATAATACAAGAAGAAAGAAGTAAAAAAATAATAGAATTGTCAGACAAAATGCAAAATACATATAACAATAATTATATAGGAAAAAAAGTACAAGTTTTATTTGAAGAAAAAGAAGGAGAATACTATAAAGGGCATACTCCAAACTATATGATGCTACAAGTAAAATCAAAAGAAAATTTAGAAAATAAAATTAAAACAGTAAAAATAGATATTATAGAAAAAGATAAGATTATAGGAAGTATTAGCTAATAAAAAATAGATTCTTTGAACAAAATAACTAATAATTATTATTTACCCCTTGCAAAGAATTTAAATTTGATGTACAATAATCAAGGTTAATAAAATTTAATAATATGGGTACAATAAGTACCATAATTAAAGGAGGAAATTTAAATGGCAATTAAAGTAGGTATTAATGGTTTTGGAAGAATTGGAAAATTAACATTCCAAGCAGCTTTAGGAAAAGAGGAGGTAGAAATCGTAGCAGTAAATGACCCATTCATAACAGCAGATTATATGGCATATATGGTAAAATATGATACTGTACATGGAAAATTCAATGGAGAAGTAAAAGGAGAAGAAAACACACTAACGATAAACGGAAAAGATATTAAAGTATATAATGAGATGGATCCACATAACATTCCATGGGGAGAACTAGGAGTAGAATATGTATTAGAATGTTCAGGAGTATTTACAACATTAGAAAAAGCACAAGCACATATTGATGCAGGGGCAAAAAGAGTAATAATAAGTGCACCATCAAAAGATGCTCCAATGTTTGTTATGGGAGTTAATAATGACCAATATGATCCAAGCATGAATATAATTTCAAACGCTTCTTGTACAACAAACTGTTTAGCACCACTTGCAAAAGTAATAAATGACAACTTTGGAATTAAAGATGGACTTATGACAACAGTTCATGCTACAACAGCTACACAAAAAACAGTAGACGGAGCCTCTAAAAAAGACTGGAGAGGTGGACGTGCAGCAGCAGCTAATATAATACCATCTTCAACAGGAGCAGCAAAAGCAGTAGGAAAAGTAATACCATCATTAAACGGAAAATTAACAGGAATGTCATTTAGAGTACCAACAGTAGATGTTTCAGTAGTAGACTTAACATGTAACTTAGGAAAACCAGCAACATATGAAGAAATATGTGAAGCAATAAAAAAAGCATCTGAAAACGAGATGAAAGGAATAATAGAATATGTTGATGATTTAGTAGTATCATCAGATTTCATAAACGATGAACACACATCAATATTTGATGCCAAAGCAGGAATACAATTAACAGACACATTTGTAAAACTAGTCGCATGGTATGATAATGAATGGGGATATTCAAATAAATTAGTAGATTTAGCGATATATACATCAAATAAATAATATTATTGTATAGGGTGGGCTTCATGTCTACCCTTGAAATAATAAAAAAGAAAAACTAAAAAATATTAAATATAATCGTAGGGGGATGGTGCACCATGCCCGTTAAAACGAAGAAAAAATTTTGATTTACATTTGAAGGGAGAGAATTTAAATGAACAAAAAAACAGTTAGAGATATAGACATAAAAGGAAAAAAAGTACTTGTAAGATGTGATTTCAATGTACCACAAGATGAAAACTTAAACATTACAGACAATAGAAGAATAGTAGGAGCATTAGAAACAATAAAATATTTATTAGATAATAATGCAAAAGTTATTTTATGCTCACATTTAGGAAGACCAAAGGGACAGGTAAAACCAGAATTTTCACTAGCTCCAGTAGCAAAAGAACTGTCAAGACTATTAGGAAAAGAAGTAAAATTAGCAGGAGATATAATAGGAGAAAGTGCAAAAGAATTAGTAAGTAACATAAAAGAAGGAGAAGCTATACTATTAGAAAATGTTAGATTTGATAAAAGAGAAGAAGAAAATGATCCAGAATTTTCTAAAGAACTTGCAAGCTTAGCAGAAATATATGTAAATGATGCATTTGGAACAGCACATAGAGCACATGCAAGTACAGCTGGTGTAGCAGCATATTTACCAGCAGTATCAGGATTTTTAATAGAAAAAGAATTAAAATTCCTAGGAGAAGCATTAAATAATCCAAAAAGACCATTTGTAGCAATTATGGGTGGTAAAAAAGTATCAGATAAGATAGAGGTTATAGAGAAACTATTAGAAAAAGTTGATACATTAATGATAGTTGGAGCTATGGAATATACATTCTTTAAAGCACAGGGACATTCAGTTGGAAACTCAATTTGTGAAGAAGATAAATTAGACTTAGCAAATTCACTAATGGAAAAAGCAAAAGAAAAAGGTGTTAAATTCATGTTACCAGTAGATACAAAAGTAGGAAAAGAATTTGATAAAGACACAGAAAGTAAAGTAGTAAAAACAACAGAAATGCCAGAAGGATGGATTGGGTTAGATATAGGACCAGAAACAGTAGAATTTTATTCTAAAGAATTAGAAAATGCTGCAACAGTATTATGGAATGGACCTGCTGGACTTTCTGAATTTGAACAATTCGCTTTCGGTACAAATTCTATAGCTAATAAATTAGCAAGCATAGATGCTGTAACAGTTATTGGTGGAGGAGATTCTGCTGCTGCTGTTGAAAAAGCAGGTGTTGCTGATAAAATGACTCATATTTCAACAGGTGGTGGAGCTTCATTAGAGTATTTAGAAGGAAAATTATTACCAGGAATAGAGTGCTTAGATGACATTGAAAAATAAGGAGGAAAAAACATGAGAAAAAAGGTAATTGCAGGAAATTGGAAAATGAATATGCTTCCCAATGAAGCAATAAATTTTATAAATGAATTTGCACCATTAGTAAAAGACACAAACAATGAAGTTATACTTTGTGTCCCATATACAGATTTATTTTATGCATTATTACATGTGCAAGAAACAAATATAAAAATAGGAGCACAAAATATGCACTGGGAAACTACAGGTGCTTATACAGGAGAAATCTCAGCAGAAATGTTAAAAAGCATAAATGTAGATTATGTAATAATAGGTCATTCAGAAAGAAGACAATATTTTGCAGAAACAGATGAAACTGTAAACAAAAAAGTAAAAAGAGCATTAGCAGTAGGTTTAAAGCCAATAGTATGCGTTGGTGAAACATTACAAGAAAAAGAAGAAGGAAAAACAGCAAATGTAATAACAACACAAACAAAACTTGCATTACAAGGTTTAAGTCCAGAAGATGTAAAAAATACAATTATAGCATATGAACCAATCTGGGCAATTGGAACTGGAAAGACAGCAACAGCACAAGATGCAAATGAAAGTATTAAGACAATTAGAAAAGAAATTGAGGAAAACTATGGAAAAGATGTAGCAGAATGTGTTATAATACAATACGGTGGAAGTGTAAAATCTACAAATGCAAAAGAATTATTTACAACATCAGACATAGATGGTGGACTTGTAGGCGGAGCAAGTTTAAAACCAGAAGAATTTGCAAAAATAGTGAATTTTGACAAAGAATAAAGTTCAAACAGGAAAGGGGAAAATTCAAAGTGAAGAACAAATTAACAATGCTAATGATATTAGATGGATTTGGTATAAATTCAAAAGCAGAAGGGAATGCAATAAAAATGGCAAAAACACCTAATATCGACAAACTAATGAGTGAATGTCCAACAACACAAATACATACAAGTGGACTAGCAGTTGGACTACCTGAAGGACAAATGGGAAATTCAGAAGTAGGACATACAAACATTGGAGCAGGAAGAGTAGTATATCAAGTATTAACTAGAATAACAAAATCAATAGAAGATGGAGAATTTTTTACAATACCAGAATTTAATGAAGCTATTGAAAATTGCAAAAAATATAATTCAAAATTACACATAATGGGATTAGTTTCAAATGGAGGAGTTCATAGTCATAATAGACATCTATATGCTTTATTAGAATATGCAAAAAGAAAAGGATTAGAAGATGTATTCATACATTGCTTTATGGACGGACGTGATACACCACCAGCATCAGGAGAAGGATTTTTAACAGAACTTCAAGAAAAATTAGATGAAAAGCAAATTGGAAAAATTGCTACAATTGCAGGAAGATATTATGCAATGGATAGAGATAATCGTTGGGATAGAGAAAAATTAGCATATGATGCAATGGTAAATGGAGTAGGACCAAAAGCAATATCACCAATAGCAGCAATTGAAGAATCTTATCAAAAAGAAATATTTGATGAATTTGTTGTACCTACAGTAATATGTAATAACAATGAAGAACCAATAGCAACAATTGGAGAACATGATTCTGTAATATTCTTTAACTTTAGACCAGACAGAGCAAGACAAATCACAAGAACATTAGTAGATAATGAATTCAAAGAATTTGAAACAAAAAAATTAGACTTATATTTTGTAACATTTACACAATATGATGAAACATTACCAAATGTTAATATTGCATTTAAATCAATAGCATTACAAAATACATTTGGAGAATATATAAGTAAATTAGGATATAAGCAATTAAGAATTGCAGAAACAGAAAAATATGCACATGTTACATTTTTCTTTAATGGAGGAGAAGAAAAAGTATATGAAGGAGAAGATAGAATTTTAGTAAATTCGCCTAAAGTTGCAACATATGATTTGCAACCAGAAATGAGTGCATATGAAGTAACAGACAAAGTAATTCAAGCAATAAATCAAGACAAATATGATAGTATAATATTAAACTTTGCAAATTCAGATATGGTAGGACATACAGGAAATTTAGAAGCAGCAATAAAAGCAGTTGAAACATTAGACGAATGTGTTCAAAAAATAGTTGATGTTGTAAAGGAGAAACAAGGAGTATTATTAATAACAGCAGACCATGGAAACTCAGAACAAATGGTAGACTATGAAACGGGAGAACCATTCACATCACATACAACAAACCCAGTTCCATTAATTTTAGTAGGAAAAGAAAATGTAGCTTTAAAAGAAGGAAAGCTAGCAGATTTAGCTCCAACAATGTTAGATATAATGGGACTTGAAAAACCAAAAGAAATGACAGGAGAGAGCATTATTATAAAATAGGAGTTTTATATGAGTGTTGAAAATGATATAAAAAGTCTGCATAAAGAAATTCAAAAAAATATAATTGTAATGTTACCAGAAAGATACAAAAAGGTATGCTTATATGCATCAGTAATAGATGGAAATCAAGCACAGAATGGAGAAATGTTCTTTTACTATTTTCCAAGTGGAATACTTAAAAAAAATCCAATAAATGTATATCAGATACCAAAAATATTTGATTTTGAAGAAGAACAATATGCAAAACTAGAAAAAAGATTATATGAATCAATAAAAAGACTAAACCAATGTTGTGTAGATGTTGAACAAAATCTATGGTCAAACTTAACAATAATAATAGAAGGAACTAAATATTTTGTAGAATATAATTATGATGACTTAATAAACTCAGAATTTGACAATTATAGTAGACATATCATTTGGAGATATAAATATCTAGATATGCCAATTGAAAGCTATACAAAAAAAGAAAGAGAAATAATAGATAGATATTTTGAAAGTTATGAATATAGAAATTCCCATACAGTTATATATGAAGAAAATATATATGAAAAACCAGTAAATAAAAATAAAGTAACAATATATGATAGTGTAGAAAGTCATGATGATTATATACAGAAAACAACTATGTTAGAATCTAAAAACACAAAAAGCCAATTAGTTGCAATGAAAGATAGCGCAGAAAATAATAATAACAATCATATATATAAAAACAAAGTATTAGAAATAAAGAATCCCATAAAAAATCAACTTTTAAAAAAATTTATTATAGAAGAGGAAAATGAACAAAAAGGAAATATTAATACAGCAGATACATTATTGCAAAAAGAAAATAATGGAATAAAAAGCCAGCTTTTAAATAAATTTTCATTAAATTATAATAAAGAAAGTATAAAAGTAGCAAAAATTATAGAACAGAATAAAAAGAATGGTGTAAAAAACCAACTTTTAAACAGAGTTGCAATAAATGATAACAATTTAACAAGTAATACCATTACATCACAGATAATTGAGCAAGAAAAAAATAATGGTACTAAAAATCAGCTTTTAAATTTTTAATATATATAATATAAAAAAGAAAGGAAGATTAAACATGAAAGATTTTTTAGGAATTGAGCAAGTAAAAGCATTGGAGGTAATAGACTCTAGAGGAAATCCAACAATTCAAGTAGAAGTAATTACAGAAGGAGGATTCTCAGGAGTTGCAATGGTTCCATCAGGAGCATCTACAGGAAGCTTTGAAGCAGTTGAATTAAGAGATGGCGACAAATCAAGATATCTAGGAAAAGGTGTTTTAAAAGCAGTAGAAAATGTTAATACAATTATAGCAAAAGAAATAGAAGGAATGAATATTTATGACCAAGTTGCACTAGATAAAAAATTAATAGAAATAGATGGAACAGAAAACAAAGCAAAATTAGGAGCAAATGCAACACTAGGAGTATCTTTAGCAGTAGCAAAAGCAGCAGCAGCATCTTTAGGAATGAGTCTATATAGATATATTGGAGGAACAAATGCAAAACAATTACCAGTTCCAATGATGAACATTATGAACGGGGGAAAACATGCTGATAGTACATTAAGTGTACAAGAATTCATGATAATGCCAGTAGGAGCAAAATCTTTCTCAGAATGTATGAGAATGGGCGTAGAAGTATATCATAACCTAAAGAAAGTATTAAAATCAAAAGGTTTAGCAACAGCAGTAGGAGATGAAGGAGGATTTGCACCAAACGTAAAAGACGAAAAAGAAGCTATTGAAACAATACTAGAAGCAATTAAACAAGCTGGATATGAACCAGGAAAAGACATTTGTTTAGCATTAGATTTAGCAGCAACAGAAATGTATGATGAAGCTAAAAAAATAGGAAAAGACGGATACTATTTCTGGAAAATAGACAAATTCTTAAGCAAAGAAGAAATGGTAGACTTTGTAGTAGACTTAGCGAACAATTATCCAATAGTATCAATTGAAGATGGATTAGCAGAAGAAGATTGGGAATCTTGGAAAGTATTAACAGACAAAATAGGAGATAAAGTACAAATAGTAGGAGATGACCTATTTGTTACAAACATTAAGAGACTACAAAAAGGAATTGACAATAAAACTGCTAATAGTATTTTAATAAAATTAAATCAAATAGGAACATTAACAGAAACATTAGATGCAATAGAATTAGCAAAAAGAAATGGTTACACAGCAGTAGTATCACATAGAAGTGGTGAAACAGAAGACACAACACTTGCAGATGTAGCAGTAGCAACAAATGCAGGACAAATAAAAACTGGAGCACCATGTAGAACAGATAGAGTTGCAAAATATAACAGACTAATAAACATCGAAGCAGAATTAGGAGATGTAGCAGTATTCAGTTCAAAAGAATTAATGAAATAATACTTTTGCGTGAGAAATTTGTGAAACAAATTTCACTCGTCAAAAGGATAAAAGAATTAATGAAATAGATGTGAGACATGAGACAGGAGATATGTAGGGGCGCGCATAGTGCGTCCGTGAAGATATGAATGATTTTGCGGGCACGGTGCACCGTGCCCCTACTATTCATCATTCACTATTAATTATTTTATATTGGGGTGTCGCCAAGTGGTAAGGCAATCGGCTCTGACCCGATCATTCGTAAGTTCGAATCTTACCACCCCAGCCAATAAGAAGTTTCGTCAAACTTTTTGAAAAGCTTGATACAACTAAATTCAAGACTATCAAAAAGTTTGATGAACACAAAAACTTAAACCGTTTTAAAAGAAACGCTCTATATGGGTTAAATTTTTTGTGGCAAAATTAAATAAAAAAATATGATATGCATAAAACTTAGATGAAAATATCAGAGGCTTAGTAATAAGATTAAAAAAAGCATATTTTTTAAGTTGACATCATTGTGTGGTGTGAGAGGAGAAATATCAATTAATGATATTTCTCCTACTCAATTATCTTAATAAAATCATCACATGCTTTCATAAGTCTATTCATAATTGCAAGCCCAACACCTTCATTTTTAACACCTTCAATAATTACAATATCAGGATAAAAACTATCAGCTTTTCTTAAATTAGAAAAGATATTTTTTGCTATTTCATCTAAGCAAGTTCCCATATCAATAACTGTTTTTACATTATATTTATTAATATTTTCATGTTTAGCAATTAGTACAGGAGAGGAATAAGTATTTGCAATTTCATTTATCTTACATACCATTTTTTCATTATCATTACTAATAACTAGGAGAGATTTACTGTTTAATGTATAGTGGTCATAATTACTACTTGGAATGTTGGAAGGCGAATATTCATAATCTTTAATTACAGTACCAACAATTTTTTCTATCTGTTCATCTGTTATACTTCCAGGTCTTAAAATGTGAGGGATATTATCTATTACTTTAACAATAGTAGATTCAATTCCAATAGAGCTATTTCCACCATCTATCATATAATCCACTTTGTCTTTAAAATCATTATATAAATCATTAAAATTTGTTCCACTAGGTTTACCTGAAATATTAGCACTAGGTGCAGCAATAGGAACATTAGCAAGTTCTACAAGTTCTTTGGCGATTATTCCACTAGGCATACGAACTCCAACAGTATCTCCATTTGCAGTAACAATTGAAGGAACTATTGGCTTTTTCTTCAAAATAATAGTAAAAGGACCAGGGAAGAATGCATTCATTAATTTATACTCAATTTCTGAAATCTCTTTTGCAATACTTTCTATCATTTCAATATTACTTACTAATAAATTAATAGGATTATTCTCGTTTCTACCTTTTGCAATATATATCTTTTTTACAGCATTTTTGTCTAATCCATTAGCCCCAAGACCATAAACTGTCTCAGTAGGAAATAGAACTAGACCACCATTTTTAATAATTTGTGCTGCTTCCTTTAATTTTGTATAATCATTATCATTTTTTAAATCTAAAATTTTAGTCATATAAATCCCTTTCTTAAATTTAGATATTTTTTATATTATACGACAAAATGTGTTAATTTACAATATTTACTTTTTTATGTTAATGTGATATAATTAAATAGACAAATGAATAGTTGAAAGCTATTTGTAACAATTTTTTTAATTTGCAATGCGAAAGAAAGAGAGGAAGCCATGACTAATAATTTTAAACTTATAGCATTTCCATTAAATTGGGATACAACAAGAAATCCAGGCGAAATGTCATTTGAAGTTAAGATTTGTCGCATGACGGGCAAAGTGGGAAAACAAGTAGGTGTGGCAAGCGTGGTTTTAAGCTATTGCGTAAACTTGCTGAGTAAAAATACTTTAACTTTAGCATGTCCTCCCGAAGCTATCTATTTTGAAGATGATGTATCAGTAACCGAAGAGGATTTGAAGGAAGTATGCGAAATTAAGGCACGGAAAATTTGGGAGCATAAGTGATGCTCCTACCCTTTTTATTTATAACTCTCTATATATAACACCTTTGCAATATAAGGAGAAATTTCGTTAATATTATACCAGCCAGAACTTTTATAATCATTTTCAAGTCCATTTGGATTTGAAAGATAAACCATACCATTTCCGTCACTAGCAAGTAATACCATATAATGAGAAGTAGTAGTAAAGCGATTTTCAGTTGGTTTATTCCATACACAAATTAAAATAGGTCTATTAGTTTTTAGATGTTTTTCAATAGACTCATTTGATAAATGAACAGTATCATAATAAAAATCTGAATTTTTAATTCCATAAGTATAAGATAATTCTCTTGAAATTTTATCAGAGGAGAGAACTGGATAATATTTTTCCCTAAGATTTTCGGGAGTATAGTCTTTTTTGTATCCACTTAAAATAATTGATAATGCTGTAATTCCACAACCATTATCAGACATTGTTCCACTCCAATAATCATTATTACTCCATGAATAATCACCATTTTGCTTATATTCTTTATAAGTTTTTTGATTATTAGTTTCAGTTGTAAAAGTAGTAAAATATCCATCTTTATTTTCAATAGTTTCTTGTCCGATTCCAGAGTATTTATCATTATAATCTTGTTTAATAATTTCATATTTTGGAGTTACTTGAACAATACTATTATTACCTATATCTGCTAATGGAGTACTCTTAGTATCTACACCCATATTTTTAATATAGAAATACATAATTACAATAATAAAAACTAATAATAAGAATATTTTTTCGATTTTAATTTTCCTTTTTCTCATTTTTATATCATTCCTTCCATTATTGATTTGCAATATGAAATATTAATTAACTTGTCTATAATTATTATATAAGTGTTGAAAATAAAAAGTTTTAAGAAAAAATTAAAAAAATCTTAAAATTTTCTTACATTTGAAATTTTACAGAAAAAATATGTTATAATCGAAAAAGTGAGGGAGAGTATGGATATTTTAATATTAGATGATGAAAAAGAAATTGCTGATTTAGTAGAATTATATTTAAAAAACGAAAACTATAATGTACATAAATTTTATGATTATAAATTGGCAATAAATTGTATAAATACACAAAAATTAGACCTAGCAATATTAGACATAATGGTAGGAGAAATTAGTGGATTTGATATTTGTAAAATGATTAGGGAAAAAGATTTGAATTTTCCAATAATATTTTTAACAGCGAAGATAGAAGATATAGATAAGATAAATGGTCTAACTTTAGGGGCAGATGATTATATTACAAAACCTTTTAATCCTCTCGAATTAGTTGCAAGAGTTAAGTCAGCGCTTAGAAGATATACAAAGTATAATGAAAAAGAGAAAGATGATAATATCTATATAGAAGGCTTAGAAATAGATAAAGAAACACATAAATGCTTATTATATGATAAAGAAATAGAACTTACACCAATAGAATTTGATATATTGTTATATCTAGCTAATAATAGAGGCTGTGTAGTAAGTTCAGAAGAACTATTTGAAAAGGTTTGGAAAGAAAAATACTTAGACAACAATAATACAGTAATGGTACATATTAGAAGAATTAGGGAAAAATTAAAAGAAGATACTAAAAATCCGAAGTTTATAAAAACTGTATGGGGGGTGGGGTATAAAATTGAAAAATAAGATATTATTTAAAGAAAAAGTTAAAATTTGTTTTAATATAATACTAAAAATAATCATAGTTTACATTATCTCAATAATATTTTTTCAATTATTTATAGATGGAATCTTTGAGAGAGCTTTAGCAAATAATGTGTTTGATTTTAATCCAGAATTATATTATTGGTGTGTAGGTAATAAAAGCACAATAATTATAGTATATCTTTTTATAGTACTTGCAATTATAATATTTAAATCTATTTCTAAATTTTTTGACAATATATATGAGGTATATAATTCATTAGATGATATTATGAATAAAGAGAAAAGTAGAATAGAGTTATCAGATGAGACAATTAAATTTTCTGAAAAAATAAATAATATTAAATATAAATATCTTTTAAACGAAAAAAACGCAAAAGAGGCAGAACAAAAAAAGAATGACTTAATTGTATACATGGCACATGATTTAAAAACTCCACTTACATCTATTATAGGATATTTAACATTATTAAAAGATGAAAAGTCATTATCAAATGAGTTACAAGATAAATATATAAATATTGCATTAGATAAAGCTTTTAGACTAGAAGAACTAACAAATCAATTTTTTGATATTACAAGATATAATTTGCATGAAATGCATGTTACAAAGGAAAAAATAGATTTATCATTTTTAATGGAACAATTATCAGATGAATGTTATCCAATGCTACAAGAAAAAAATTTAAAATGTATCATAAATAAACCAAATCACATTTATTTTATGGGAGATGGAGATAAACTTGCTAGAGCATTTGGTAATTTATTTAAAAATGCTATTAATTATAGTTATGAAAATACAAATATAGAAATTGATATTAAAGAAAATGAAGGAAAAATAGATATATTATTTAAAAATAAAGGAAATAAGATTCCAGAATATAAATTAGAAAAAATATTCGAAAAATTTTATAGGCTAGATGAAGCAAGAACTTCAAGTACAGGTGGAGCAGGTCTAGGTCTTGCAATAACTAAAGAAATCATAGAATTGCATAATGGAAAAATATATGCAAGAAATGATGATGAATTTATTGAATTTCATATCGAATTAAAAAAAGATGGTTGTTTATGATTTTAAACAACCATCTATGTAATTACTTTAATTTTTGTGATGCAATATTTACTAAAGTTAATAAAGAGTTATATTTTGTTACTTGAGACATTTCGTTAAACTCAACTTTACCACCATTAACTTTCCAACTATTTTTATTTTCAGTTAAATAATTGAATACATCTTCGATTTTTGATAAGTAGTTATTTACGCTATCAATAGTTGAGTCTACTTGTTTTATTTCTTGTTCAAATTGAATACTATCTACAAATAAATCCTTATACTTACCAGTTAGACCATTATCATCTGCTCTTTTTTGCTTATATTCATTTGATGCCATTTCAGCAAGCCTAGTTTTAACTTCTTCTCCTTTAGCTCTTGTATCAGCTATTAATTTTTTAGACTCTACAAAATCTGGTCCATCATTTTTGTAATTATCAGCTGATAAAATTGTTGTAAACTTCTCATTTTGATATTGATTTTGCATTTCTTTTGCAATTGATTGATATTCAATTACATAATCCTTTAATACTTTTTCAACTTCTGCATATTTTCCACTAGTTTTGATTTCTGTGTCTACTTGAGATGTTTGATTGATTTTTTCAATTTCTTCACTAAGAATTTGTTTTTGAGCAACATCGCTTATTACTGCACCTAATCCTATTAAAATTGCTACTGCTAATACTACGACTATTGCGACAACAACAATAACGACTTTTTTGTTTTTTGCTTGGTTTTCTTCCATTTTTAATCCTCCTAAATATTTTTTAGATTTCTATCCAAAATCCTTTGATATTATATCACTATAATTTAAATAGAACAATACT
Organism: uncultured Clostridium sp.; assembly: GCA_947088765.1. GTDB lineage: Bacteria > Bacillota > Clostridia > TANB77 > CAG-508 > CAKPSH01. The sequence continues at coordinate 73 of CAMUHU010000028.1, read as the reverse complement.
TTTTTTCTTTTAACAGTCAAAATTATGAAAGAAATGTGATAATGTCTTAAGTAAAGAAATGAGAAAATGTCCC
>CAMUHU010000027.1 GCA_947088765.1 uncultured Clostridium sp. | reverse complement strand
CGTAATCAGGACAGAAATCATCACAATATGCAAAAAACACTAATGGTAATTCAGGGTTTTCTTGTATTAATTTTATTAATTCTTCTTTATTATTCTTTTCCAATATTCTGTACCTCCAAAATCTCTAATATCTCTAGTATGTAATATTCTTTGTTAGGTTCTGCTCCCCATTCTTCTTTGCCTTTGTTTATTATTATTTTACATCCACACATTATTGTTGGACTATCTTTTCTATATCCATTTCTAAATTTAACCATTAACCATTGTGGATATTTTCGTAAATCTCTTTCAACATTAGATGGAATAATTGATTTTAACATTCTATCAAGTTCATTATTTAATCTTTTAGTCCAATATGGCTTAATTTCTCTGTATTCTTCCTTTTTCTCGCCGCTTCGTATCATATCAAACCATTTCTTTTTTATTGGTAATATTAACATTTATTATTCCTCCACTTTTAATTTTATATTTCTTGCTTTTAAATCTTCTTGTAAAATTAAATAATTTGAATAATCCATTTCTTCAATTTCTTTTGAACAAGAATATGGTATGAATATAATGCAATCTTTTCTTCCATGAATCTGCCTTTTTAAATGTTTCAAATTGTAAGCTCTTACTTTTGTTTCATCTTTTATTTTTAACATCTCTATTCTTCTTACATTTTTTTAATCTAACCAGTATTGTTTTATAAATTTCAAAGTATGTGGCTTGAAATGCCACCATTTATCATGACAATATATTTTAGCAAATATATATCCTATAATTTCATTCTTTATTGCATATATACTATTCATAGAGCAACCAATTTTTTGATTGTCTAATATTAAAGTTTCGGTTTGCCCTTCTGTTTTTACTATGTAATCATATTTTAAGTCAAATGCTTCACAAATCGGCTTTATTTCCTTTAACACCTCTGTTCTTTTAGTATTTAATCTATCAATTTCTTTACTCATACTATTCTCCTTCTACTTTATTTTCAAGATATTGTTTATTACATTTGTATAACTGGTCATAATCTCTTTCACATTCATAATTACAATTAGAGCATTTTAGCTCAAATTCACAATCTGTAAATTCTTGTAACATTTCATCTATTATTTTATTTTTCTTTTCTATTTCTTTTTGTTGTCTGTTTATTAGATTTAAGACTGTTTCTATTGCTGTTCCTAAAATCTGATTATTTATTGTAAAATCAGTTTCATCTTTCATTTTTGCTTGAATTTTGCAATGTTGTATTGCTTCTTCTTCTGTCATAGTTTATTCCTCCACTTCATAACAATTGCTTTCATATCTTTCTTTTGTTAGTATTGTCTTTATATCTTTTTCTTTTAAGATTTCACAATGCATGTATTCCTTATTTTTATATACACATACTGATATTTCTTCACTGTTTAATCTTATTAATTCTATTACTCTATATCCGTTTACAATATCATCTTTTTCTATTAAATCTATTATATTTTTTGAGTGTTTTAATATTTTTCCAAATTCATAAATATAGTCTCTATCTCCATTTTCTAAATGTTCTATAATTCCTTTGTGACCTCTAAACGTATTTTCTAGTATATATCCTTCTGAAGTTCTAACATATTCTCCATTTTTAATTTCTTCCATTTCTTTTTTCCTCCAATAACTTTTTTAATATATTTATATCTGCATTATGTGCTATTTCTTGTCCTTCATATAAACTGTCACTATCTGCTATAATAATCTTTTTTTCTATACACATATTTGATAAATCTCTGCTTCTTTTTATTTCTTTTATTGCTGTTTCTATTGCTTCTTTAGGTATAGAATTTTTTAATGCTTGTAATATTATTTCTAATTTCTTAGCCGCTTCTTTCTGTATATTACCTAGTTTTTTCCATTCTTTTGATATTTTTTCAAAATATTTTATAGCTTCTTCTAACTCTTCACTCATTTCCTATCTCCTTCTTTTCAAAATAATTTATTACACATTGCTTTACATTGTTTTCAAATGGGCATTCTGCTTTTTCATTACAAGCATCACACCAAAAAATATTTAATTTTGCTGTATATTCAATCATCGTTTTTGTCATACGATTTATTATCTTTCTTTGCTTTTCTAGTTCTTCTTCTATTGTATCTAAACAGTTCTTTGACCATTTACAATGTCTAAGCTCAAAACTGTTTCTTAATTGTTCTATTGCTTCTTTACATTTATCTTTCATAGTCTTTTCCTACTTTCTTTTGCAAATCTGCTAGTGCTTGATAATATCCTTGTGCTTCACTTAATTTTGATATATGTATTTTGTCATGAACATAATTTTGTTTCGCATTCTCAAATCTTTTATCTGCTTCATTTATGCTTTCTCGTATTAAATTGTTATATCTTATACTTGTATTTAATAATAATTTAAGATTTCTTTCATTAACTTTTTCTAGTTTTTCATTTATAAATTTCTGTTTTATTATTTCTTCATCTTGTAACTCTATTATTGCGTCTTTTGCTTTTAGTAACTTAGAATTAAAGTATATCTGTAGTGTTATAACTATATTAAATGCTGCTACTAAAAAATAAGTATAATCTTTATCTATTATTGCTATTACTGTATATATTATCGTTAGTAATACTTGTACTATTATTTCTTTTATCTCTATCTTGTTTAACTTTGTTTTTTCTTTCCATTTATCTTTCATAGTTTTATCCTTTCTTATATCTTGCTTATATCTGTGTCAAAACTTAATTGCCCGTTTGCTAATATTCCATTTAATCTATCTAAACTAATTTTATGATATTCTGGATCTACCTCTATTCCTATAAATTGTCGATTTAATTCTTTTGAGGCTACACAGGTTGTTCCACTTCCGACTAAAGCAATCTAATACTATATCTCCTTCTTTACTTGAATTTAAGATTAATTTTTTAATCAATGTTAAAGGTTTTATAGTTGGATGCCAGTATTTTTCTTTGTCTTTTTTATTCATTGGACTTTCGTATAATTTACTAGAAGTTTCATAAATGCAATGTACTTGTACTCCTCTTTCTCTGGCAAAAAAACAGTACTCTAAGTCGCTCAGATAATTGTTTGAAATTGCAGGAATTGGATTAGTTTTATGCCAAATTAATAAATCTATGTTTTCTTCAGCAAATATATTAAAATAATCTCTTAATTGCGCTTTTGAACAAAATATGTATATATTAGTTTTTTTCATTACTCTTTTTAATTCCTGTATTATACTGTAATCAAATCCGTTTCTTATTTTTTCTAATTCCTTTCTGCTTTTCTTTCTGTCATTTCCAAAACAGCCACCACCAAAATTGTCGAACAAATAAGGTGGATCTATAATTACTAAATCTATACTATTATCTGGAATATCTTTTATTAATTTATAACTATCTCCTAATGTTATTGCATTTAACATATCTTCAAATTTCATAATCTCATTTGCTCTCCTATTCCTAAAATTTCTTTACACTTTTGTATGCTTTCTTCAGCTGTAGGTATTTTTGCATATTTACAATCTTTCTTCGACCTAAAATATGGCAATTCCAAAGCATTACAGCCAGTACATATTCCATTTGCTATTGCACTTTTGCAAGGTTCTTCTAATTTTGGGTATTTCATCTTTATTCCTCTCTTAGTCTGTAATTGTTTTTTACTCCCTCTACTTCACATATTCTAGTTTTACACATTTCTATTATTCTGCTTCCTACTGCTTCGTCAAAACTTAGTAGTCTGTCTTGTGTTAATTCGCTTGATAAAATAATCGGTTTTGAATTTAAGTATCTGTAATTGATTATCTCAAACATAATGTTTACATCTGCTTCTGTTGTTTTTCCTTTTGCAAAATCATCTATTAGTAAAACTCTTGCATTTTTATATCTTGAAATTTGCTTATTGTATAGCTCATCATCTGTTATTACTTGTTTTATCTTTGTGACTGCTTCTCTATAAGACATATATAATACACCGATGTTTTTGCTCATTAGATTATTTGCTATTGCTATGCTTAGATGTGTTTTTCCTGCTCCACAAACACCTAAAAATGCTATGCTGTTATTCCTACTTTTTTCTATGTTTTTAAAGTTTTTTACATAGTCTATAGCTTCTGATTTTGCTTTTTTCTGCCATTCCGTTTTGGTTTCAAACTCTTTAAATCCTATCTTTTTAAAGTTTTCGCTAATACCGCTTTTTTCTAGTATTCTTTGATATTTTTTTCTTTCTTCACATTCACATATCTTATATCTGTTTGTTTCTGGATTTAGTATGTATCCTAAGTCTTTACATTTAGCACACTCATATAAGTCCTGTGTCGTCGATTTCTTTACCATTCCATTTTGCTCTGTTTTGAGATAAATCGATTCCTTTATACTGTCCAGTATCGTTTGTAATTTCTCCATTTTGATTTTCTCCTTTTGTTGCTAATTTTCTATTTTTAAAATTTTCACTTTCCTTTTCCGCTTCTATTAACGTCTTTATCCCACTATTTATCCAATTATTTAATGTTCCCTTTATGTAATTTATTGCTCTTTTATCTGCTTCAACTGCTTTTTTCATAGCATATATTATTACTTCTGAGGAAAGTTCTTTTAGATAATCTGTAAAAATCTCTAACGAATACGGTGTAATAGCTCCTATGTTATTTTCGTAAAAATCAATAACTTTTCTTAGTTCGTCATCACAACTGTCAACTAATTGCAAGCCGTCGCCACAACTGTCGCCTGCTACTGCTACTACTGTATTATTATCTTTTTCTTTATCTAATCTTATCTTATCTATTCTGTCTGCGTTACTTTTTGTTACTGTAACGTTACATTCTTTGTTCCCATTGCCAATAGCTAGATTTTTCTGTCTTTCTCTATACTTTGCAACTCTTTTTCTTGTTTGCTCTTTTACTATTTCTAATTGATTTAATTGCTGATGTTTTTCCCAGTTCGGAATAGTAATAACATTGTCAACTATTTCTATCATTCCAAAATTTTCAAATGTTTCTAATGCTAATTTTACAGTTGCTTCTTTTCTTCTAAAAATAGTTGCTAACATTTTATTTGTATATGCTATTCTTCCATTCATTACAAATACACCACTATTGTTTTGTTTTCCTGCTAGACATAAAAGTTTAAACCAGATTACAATTATACTGTCCGCTTCTGGTAAGCTCTCTATTAATAATATCTTTTCATCATCAAATACATCTGTTACTATTTTTATCCATTTTACTTCTGTCAATTTTGTCTCCTTTCTTATTTTTTAAGGGGCTAAGTTTTTTATGCTTAGCCCTGCTGTAGTTATTTGTTTAAATTAAATACTGATTGAATATCATCTCCTAACATTGTTGCGGGTAGTACACCATTCCATTTTTCAATCATTTTTTCTGTTAAAATTTCATCTGTTAATGATGTTTGTTTTAAGTCATTTGCTTCTTTTTCTTTTTGTGCTTCTATTACTTTTGCGTCTCCTTCTAACTCTGCCTTTTCTTTTAAGTATTTTGCCGTTTCCGCTTCTTTTTTTGCACTTGCTTCATTTTGTATTGCTTGTTCTATTCTTTCTCCTGCATCTGTATCTACTAGTATTATTCTTTCTATTAATATTCCGTCGTTTAACATTTCTTTTTTTACTTCATCTAATGTTTTATTAACTATTTCGTCTCTTTTATCTCCTAATACTTGCATGATATTATATTGAATTGTTGTCTTCTCTAATTGTTTTTGAGTTGTGTTAGATAAAATACTTTGAATGTCTTTTAATTGTTTTCCTCCATATTTTTTAAAGTATTCAAATGCCTTTTCTTTATCTATTCTTACTTGAAGTTGTAAAATTGCATTTACATACTGACTATCATTTGTTTGTACTGATATGTTTTCAAATGTAAATTCTTGAACTTCTGTTGATATTTTATATACTTTATCAAACGGAGATTTGCCTTTAAATCCCTCGCTTAATACTTCGCTTTGTATTCCGTTTTTGAACGGATTATACATTATTCCTACTGTATTTGCTCCTATATTCGTAAAACACCCAAACAATATTATTACTAGCCATAAAAACCCAAATAAACTATATATGTATCTTGGCTTCTCTTGTTCTGATAAATATACTCCTATTCCTCCTACTGTTATTAAACTTAAACTTATACTTGTTATTATTAATCTCATTTTTTATACTTCCTTTCCGCATTTACTGCACTTTGTTATTGTTTTATAACTTTTTCTAAAAAAGTCATATTTACTTGTTACTACCCAGTCATGTTCACAATTTTCCATGTTATTTACAATAGTTTTATGTTTTTCTGAATTTTGGTAATATATCATTGTTCCTAATATTGTTAGTAAAATTATTATAGTTACAACTGCTATAACTATAGATGATATAGATACTTTACGCATTTGTATTCACCTCTCTTTCAATTAGAGGTACTATTTTATTTTCTTTTAATTTGTTATATAAAAACAATCTTCCTTTTTGAGTCCATTCCGTGTTCATGTTACTTCCTATACTTCCATCTCTTTTTCTATACTTCGTTGTTTTGCTTTGTGTATAACCATGTTTTTGATACTTATCATATAAAAACCATTGTCCTGATTGTTTATACTGTATTTTTAAATTATGTAATATTTTATTGAAAGCTGTAGCTGTTTCTCCATAATCTTTTGCTATAGCTGTAACTGTAACCGTGTCTGTGCTCTGTAAAATAGTATCAGTATAATCAGCCTTAGGTCTTAACTCTCCTATTATCTGCTTCTGTTGAGCATTTTCTAGCCTTAATACCTCCAACTTTTTATTCATTACTTGCATTGCTGTAGCAATTAATTCATCTTCATTCATTTTTTCTTCGCCAAATATGTAACCACCAGTTTTTCTGATAGAAGGTAATACTTCACTTGTTACCCATCTTTTAAATTTCTTTGCGTTTGGTAATTTACTAGCCATTATTAAGCTATAAAGACCACTTTCATTAATTATTGTCATATTTCTACTTTGACCTAATGCACTAATTTGATGCATTAGCTTATCATCTTCATCGACATGATTTCTTATCGCATTGTCTGCTCTTTCATATCCTAATATTTCTGCTATATCTTTTCCTACAAAATATGGCTCATTGTTTATCTCTAAACTTCTTATTTTTCCAAATTCTTTATTTTCAAATACTTGTAATTCGTTCATTACATCACTCTCCTTTGTTACTTTTTATAAATTAAATTTTCTACTTTCCACTTTGTTTTATATATACTTTTTAAATATCTTTTAGCTTTTCTATCAAAGTCTTTTGTATTTAAGCCGTTATCCTGCTCTCTATGACAATTATCGCATGCTGTAAATATGTTTTCTTCTATTCCCAAACCTCCTGCACTTCTTGGTATAAAGTGACAACAAGAACATCTTTTTGGAACTATTTTGTTACAAAAGATACATCTGTGATTATCTCTTTCATATACTGCTTCTTTTACTCTTGCTGGAATTTCCTTTTCTTTTGTTTGTTTATGCTTTTTGCCTATAATTTTATTTACTTTTTTCTTTTCTATATTTTTCGGTTTTGGAAAGGCAAATACACTATAATCTATACTCATGACTGTATCGCCTTCTTTTGACTGTCTTTCATTATTCCCAATATACTCTCTACAATTTGCTTTACTTCTTCATAATCTGCCTCTATATTATGAACTAGTCTTTCTTTATATTTAAGTCTTAACAATGTTCCTATTGCTGTAAATACATCTCTTTCATAGTGTTTTTCTTGCTTTCTTATATATTTTTGTCCATATTCGCCTTCTACTGTTTCGTCATATTCATAGTTAAATAGTTTTGCTTCTTCTTCAAACTCTTGTTTTATTTTTGACCATACTGTTTCTTTTCTTTTTGGTTCTTTCATTTCTTTTAATATTTCTTGTTTTATTTGTTCTTTTAACTCTTGTAATTCATTTTCTGACATCAAAAAAATACCTCCTATCAAATCCAAAACTTTGACAAAAGGCATTTATTTTGCTATACTATTAATAAGCTATACCTTTTGTATAGTTTTTGGGCTATACAGTACTGAATAAGTTTCTCAGGCGAATGCAGTATTGTATAGTTGTTTTTTATTTATTTTTATTTAATTTCTTTGTTGTAAAAGATTTTGTATCTTCATCATATATGACCTCAACTTCCCTATCTTCTGGAGTTAAGTTCATATCTTTTAACCATGTCATAGGAATACTTAATTTTCCTGAAATATATCCGTCTCCACTTTTATTGAATATTATTTTCAACTTTCTTACCTCCATATATAGAGCCTCCTTCCTTGACAAGTACCGTAATTTTTTATATAATACTTATCAAGGAAGAGGAAGGGATTTTAGTATCCCCTCTCAATTAAACCTGCATAGATTAATTTTAATTGTTTACAATTCTCGGTTTCTCTATGCTTAGCTAGTCGATTTGCTTGGTAGGCTCTGACTAGCTTTTTTAATGCCTTAATCATGTTCTTCACCTCCTCGGTACGGTTATATATTATCATATTCCTCGGTACGTGTCAATACTTTTTATAAAACTTTTTTATTTATTTTTCTTAAGCTATAAAAGTGTTGATATTACTGCATTTCGTCTGATAAAATCTTATTCAATTTTCAATGTACTATTGTATTTTTTATTTATTTCCGTTATAATTAATTTCGGAAATATTAATTTAACTATTTGAGTATATTAGAGTTGTTTAGTCGCTTCATCTAATATACTTTTTATTTTTGATAAATAATCAAAAAACGTTAAACCATCACATGTTTTAAATGAATCTTCTATCTTTTTTAGTGCATTCATTAGAATACAGTTCTTAGCTTCTGTATTTCTTCTTATGTATTTAATTTTTTTTACTTCTTCATCTTTTTCTGCTAGTTTTTCTTGTGTTTCCTTTAACTTGTTTGATAAACTTGTTATAACTTCTGCTTGCTCTATTATTGTTTTACTGATTGAATTTTTATTGTTTTCTGACATATGTTTTCCTTTAGTGTTTTCCCTACATATAAAATAAATTTGTTGTAAATCTTCTCTTAAATCTGTTTCTGTGTAATATTCATCTATATCGGAAATTATTTCTTCTATTTGTTCATATCCCATAATCCTCATCTCCTTTTCGTTATTTTTAAATCTTCTCTTAGTGTCTTTAATGTCATAAAGTCTTCATTGTTTATTGTTTTCCACTTTTTTATTCTAAATCTTTCAATAAGTATATTAAAATAATGTCCCATGCTATTTCCTCCCTTAAAGAAATTAATTATTATAATTATTAATAGTAGTACCTCCAAGCGAATTAATTAGCTTGTCTGCTCTTTCTAAAAGATTAATTAGTTCTTTTTTATACCTAAAAAGCTATCAATAATATCTTTTAATTCTAATAAATAATCTTTATAATTTATGCCTTCTATTTTACATACTATAATATCTGCTTTTATGTCTTGCATTAATTTTAATTTCATTTCTTCTCTCGCAAGTGCGTTTAAGGCTTTTGCTTCTTCTCCTTTTTTAAATTCCTGCATTTTCTTTTTCCTCGATTATTTTTAATATGTCTTTTAATCTTAATATAATCAGTTCAGGTTCTACCTCTTTACCCATTGTTGCTTTATTTTTACTGTACTTAACTAAGTCTTCTTTTAATATCTCTAATTTTGCTTTTACTTCTCCCATTCTTCTCACCCCTTTCATTTTTTCTAAGCAATATTATTACTGCTGTTACAGTTCCAATAAGGCTTATCGCTATCATAGCTTGTCTAAATTGCTCGTATGTAATATGTAATGATACTATTATTAGAATTAATATTGTTGCTGGTATTAGACATTTAATTAATATTGCTATCGCTATTAATAAGTTTGCTATTATTTCTGCTATTATGTTTTTTGGTTTTCTTCTGTGTGTTCTAGTCATTTGTTATGCTCCTTCCTCAAAAATTTCCATTCCTTTTGTTTGTAGTATCTCTTTGAATTTATCTAATTCTATACAGTATCCCCCAAAATTTGTTCCATATTTTTTACAGAAAGCTGTTGCTTTATTTGGATTTACTCTATAATTATCTGTAATATCTTTGACATATAGTAATTTCGGTAAATTTTCTTTATTTTTTAAATCTTCTAAGTTTTGATTTATGCTCTTTAATAGTTTTATTGCTTCTTCTGGCATTTTCTCACCCCTTTCTTATTTTTAATTTTTATCGACTTGTATCGGTCGTGGTAGTTTTATTTGTTGAATTTTAGATTTTATTGTTGTATAATCGACCTATCTTTATTTTAGAAAGGTAGGTGTTATTATGCTAAATTTATTTTTTAATATATTATCTTCTGATATTAATCTTTCTTTAATTGTTGATATTGTTTCTACAATTGCTAGTATTGTTTTGTCTATTATTGCTATTGTAATTTCTATATTAACTTTGGTTCAAAATAATAAAATGATTTTTGAGAGTAGTAAACCAAATATTACTATATTTTCTAAAGTTATAGATTTTACTTCTCCTCATACGTTTTTGATTTTAAAGAATTTCGGTAATAGTGGTGCAATTATTTTAGATATAAAATATGATGAAGCTCTAAAAACTTTCTTAAAGAAAGAACCTTTTCAACATATGAAAAATATTTTTATTGCCCCTAACCAATCATTTATATTTCCTTTAGAAAAACCTGACAACATAGATAAACCAATTAATTTTAAAGTTACATATAAATATCTAAACAAAGTTTATACTGAAAATCATATAGTATCCTTTAGTCATTACAAAGACTTTTGCTATCTTAAAGTTCATAACTCTAAAGACCTTAAAGAACTTTCGGAAGTCTTACAAGAAATGACAATTCAGAATATTTAGATTACCGTTTCGTTTAACTTTTTTATAGTTTCTTCTAAAACAAACTTATTTACCGCATAGGTTTGTTTTTTTGTTTTAAGTATTTCCAATATCTCGCTTGTTTGTTTCTCTAAATCGTCATCAAATATCTCTGATTTTCCGATTATATGTTTAATTTCCATACTCTCCTCCTTATCTTTTAATTAATTTTGTTGTACTTCTTTTATTAGATTTTTGGGTGTTGCTTTTTTATATATTTGAGAATTGTATTTTCTTTCTAAAATCTCCATCATTACTCTGTTAATTTTTTTATAATCCACATATAATCGCCCCCTCTTTCTTTTTTTGTGTGGTGTCGCATTTATTTTTGTTGCATATTGCAACCGTATTTGTAAAAAAAATTCACTAAACTCTTTATCATTAATGTCTAATTCTTTAGCTAGTATATTCGCTTCTTCTAATGTCATAGGAGTTTCATTTGCTATTTTTTGACCTAATGTATAAGGAGTACAAGAGATTTTTGGTGCTAATGTTTGAAAAGTATATTTTTTCTCAATCATTCTCCCTTTAAATTTTGACGAATTAATCATTTTATCACCTCCGTTGCATTTTGCAACTTTAATATATAACAACCTTTTGATTTTGTCAATAGCATTTTGCAACTTTTTTAATATTTTTTACAAAATATCTTGTAAAAGTTGCAAAATGTGTTATAATAATGATATAGGAGGTTGCCATGGATTCGATATATAAATTAATTGGACAACGTTTAAAAGAGGCTAGAGAAGATAACGATAAAACTCTCGAAGAAGCAGGTAATAGAGTTGGAACTCATAAAAGTACAATTCAAAGATGGGAAAGTGGAAAAACCGAAAAAATTAGCACATCCGCTATTGAAGTTTTAGCCGATTTTTATAGTGTAAATCCTTCTTGGCTTGCAGGAAAAGCTGTTCCTAAACATTCTATTTTGATAAAAAGCCTTAATCAAACTGAAATACCTGTTTTAGGTGTTGTAAAAGCTGGATATGATTATCTAGCAAATGAAAATAAAATAGGTAAAGTATATTTAGATTATACTCCTTCTGACTCAGAAAATTACTATGCTTTACAAGTAACAGGTGATAGCATGGAACCCTTATTCTCTGACGGAGACCTTGCCATAATACACAAACAAAACACTTTTGAGAGTGGCAACACTTGTATCGTATTAATAAATGGCGATGAGGCTACGGTTAAAAAGGTTGTTAAAATGGACGATGGTATAGATTTAATTGCTATGAACCCCTACTATCCAGTTCGTCATTTTAGTAAAAATGAGATGGATGAAATCCCCGTGGAAGTAATAGGAAAAGTAGTTGAAGCTAGAAAAAAGAAGGCTTTTGAATAAAATAAAAAAGACGAAGTATATGAGTAATCGCGACACCACACATATATTTTCATCTCTCATCACTATTGAAAGTGATTATACTATTATTATACACAATAATACTTTCATTTTCAATAGAATTATTGAAAATTTGGAGGTATTTTATTATGAAATATGTAGCTTGTTACTGTCGTGTTTCGACCGATGAGCAAGTAAAATATGGTTTTTCTATTCAAGCACAAAAAGACGCTTTAGAAAAATTTTGCAAAGAAAACGGTTATAAATATGAATTTTATGTAGATGAAGGAATTTCTGCTTCATCGATGAAAAAAAGAAAAGCATTAAATGAAATGTTAAATAAAGCAAATATATTTGACATGATTTTATTTACTAAATTAGATAGGCTTTCAAGGAATGTTTTAGATGCAAACAATATAAATAAAACATTACAAGATAATAATTGTACTATGAAAGCTATTGATGAAGATGATATAGATACTTCTACAGCTGATGGCACTTTTATATTTAATTTAAAAGTGTCTTTAGCTCAACGTGAAATTGGAAAAACATCAGAGAGAATTAACTTTGTTTTCCAAAACAAACGTGAAAAAGGAGAGGTTACCTCAGGAACAAAAAAATATGGATATGATATAGTTGATAAACATTATCAAATAAATCAGTCAGAAGCACAAAATATTGTAAATCTGTATAAATATTTTATTAGTGCTAATGGAAATGTTAAAGAAACTTACGAATATTTTATACAACACTTTAATGGAAAAGGACAAGATTGCTTATATAAGTATCTTCGTGATACATCTTATATAGGTAAATATAAATTATACAGAAAAGACACTTATATAGATAATTACATTCCTCGAATAATGAAAAATGAACTCTTTAACTCTGTTCAAAACTTATTAAAAAAAGGCGAAAACAAGTCATCTAGAACTAAAGTTCCTTCGTTGTTTGCGGGCATTATACAATGTAATGTATGCAAAATAAGAATGTGTAGAAAACAAGATGCTCGCTCTAAAATTCTAAAAATGAGATATGTCTGCGATAATGCTACTAGAAGAAAAGCTGGAAGTATGGAATACAAGTGCACAAATCATAAAACCATAAAAGAAGAAGAAATTGAAAAGTATTTATTAGATAATATTAAGCAAGAAGCACAAAATTACATTGCTGAAAATTCAGTTGAAGCAAAAATACAAACTAAAGATAATTCAAAAGAGATAAAACAAATAGAAAAAAAGATAAGTAAATTAAAAGACCTATATTTAGATGACTTAATCGATAAAGAAACATATAAAACAGATTATACGAATTTAAATAAAAAATTAAAAGATTTAAAATCAGAAAGCACTGTTTCTAAGCAAAAGGATTTTTCTAATGTAGAACATGTAATTAATTTAGATATTGTAAAAATTTACTCTTTATTAACAGTCGATGAAAAAAGAACTTTTTGGCTTAATATTATTGATAAAATTTTTGTTGAGGACGGCAAAATTAAAGAGGTTACATTTCTGTAGCCTCTTTAATTTTACATATCTTTTTAATATTAGTCCGTATTTTCTGGTGCTCCTACTGGACAAACTGATGCACATGTTCCACATGATATGCATATATCTGGATTTATTTCATATTTACTGTCTCCTTCTTTTATACATTCACCTTCACTATTCATTGGACACTGTTGTGCACAAAGTCCACATTTTATACATTTTTCTGTTATTTTGTATGCCATTCTCTACACACCTCCTTCCGTATCTCTACATTTACATTCTATTGCTCTTGCGAATTCTGTATTTCCATTTTATCTAATTTTTCTAGCTTCTTTAATTCTTCATCATCTTCTTCGTTATTTGAATTCTTTTCCACATCTTTTATTATCTTGATATCCTTTAATTCAAACTTTTTATGAAATTCATTTCCTTCTTTATCCTTTGTTTTAACTTTTACTATTTCTTTTAAAATCTCTAATCCTTCAACTACTGCCTGACCTTCTGGAGTTTTTACTATTGCTCCTACTCCTGGAAGCCTTGAGTTCTTTTCTTCGTAAACTTCTACCTCATATTTTAGACAACACATTAGTCTCCCACAACATCCGGATATTTTTGATGGTGTAGGTGATAGGTTTTGTTCTTTCGCCATTTTGATTGAAACCATATCGAAGTCTCTCAAATATGAACAACAACAAAGCTCTCTACCACAAATTCCGTTTCCTCCTATTCTTCTTACTTCATCTCTTAATCCTATTTGCCTTAATTCTATTCTTGTCTTAAAAACTGATGCTAAATCTTTTACCAATTCCCTAAAGTCTATTCTTCCTTCAGCAGTAAAGTAAAATAAGATTTTACTATTATCAAATTGATATTGAACTTCTACTAAGTTCATGTCTAATTTATGTTTTTTTATATTCTCTTGTGCAATTTTAAATGCTTCTTTTTCCTTTTTTTTGTTCGACTCATTTTGTTCTGCATCCTTTGTATTAGCAATTCTTATAATATCTTTTAATGGTTCAACAATTTTTTCTTCTGGTATTTCTTTATTGCCCATAATTACCTCTGCATATTCTTGTCCAAATGTTGTTTCAACTATAACATGGTCTCCTTTGCTTATTTTTTTATTTCCTGGATTAAAATAATATACTTTTCCAGGTCTTCTTAGTCTAACTCCTATTACTGTTTTCATCTATATTTTCCTCTCTTTCTAGTCAGCTCTTTTCCAAATGTTTAATAATAATTTATCAATGCTCATATTATAATTAGCATTTGTTTGTAACCTTTTTCTTATATCTTCTACATATCCAATATATTCAATGTTTCTCTTATCTTTAGCTATATTTTTATATAGAATTATATTTATATATTCTAATATCTCAAATATGTTTTTTTCTCCTTTATACAATATATCTATTTTATTTAATACATCCAATAATGAGTAATTCTCTATGTTTCCAAATACTTTTTCTAGTTCATAATAAGTGTTTCTTTGTTCTTCTGTCATATCTATTTTTGACTCTTCTGTAAAAACTATTTTTGTGCATCTTGATTTTATAGTATTTAAAATATTGTTCTCATTCTCTGTTAATAAGATTATTGTTATATATTGTGGTGGTTCTTCTAAAGTTTTTAATAGACAATTTTGTGCTCCGAACTGTCATTTTATCACTGTTCTTTATGATATATATTTTTCTTTGTGATATAATTGGCTTTTTTATTACATCTTCTTGTAGTTTTCGGATTTGTTCAATTTTTATTGTGTTTTCATCATTTTCAAGCTGTATTTGCTTAAAGTCTGGATGATTTTGATTGTCCATTTCTATACATGATTTGCATTCTTCACATGGTATGCTATTTTTTTCTAAACATAGTATCTCTTTTGCAAATTTTTTTGAAACTTCTTCTTTCTGCGTGAGTTTGCTTCCTATAAACATGTAACTATGTAAAATTTTATTGCCTCGTATTGCCTTTTTTAATAATTGCTCTATTTCTTGATTGTTCATATCTGTATTTTCCTTTTTTATTAATATGATTGGTGGCGAGTAAAATTTGCACAGTAAAATTTGCTCTGCAAATTTTTCACGCCTCATGTCAATTCGAAATATTTCTTCAATTCGAAACAAATTGACATTATAGTTCAAATAAAATTTTTAACAATTAAAAATAAATTTTTATTTGTTTGTAATTTTATTTGAACTGTTACCAATCTGTTCCAAATCTATTGAATGGCCAGAATCTTAAGCATACTTTGCTTTCTACTTTTGATATGGGTATACATCCAAATTCCCTTGAGTCCATACTGCCAGTTCTGTTGTCTCCCATTACAAATAAATATCCTTCTGGTACAGTGATATCTGTAAATACTTTACTGTCTGTTTTTAATCCATCTTGAAGATATTCTTCGTTTAATAATGCTCCATCTATATAAACATTCCCATTTTCAATTTGTACATGTTCTCCTGGAAGCCCTATTACTCTTTTTATATAACTTTTCTTTCCTATATCTAAAACATAGTATGTGAATTTTTTTAATATGTTTTTGGGCTGATATTCATATTTAGCAACTGGATTATTTTGATCTGCTTGTGCTAAACTTTTATATTCTGAACTTGGAGCTTCAAATGTTATGACTTCTCCTCTCTTAAAGTCTTTTTTTAATGTTACAGCTAATCTATTTAATATTAATCTATCTCCCTGTTCAAATGTTGGCTTCATTGATGCCATTTGAACAACTGTTGGAGTTCCTATATAGTACCTAACAATTAAAGCTAATACAATTGCTATTATAATACAGTATATCCATTCTAATATTTCTTTTACTATTTCTTTATTTTCTCTTTTCACTTTGACTTTTTCCTTTCGTTAATTTTATTATCTTTCTTATTATACAATATTTTTTTTATTTTCTCAATATTTTTTTTAAAATTCTCTTTATTATTGGTTATTGGATGTAACAATTTACAGCATTTTTAATATATAAATTTGTGTTTTATTTCTTGCTCTTTTGTAAATTATGTTGTATAATTGTTAATGATATAAATGAGATAGCAGATATTGGGGGTTATGATGAAAAAATTTATTCCATCAAATTTAGAAAGTAATAATGGTTTTGAGTCTAATACTATTCTAAATAATTCTAGCTATACTAGTTCTTATAAAATAAAAGATGTAGAAAAATTCAGAAATCTTAATAAAGATGATTATACTCGTAGTCATTGTGATAGGGTTTCTGCTTATTCTGTTCTAATTGGCAAATATCTCGGTCTCCCTTCAAGTCAATTGGATTTATTACGTGTTGGAGGCTTATTCCATGATATCGGTAAGTCTGGCATCCCTGATAATATATTGTTTAAAAATAATAAACTAACTGATGATGAGTATTCTACTATGAAAACTCATTCTTCCATTGGTGCTACTATATTGTCTGATTCTATTATTTTTAAAAATTTAATTCCTATCGTTGAACATCATCACGAAAGATATGATGGTAATGGTTATCCTTCTAAACTTTCTGGTGAAAATATCCCATTTCTTGCAAGGATTACTTCTGTCTCTGATACTTTTGATGCTATGACTTCTAATAGAGTTTATCGTGATGCATTACCTTTAGATACTGTAATAGAAGAAATAGAGAAATGCAAAGGAACTCAATTAGATCCTCATATTGCAGATGTATTTTTGGATATATTACATAATCATTTTGACGAAATTGAAGATATTAGAAAAAAGTTTCCAATAGAATAATAAAAAGTTGCATTTATGCAACTTTTTATTATTCTATTTCTAGGTATTCATTGTATGTACATTCTTTGTCTATTACTTTGTCACTTTTTATATCTATTATTCTATTTGCTACTGTTTGTGTTAATTGATGATCATGTGATGTAAATAACAAATTTCCTTTAAACTTTACCATTGCCTCATTTACTGATGTTATACTTTCCATGTCTAAATGGTTTGTAGGTTCATCAAATATTAAAAAGTTTGCTCCTGATAACATTAGTTTTGAAAGTACACACCTAACTTTCTCTCCTCCTGATAATACTTTTACATTTTTTAAAGCTTCTTCCCCAGAGAATAACATTCTTCCTAAAAATCCTCTAACATATGTCTCATCTGGATCTTTTGAGTATTGTCTTAACCAATCTGTAATACTAACGTCTTGTATGAATAAATAGTTGTTGTCTTTTGGAAAATAATCACTTGAAATAGTCGTTCCCCAAGTTATTGTTCCTGAGTCTGGTTCTATTTCTCCTGCTATTATCTGGAATAATACTGTTTTTGCTAATTCATTGTCTGCTAAAAATGCAATTTTATCATCACTTTTTACTGTAAATGATATATTATCTAGTATCTTTTCTCCATTTATTGTTTTGGTTATATTCTCTACTTTTAATATTTCTTTTCCTGGTTCTCTGTCTGGCTTAAAGTCTACATATGGATATTTTCTGTTAGATGGTTTTATCTCTTCTAATTCTATTTTTTCTAGTGATTTTTTTCTTGATGTTGCTTGTTTTGATTTTGAAGCATTTGCACTAAATCTTGCTATAAATTCTTGTAGTTCTTTTATTTTTTCTTCTTTCTTTTTGTTTGCGTCTTTTGCTTGTCTTAATGCTAATTGGCTAGATTCATACCAGAAATCATAGTTTCCTGGATATACTGTTATTTTTCCAAAGTCTACATCTGCAATATGTGTACATACTTTATTTAAAAAATATCTATCATGTGATACTACAATTACTGTGTTTTCAAAATTTATCAGGAATTCTTGTAACCAATTTATTGTTTTTAAGTCTAAATCGTTTGTAGGCTCGTCTAATAATAAAATATCTGGATTTCCAAATAAACTTTGTGCTAATAATACTTTTACTTTGTCTTTTGCTTCGATTTCTCTCATATATTTATCATGTAAATCACTTAATATTCCTAAGTCATTTAATAATGTCGCTGCATCCGCTTCTGCATTCCATCCGTCTAATTCAGCAAATTTTTCTTCTAATTTTGCTGCTTTCATTCCATCTTCTTCTGAAAAATCAGGTTTTGCATATATCTCTTCTTTTTCCTTCATTATCTTATATAATTGTTCATTTCCCATGATAACTGTATCTAATACTTTATAGTCTTCAAATGCAAAGTGGTCTTGTTTTAGGACTGATAATCTTTCTGTTTTATCATGTGTAACTTCTCCCTTACTTGGTTCTATTTCACCTGATAATACTTTTAAAAATGTTGATTTTCCTGCTCCATTTGCTCCTATAATTCCATAACAATTTCCTTTTCCAAATCTAATATTTACATCTTCAAATAAAACTCTTTTTCCAAATCTTATTGTAACTCCTGTTGAAACTAACATTTTTTATCTCCTTCCATTATTTCTTTTAAATCATTTTTTAGTTGCACTATATCTTTTGTTATAATATCCCATATAAAATCTAGCTTTATTCCTTCATAATCATGTACTATCTTATTTCTCAAATTCTTTATAACAATCCATTCTATGTTTGGATATTTATCCATTGTTTCTTTACTTATATTTTTTACCAATTCACCTATCTGGCTAATAGCAAACACAGTAGCGTCTACCTTTTCTTCATTATCAGAAAATGTCCTAAAATCACAATTATGCGTATACCTTAAAATTTTATCTATATATTCTATCATTTTTTTTAATGAAATAGCTTCTTTATTTTTCATATACTACTACTCCCGTTCTCTTTATTTCTTTATCTATTGGTGAATCATCTACTATTTCATATTTTTCAAATCCATCTATTTCCTTTTGTAATTTTTCTTTTATCTCACATATCAGTTTTAATAAAGCAAAACCTCTTAATTGAGATTTTGTATCTATCACTAAATCAATATCACTTTTTTGATTTGCTTTTTTTTTTGCATATGAGCCAAATAAAATTACTTGATATACTGGTTTATTCTTTAAAAGTTCCTCTAAAATTTTTGCAATTTCTTCAATTGTATAAATTTTTTCACTCATATAATCATCTCCCTATATTCTCTTTTATTTTCTGTAATATATTACCATATTAATTAGAATTTGTCTACATGTTTTTTTGCACAAATTGGGGGTTGTGGGGATGATTATATGTTTTTAAATTTATACAAAATTATAAATATACGTTGTAGGGGCGATTATTAATCGCCCGCCCTTCGAAGAACATGCTTAAGAATATAAGTTTTTTAGCAAGCCTTTGTTAGAACGGGCGATTAATAATCGCCCCTACATCTAATATTTCTATTTCTAACATCTATCTTCTAGAACGACAAACACAAATTTACCTGTTTCCCAATTTCCATTTGTCACACATTTTAATTATCATAAATATAATAAATAAATGACTTTAAGAATTAGGAAGGATGTTTTTCTATGAAAAGAAATGTTATGAAATTTTCTATTATGTTTTTGGCTTTATTTATACATATTTTTTGTATCATTAATTCTATATGTTATGCTGTACCAATTCCAACTAATACCACATATTCTGGTATTGATGTAAGTGAGTATCAAGGTTACATTGATTATGCTAAAGTTAAAGCATCTGGAATACAGGTAGTTTATATAAAGGCTAGTGAAGGAACTACTATTATTGACCCTTATTTTAGAACTAATTATGAGAATGCTAAAGCTCAGGGGCTTAAAATTGGATTTTACCATTTTGTTAGGGCGAGAAATGAGGAAGAGGCTGTTAAAGAAGCAATTTTTTTCCATTCGGTTATTTCTGGCACCAAGCCTGATTGTAGACTTGCAATGGATTTTGAGGTTTTTGATGGATTAGGTGCTCAAAAGGTTAATCAGATTTCTTTTGCTTTTTTGCAAAAACTAGAAGAACTAACTAAAAAAGAATGTGTTGTCTATAGTGATGAATATAATTCTAGAACTGTCTTTAGTCGAGAGTTAGCTTTGTCTTACCCTTTATGGATTGCTGAGTATGGTGTAAATGTCCCATCTAGTACTGGTAATTGGAATGAGTGGATTGGTTTTCAATATTCTGATAAGGGTAGAATTGATGGAATAAATGGTAATGTGGATTTAGATAAATTTAGAAATGATATCTTTCTTTCTGATAGTAGTGTGATTCCTGCTCCTACTCCTGAACCTACTCCTGACCCTGATGGTTCTAACAATATCTATTATTATGTAAAACGTGGTGATACTTTATCACATATCGCTTTATGGTATAATACAACTGTTGAAAATTTGGTTAAATTAAACAATATTCAAAATCCTGATTTAATTTATATAGGTCAGAGATTATTAATTTCTGTTTCTGATGACCCTAATAAGTCTAAGGAAGTCAGATATACTGTAAGAAGAGGTGATACTTTATCTAAGATTGCTAATCGTTATGGTATAACTGTAAATGAAATCGTTGCTTTAAATAATATCAAAAATCCGAATTTAATTTATGTAGGTCAAAACTTAAGAATTCCTTTGGATAACTCTATTAATCAAATGCAAAATGTTTATTATAGAGTGCAAAGAGGTGATAGATTATGGAGAATCGCTAAAAGATATAGAACTACTGTATCTAATATTGCTAGACTTAATGGAATACGTAATCCTAATTTGATTTTTGTTGGACAGATATTGAGAATATATTAATTCTTTTCTATATAGCATTAGGAACATTCCCCAAAAGTTCATTTTAAAACTTTGAAGAATGTCCCTAATAATATTATTTCCCTATCATATTTCTAATTGTATCATATAAATATGGCTTAAACTCATTTATCGGTAATGGTTCATTATATAAAATAGAATTAAAACAAGTTGAGCTTAGTAATTCTATTATCATAAATAGAGTAACCTCTGGATTCTTTAAATCTATATGATTTTCTTCTACTCCTTTTATAAATAGCTTATATATACTGTCTTCACTTGTTTCTTCATATATTTTTCTTACATTTTTATTATAAATTCCCCAAGATAAATCTTTTGATATAAATTTTAATAATGTTGGCGCTTTTACTAATTCATCAATTACATAGTTTATTATAAATATGACTTGATCAGATAAATTCTCGATATAATTTTTTCTTAACTCTTTTAATGCTTCATTAAATAATTTGTTTGACTTTTTTGCTATTAATATATCTCTAATCTCATATTTGTCTTTAAAGTATAGATAAAATGTACCCTTTGCTACATTTGCATTATCCACTATATCTTGTATAGATGTATCCTTCATTCCCTTTTCTGTAAATAACTTAAATGCTGTGTTTAATAATCTTGACTCTTTGTCATTCCCATCTGTTTTTTCGGTTTTCTCTTTTTTCATATCTATCATTTCTTTCTATAATTATTAGAATATATTATTACATATTTTAGACGATTGGTCAATATTTATTTTTTATTGTTATATAAATTTGTGGTTGTGGGGATGATAAATTTTAATAAATAATGAATGATAATCGTAGGGGCTTAGGCAGCACCGTGCCCAAATAGATAATTATAAATTGGATGTAATTCTAATATTAAACGATATATCCTATAATTTTATTGTTATGTTAAATGTTATAATTTTTGCCTATTTCAATGGGCACGGTGCGCCGTGCCCCTACATTTATTATTCATCATTAACCATTTATTATTAATTATTCATTGTGATTTTATATAATAAAATCACACATACACCCCCCAATTTTACGTTATAATATAAAACTCCTAATATGAGGGCTTTTTTTGTTTACTTTTGCATATAATTATTATAAAGGTATGTCAATGATTTTTGAAAATGTCCCAAAAATTTTTAAACATAAGCCCTAAAA
>CAMUHU010000026.1 GCA_947088765.1 uncultured Clostridium sp. | reverse complement strand
GCACGGCGCACCGTGCCCACAACTAGAGAATGTTTCAATTACTGACTTTATATGGAAATCTACAAACAGCGATATCGCAACAGTAGACGAAAATGGACAAGTAACAGGACTAAAAGAAGGATACACAACAATCTATGGAAAACACAAAGAATACGAAAATGTAAACGTAATGTGCATAATAAACGTAGCAGGAAAAGAAAACATAGCATTACCACAAATAGAAACAGGAAATGGATTCACAGCAATATTGAAGGCAGATGGAACAGTATGGATGACAGGAAACGAGGAAATTGTCGCAACAGGCACAGGTGGAACAACCAAAAATACAGACATTACAGATAACAATAATACAGACGATGTAGGGGCGATTATTAATCGCCCGCAGACCAACGGAGCCCGCCTACAACAAATAAAAATAAATGAAGCAGAATACCTAACAAATGTAATAAAAATATCTTCTGGAAACAATCATGTTCTTGCACTAACAAAAGATGGAGAGATCTATGCATGGGGCAAAAACGAAAACGGACAACTAGGAATTGGCAACAATGTAACCACATATGCAACAAAGGTCGTAGGCGAAGGCGGTTCAAGCACATTAAAGAGAATCGTAGACATCTCAGCAGGAGAAACAGGTTCAACAGCTGTAAACGAATTTGGATGGATCTATGTATGGGGAAATGGAACCAATGGAGAATTCGGAAACGGAGGAACAACCTCAAGCAACACACCAGTAAAAACAGTAATAAACCATGGAATATCAGCAACAATAGGAGAAGGACATATAATAGCACAAGGACAAAACGGAAAACTATATACATGGGGCAAAAACAATGCAGGACAACTAGGAACAGGAAATACAACCAACAACACAATAGTAGGAAAAATAATAGACGGAATAACAGATATTTCAGCAGGAGGAAACTTTAGCATAGTAAAAGACATAGAAGGAAACATATATGGAACAGGACAAAACACAAACGGAGAATTAGGATTAGGAACAAACACAAACGTAGCAACCCTAACAAAAATAACAATACCAGAAATCGAAAATACAGAGAATGATAACCCAGACGATGTAGGGGCGATTAGTAATCGCCCGCATGTAAAATACATAAAATCAGGAAAAACCAACACAACAATATTATTAAATGATGGAACGGTATGGTCTACAGGAAAAGGAACAAATGGAGAACTAGGAAATGGAGAAAACAATAATACAAACACATTTGTTGTAGGGAAATATTGCAATGAAAATATTTCTACAACAGAAAACGATGAAGAGGGCACGATGCTCCATGCCTCTACAGAAGAACCACTAACAACAGTATTAATGATAGGCAGAAACAGTGGAAGACTAAATACAGCAGTAATTCTAGAGAATGGTTCTATATATGTAACAGGAGACAACACATACTTACAAATAACAAACGAAACAGAAGAAGGAACAAACTACTATGTACCAATGAGATATATAGGAATAACATCACCTGAAGAAATAGAACTACAAGTAGGAGAAAGTAGAACAATAACAGAAGAAGAATTAGAATATACAAAAGACAAGATAAATGTATACAAACAAGACCAAATAACAATACCATTAATAGACTATACACAAGTAGAAGACGAAAAAATAGCAACATATGAACAAGGAAAAATAGAAGCCCTAGAAGTAGGAACAACAAAACTAAAAGTAGAAAACGAAGAATATGACATCTTATTCTACATACCAGTAAAAGTATATGGAAAAATAATAGGAAGAATAACAACAGAAAACTATGAAGGCAAACACATAGCAAATGTAACCCTATATAAATCAGGGGAAGATACAAAGGTTATAGAAGCAGAAACAAAAGAAGATGGAACATATGAAATAAAAGTATATGAACCAGGAAAATATGATTTAGGATTTACAAAACTAGGATACTTAGACACTAAAATAACAGAAATAGAAGTAGAAGAAACAGATGATATAATAGAAGTAGAAGAACAGGCATTAGTAGCAGGAGACGTAGCAGAAAGTGGAGAAATAGAGATAGATGATCTTGTAGATATAAACGACAACTATGGAGTAGATATAACAGAAGAAAACAAAGAAGCAAAATCAATCTATGACTTAAACGAAGACGGAAAAATAGATATGTTAGACAGAGTAATCCTAAAGAAAAACTATGGAAGAGTAGCAGAAACAGTAAAATGGGTAAGGCCAACTAGACGAAGAAGGAAAATGCTAAAAGAAGGTACAGCGGACGAGGACGATAATGTTGTAGAATATAATGACCCAGATGTTCTCACCTCTGACATCTCACTTCTCACTGCTCAAGACGGAGAAGTACTACTAACACGAATGGAAGTAAACTATTTAATCTGTCCAATAGCCTGTGATTATAGAATAAGCTCAAACTATGGATACAGAGCACATCCAACAACAGGGGAAGAAAAATTACATGCAGGAATAGATTTGGTAGGAAAACATCATACAGAAATCTTATCAATAGCAGATGGAGTTGTAACATATGCAGGAGTGCAAAATGGATATGGAAACTGTATAGAAATAAAGCATATAGTAAATGGGGAAACAATATATAGTTTCTATGCACACCTATCAAAAATAGAAGTAAAAGTAGGAGAAAAAGTAAAAGCAGGAGAAATAATAGGACTAGAAGGAGGAGCAGAAACAGATCCAAATCATGGAACATCAACAGGACATCACTTACACTTTGAAATAAGAACAGCAAGTGGATCAGGACACAGTGTCAATCCTAATGACTATATAGAATTCTAACAGTGCCAGTGCCATGCCATAAGGGACGGAGAATTTTGGCAATTATTTGAAGATGCACATTAGGTACGTAAAATGATGTGCAGTTACAATTCAAAGTTATCCTAACATAAAAATTTGTGTTTGTGGGGATGATAAAAATAAATTTAGACATTATTGTTAATTATAAAATATTGCAATCCATTGTAGGGGCACGGTGCACCGTGCCCCTACGATATTATCTAATTTCTAACATCTATCTTCTAGAACGACAAACCCAAATTTATATAATAAAATCATTATTCTGTAACTATGATTACTAGATAATTATATAATTCTATTGAATAAAATAGACAAAAGTGATAATATATAAAAAAACAAAATAGGAGGTATAATATATGTTATTATTATTAAAAAACGGAACAATACTAGACTATGCGAGTAAAACAAAACAAGAAAGGGATATATTAATAGAAAATGAAAAAATTATTAAAATAGGAAAGGATTTAAAAGATAAAGCAGACAAAACAATAGACTGTACAGGACTATATATTATGCCAGGAATGATAGATATGCACTGTCACTTAAGAGAGCCAGGATTTGAGCATAAAGAAACAATAGAAACAGGTTCAAAAAGTGCAGTAAAAGGGGGATTCACAACAATATGTCCAATGCCAAACACAAAGCCAACACCAGACAATCCAGAAACAGTAAAATATATATTAGACAAAGCAAAAGAAGTAAACTTATGTAATATATTACCATTCTCAAGTATCACAAAAGGAGAAAAAGGAGAAGAACTAGTAAACTTCAAAAAAATGTTAGAAGCAGGATGTGTAGCATTCTCAGACGATGGATGTCCAGTATCAAATGCAAAAACAATAAGACAAGCAATGTTAGAAATAAACAAACTAGGAAGCTTCACATCAGAACACTGTGAAGAAAAAACAGTATCAGCAGGAGCAATAAATGCAGGAAAAATAGCAGAAAAATTAGGAGTAGAAGGAGTATTACCAGAAGCAGAAGAAATAATGGCCTCAAGGGATATAGTAATAGCAGAAACCAACAAAATACATGCCCACATATGTCATATAAGCACAGAAACATCTGTAAACATGATAAGAGACGCCAAAAAAAGGGGAGTAAACGTAACATGTGAGACATGTCCACACTATTATAGTTTTACAGAAGAAGAAGTATTAAAATCAGGAGTAAATGCAAAAATGAATCCTCCATTAAGACAAGAAAAGGACAAACAAGCAATAATAAAAGGACTAAAAGATGGAACAATAGACGCAATAATAACAGATCATGCACCACATGCAAAAGAAGAAAAAGACAAAGGACTAGAAAGTGCGCCAAATGGAATAATAGGATTTGAAACAGCTTTAGCAGCAACAATTACAAATGTAGTTAAGCCAGGATATATAGACTACTTAGACATGGTAAGACTAATGTCATATAGACCAGCAGAACTCTTAGGATTAAAAGACAAAGGACAAATAAAAGAAGGATATACAGCAGACATAACAATATTCAATCCAGATAAAGAATATATATACACAGAAGAAATGATAGTATCAAAATCAAAAAACACACCATGGATAGGAAAAAAATTAAAAGGGCAAGTAGAATACACAATAGTTTCAGGAAAGATAGTATATGAAAATAAATAAGATGTAGGGGCGCTCTATGGGCGCCCGTTCTTAAAACAATCTTTAAGGAAGGAAAAAACATGAACATAGCAAATAATTGGAAAGAATATGAAATAATAGACATGGCAGAAGGAGAAAAACTAGAAAGATGGGGAAAAGTATATCTAGTAAGACCAGATCCACAAATAATATGGAAAGAAAAGACATTCCCAAATAAATGGAAAAATATAAATGCAAGATACAATAGAAGCAAAACAGGAGGAGGAAATTGGGAATATATAAATCAATTACCAAAAACATGGCAAATAAAATATAAAGAATTAACCTTCAACATAAAACCAATGGGATTCAAGCATACAGGACTATTTCCAGAACAAGCTGTAAACTGGGACTGGATGATAGACAAAATACAAAAAGCAAAAAGAGAAATAAAGGTACTAAACCTATTTGCATACACAGGAGGAGCAACAGTAGCATGCAGTTATGCAGGAGCAAATGTATGTCATGTAGACAGTTCAAAAGGAATGGTAAGTTGGGCAAAAGAAAACATAATATCATCTGGACTACAAAAAAATCCAGTAAGATTTATAGTAGATGATGTAAACAAATTTGTTAATAGAGAAATAAGGAGAGGAAACAAATATGATGCAATAATAATGGATCCTCCATCATATGGAAGAGGAGCAAATGGAGAAATCTGGCAATTTGAGAACAATATTTCAGACTTAGTAAAACTATGTACAAATGTACTATCAGAAAATGCGCTATTTTTCCTAATAAATTCTTATACCACAGGAATATCATCTACAGTGTTAGAAAACATATTAAGGATAAATATAAATCCAAAATATAAAGGGCAATTTTCCTCTGGAGAAATTGGGCTACCAATGACAAATTCAAAATTGATATTGCCAGCTGGAATCTACGGTCGTTGGGAGGCATAAGATGGATTTAAATATTTTATATGAAGACAACCACATAATAGTAGTAGAAAAAAAGCCTAATATCCCATCACAAGGAGACAAAACAGGAGACATAGACATGCTAACAATAATAAAACAACACATAAAAGAAAGAGACAATAAACCAGGAAATGTATATCTAGGACTAATACATAGGTTAGATAGACCAGTTGGTGGAGTAATGGTATTTGCAAAAACATCAAAAGCAGCAGCAAGATTAAGTGAACAAGTAAGAAATAAAGAACTAAAAAAAGAATATCTAGTAGTAGCAGACGGAAAATTTGAAAATGAAGAAGGACACTTAGAAAACTATCTGTTAAAAAACGAAAAAAACAATTTAAGTAAAATAGTAAAAGAAGGTACAAAAAACGCAAAATTAGCTATACTAGATTATAAAGTAATAAAATACAAAGAAGAAATAAATTTATCAGTTGTAAAAATAAACTTACACACAGGAAGGCACCATCAAATAAGAGTACAATTATCAGGAATAAACCATAGTATCTATGGAGACCAAAAATATGGAAAAAGAGGGCATGGCAAACAAATAGCACTATGGGCATATAAATTAACATTTAAACATCCTGTAACAAAAGAAGAACTCAGCTTTGAATGCTTACCAGAAAAAATAGGAACTTGGAAAATATTAGAATAATTTTATGAAAAGTCAAAAATCATTTACGAAAATAAAAAATGAAGATTTCGTAAATGATTTTTAGCTTTTTGTAAAGAAAATGAAACAACATCAAAATAAAAGTATAAAATCTAAATATCAACAAACCTATGAAGAGGAAGGCAAAAAATGATTGATAAAATTTGTGATTTTATATTGGAAAGAATAAGAAAAGAAATGCCAGACATTGATGAAGAACGTGCTGAAGTCATAAATTATGGACTACAGATGATAATTGGAGAAGTACCTAAATTATTAATAATGCTAGGAATAGCTTATATATTAGGTGTATTAAAACTAACAATATTAACCTATATAATGCTATTACCATATAAATACTTTGTTGGAGGAGTACATGCCAAAAGTCATCTAGCATGTATAATTACAACACCATCTATCTATTGCGGAAATGTACTTATAAGTAAAACTTTACCAGTAATACCAAGTACATATAGATATTTAGCAGTTATATTAGTATGGATATTCAGTATGATAGTAATAAGTATATATGCTCCAGCAGATACAGAAGCAGTTCCAATCTTAAGAAAAAAAGAAAGAAAATTCAAAAAAATAATGTCATATATAACAATGACCATAACCTTGCTTGTAGCAATAATACTACCAGAAAAGTATATTATTGTTTCAAATATATTAATTATAGGGTGTTTAATACACTCAATATTTATAACAAGACCTATGTATAAGCTATATCATAACAAATATGGATATGAAGTTTATGCAGACTAAAATAGTTAATCGAAAGTTTCTTAAGCCGGCAAGAGACTTTTGGATTATATATACTTAACTAAGGAAGGAGAGGGAATATGGTAAAGACAATAGCTAAAATTGCAGAAAATACAGCAAAAAATTCAAGTTCAAGTTGTTGGCTTTTAGGAGCATATCATCAACCTAAAATGCCTGCATCATTAATAAAAAAAGATAAATAATATACATTTGTCTTTTTAAAAAAAATAAATATCATAGAAAATTAAATAAAAATATAATATTTCCTTAAAATGATAGAAATCGACGCTATCATAAACTTAAAAGTTACAAATTAGAAAATATAAAAAAGGGTTGTTTGGAAAATTCCAAATAACCTTTTCTTTTGTTGTAGGGGCGCCCTTTGGGCGTACGAGTAGTAAAGCTACCTTCTTTCTATTTATCATATATCTCTAATTGTTGTGTAAAATATATAGAATCCTTAGTAGTATATAGATTTAAGTTTTTAGCTCTTTTCAAAATCTTATTTACTTCCCATAAACCTAATCCATGAGGATTACCATCATCTTTCTTAGAAGTATAACCCTTTTCATTAATCCTCTCTAAATTTACATTTTTATCAGCGTAAGTATTTTGAATAAGTAATAATTGTCTAGGAGATTTTTCATCTCTCCTAATTTCCAAATTAATTATCTTTTCATCACAGTTCTCACAAGCCTCAATTGCATTATCAAGCAAGA
This sequence comes from uncultured Clostridium sp., assembly GCA_947088765.1. Lineage (GTDB taxonomy): Bacteria > Bacillota > Clostridia > TANB77 > CAG-508 > CAKPSH01. The sequence goes on along the minus strand of CAMUHU010000026.1, from coordinate 15,143 downwards.
TGCCAAGAACTCTAGTAAATTCATAAATCATCATATTTAGTTTTTCTAATTTTAGTGATACATGTACTTTCATTGAAATACCTAAATCTATAGCTTTGTGATATTTTGCAGTAAGTAAGCTATATACAGCAGGATTATCAATAATTGTTGGATTTAGCATTTCTAGACTTTTTACATCTTCAAAGTCTAGTTGTAACTGTTTATAATATTGTTTAAGACCATCAATGTCATTATTATCAGCATAACCACTTATTGCTTGAACTATATTTCCAAAATCATGTCTAAATGTACGAATATCATCATACAAAAGTTTTAAAGTTGTATTATAATATTTTTCTTGCTCTAAATTTTGACTAGTTATTTCAAGTTTAGTAGTTTTCAACAAACTAAAAATACTTATAAAGAAATATGCAGATAGAGTTACAACACTTGATATGCTAATTGAAAATGGAAGTGTATAATAGTAATAACAAATCAAATAGACTTGAGTACCTAAAGTCAAAATACCTATAATTGAATTCAGCATAATTATAAATTTATTATATTTACTTAAGTTATCTGATAAAAATATTTTGTATTTAAACTTTTTAAATATCAGATAAATTAGAAAAGTCACTAAATATATTGCTAATGTAATTGTAATCCTAAATATTGGAATATCAAATGAAGAATCATAAGAAATATTAAAGAGCAATAGACATAATTTCGAAAATAAAGACTCCAAAGGACTACTTATAATCATAGGAATTATTTCAGCAAATATACTTTTTAATATACTAGTTCTTAAAGTAAAATAAACTATTATAGGATATACAACCATTACTACATAAGAACTATAAGGTTTATCAAGTAAAAGATTAGATACACAACCTAACATAAATAATGAAAATAGGCACATTAGATATTGTTTCTTAGTGAATTTTATATCAAGGACAGTAGTAAACAATAGTATATTAACAGTTATTTCAATAAAAACAAAAGGTATTCCAAATTTATTAAAAATAATTGCAGTTAAGCCTTCATTAGGTGTAGTTAATGCTGTCCAAATTATTTGAAATATTTCCAACATTTATCACCTCCATAAAATCATTTTTATATCTGGGACCAATGTAACATTTACTACTATTATTAAAAAATATAGTATTAGTATTAGCTTCAATATGACTTATATTAGCAACATTCGCAATAAAAGACTTATGACATCTAACAAAATCATGAGGTAATATATTTTTAATTTTAGAAAAAGAACTATAAGTTTCATACTCATTGTCTTTAGTATGGAAAACCAACTTCATACCATTCTTTTTAATGTAATGAATATCATCTTGATTAATAAAAGTAGTACCATTGATTTTAATAAAGCGATTATTAGAATTATCCAAATAATCTATTAGCCTAAGTAAAGTTTCCCCTAGTTTATCTTGCGAAATAGGTTTTACAAGATAATCAAAAGTATTAAATTTATAAGCCTCCATAACAAACTCGAAATGACCAGTAGTAAAAATTAAGTGGAGACTTTTATTTATTTTTCTTATTTCTTCAGCGATACTTAATCCATCATTTTTAGTTTTTAAAGTAATATCTAAAAATAGTGCGTCAACAGGATTATTTTCTATATGTTCTAGCAATTTAGAAGTACAATCAGTTTTAAAGCTAATATTAGCCTCTAAGTTAAGCTTAACAAATAACTTATACAACATATCTTCTAATCCGTTTAAGAAGGATAAGTTATCATCGCATAACACAATATTTAACATATTTTTTGCTCCCAAATAAAAAATATAAATATTGATAGAAAATTCGACATATTTACATAAATTTTTCAAATTACTAAATAATACTATGATAAAAACGGAATAATGTCAAGAAACAGAAGACAAAAATAAAAATTTATTAGAATAAATAAACAAGTAAGTAAAAGATAACTAAAATATATTGCAAATTACTACTAAAGCAATAGAAGGTCAAGATTAATAGAAACAAGAAAAGTGGCTTTGCCACCTTTTCTTTTGCCGATTTAAGTTTCCGAATGTAAATGAGGAAATCTTAAAGGCAATAGCGATTATAGCCTATTATATACTAGGAAAGTTTTTTAAGCTATTGTTAAATTTATACCTATTTATAAAGCTTTCCTAGTATATAAAAAAAGATGTATAATTATACATCTAAAAATAGAAAAATTTGAAAGTATAGAAATTCAAATATTTATCATTTCCATAAATTCATCTTTATAACTAGGACCAATATAGCATTTACTACTATTGTTAAAAAATATAGTATTGGTGTTGGATTCAATATGACTTATATTAGCAACATTTGCAATAAAAGACTTATGACATCTAACGAAATGACGAGGCAAAGTATTCTTAATCTTAGAAAAAGAATTATAAGTCTCAAAATCATTATCATTAGTGTGAAAAATTAACTTCATGCCATCTTTTCTAATATAATGAACATCATCTTGATTAATAAAAGTAGTGCCATTAATTTTAATAAAACGATTATTAGAATTATCCAAATAATCAGTAAGTCTAAGCAAAGTTTCCTCAAGTTTATCCTGAGAAATTGGTTTTACAAGATAATCAAAAGCATTAACCTTATAAGCCACCATCACAAACTCAAAATGGCCAGTAGTAAAAATCAAATGAAGACTCTTATTAATTTTTCTTATCTCTTCAGCAATACTAAGTCCCACATTCTTATTATTTAGAGTAATATCTAAAAACAAGATATCAACTGGATTATTATTTACATGTTCCAATAATTTAGATGAGCAATCAGTCTTAAAACTAATGTCGGCATCTAAATTATGTTTGATAAATAGTTTAAACAACATCTCCTCTAACCCGTTTAAAAACGATGGGTTATCATCACATAATACAATATTTAACATATTTTTCGCTCCCAAATAAAAAATATAATATTGATAGAAAAATCGACATAGTTATATAAAATATTAATTTAACAATAATATTATGCTAAAAAACTTAGAATGTCAAGAAACAAGCGAAAAAAACGTAAAAAACTAACTGCAATAAGAACAAGCAGGTAAAGTTTAACCAAAAAGTAGATATTCAAACATTTTGATATTTGCTATGGTAAAATTAAAACAATTATGTTATACTAAAGGTATAAAAAATAAGGAGAATGATAGTAATAGTAAAATAAAAGGACTTAAATATTTTGCAATTATAGATATTATTAAACAAAAATTTGATAAAGATGTAGATGTTATAGAAAAGTCAGAGATAGATAAAAACTCCAAAATAGAAAAAGAAATAGAAAGGACAGGTATAGTGATTTATGAAAAGTAAAGATAAACTGATTATAACAAAAAAATAACTATTGTTTTATAAAAACAATAGTTATTTTTTGTTATAATCTTAAAACTTTCTCATAATATTAACTATAAGATTATATGAGGAGGATACACAATGAAAAAGAGAATAATAACAATAAGCGCTGGAATTGTTTTAATAATAACAGTAGCATTTGCAATAACCTTTAATGATAACAATAAACAAACAATAACAACAAGTGCAGTAGCACTAAGCAATACAAAAATAGGATGGGGAGTAAAAAGGGTACCAAACAATGAGCAACCAGACTTAGGAGCAACAAACGTAAAATTAATGAAACAATATAACGGAATAGCAATGGGAAATAAGGAAAAAAAATATGTATATCTAACATTTGATGGAGGATATGAAGCAGGATATACAGAAAAAATATTAGACGCACTAAAAGAAAATGACGTAAAAGCCACATTCTTTATAACAGGGCATTACTTAAACACAGCAGGAGACATAGTGCAAAGAATGGTAAACGAAGGGCATATAGTAGGAAACCATACACCTAAATACTTAATGTCCATAAGTTATAAAACAATAAAATACTAGAGTAATAGCCTATTTAGAACAAATAAGACAATTAGAGTTTTTGAAAAATGTATGAATAAAAATTTAAATATTTTGATATATAATAAATAATATTGATTTTTCAAATTTAATTGTATAAAAAGGGAATTTGTGATATTATAACTTCAAAATAACAACGAGAAAAAGGAGACAAGCATCTATGGAAGAAAATATTAAAAATATCATTTTATTAGGTGAAAATGTTAATACAGAATTAAAAGAAGCTACTAATGGATTACCTAAAAGTGTATTTGAATCTGTATGTTCATTTTTAAATACTACAGGAGGATATATTATTTTAGGAGCAAATGATAAAAAAGAAATTATTGGAATAAAAGAGAAATTAATAGAAAAAATTAAAAAGGATTATACAACACTGTGTAATAATAAAGAAGTTATAAGTCCAACTATTTTATCAGAATTACATGAAATAAAGATAGACGGAAAAATAATTCTATACACGCATATTGAAGAATCAACAGAAATTCATAAATGTAAAGGAAAAGTATTTGTTCGTAATTATGAAGGAGATTTTGACATATCCAATAATATTCCATTAATTGCGAGTATTCACAATAAAAAACGAAAAATATTTGATGAAGATACAATTTACCCATATGTTTCAGTAGAAGAAGATTTAAGACATGATTTAATAGAAAAAGCAAGAAAGTTAGCTAATTCAAATGTAAAGAAAAGACATATTTGGATGCATATGACAGATTTAGAATTGCTAAAAAGTGCAGGATTATATAAAATAGATAAGGAAACAGGGAAACAAGGCGTAACACTTGCTGGAGTTATGCTGTTTGGAAAAGATAATGTAATTTCAAATATTAATCCTTATTGTAGAACAGATGCTTTGTATAGAGTAGATGATTTAGATAGATATGATGATAGAGATTTTGTAGAAACCAATTTAATAGATATGTATGATAGATTAATTGATTTTATAGCAAAATATACAATGGATAGGTTTGCACTAGATGAAGATGCAAGAAGAGTGAGTCCAAGAAATGTAATGGCACGTGAAATGGTTTTGAATACTCTTATGCATAGAGACATAACAGATGGTCATACAAGTAGAGTCATTATTTATAAAGATAAATTAATGTGTGAAAATCCAAATTCTTTTAGAACAAATGGATTGCTTACTATAGAAAATTACACGCCATTTGCAAAAAATCCAACGATTGCAAAATTTTTTAGAGAGATAGGATATGCAGATGAGTTAGGTAGTGGATTTATAAAAATTACAAAAAATTCATATTTATATTCAGGGAAGCCACCTATTTTTGAAGACAAAGATATGTTTAGAGTTACAATTCCACTATTAAGAGATGAAAAATTGGATGAAAAAGATTTAATTAATTTAGCAAATGGCACTTTAAATGGCACTTTAAATGGCACTTTAAATGGCACTTTAAATTTAATATTAAATGAATTAAAGAATAAGAATAATATTACTCAAAAAGAATTGTCTGAAAAAACAGGAATGTCTTTACGAACAATAAAAAGAAATATTGATATGTTGAAAGAAGATGGATACATTGAAAGAGTCGGATCCAAAAAGATAGGGCATTGGAAAATATTAAAAAATGATTAACATACCAAAGTGGGAACTCTGTACTTTCTCTGTATTATTTTACGGAACGCAGAGTACTAGAAAACTTGTTTATCTATGTGTTTAGGAGATACATTGTATAATAAATGTATTTCTTTTTTTTGTTGCTAAATTTTTTAATTTTGTCCCATTTTCATATTTTAAATTCGTTTTTAATAATAGAGTAATAACTTTAAACTTTTATTCATAAAATGAAACAAAACCTAAAAGGAGACAATCTATTATGAAGAACAAACAAAAAGCAAATATTCAAATAGAATATGGAAAAGCAGAGTTAAAGCAAATTTTATTAGAATTATTAAAAGAGCAATATATAAATTATATAACTATAAATGAAAAATAAAAGCTTATTTAAAGCTGACAAATTATAGAGAACACGTTATAATCAAATTGCTTTAAATAGGCTATTTACTCTCAAAAAAGGAGAGTGATTAAGATAAATAGAGTGAATAGTTATAGAAACATAAGAGTTGCAAAGTACATAAGGTTATCTAGGGAAGATGGAGATGATAGAGAAAGCGAAAGTGTAGAAAATCAAAGAGACATTATAGATAATTACATATTAGGACACGAAGAATTAATTGAAGCTGGAGAATATGTTGATGATGGCTATACTGGCACGAATTTTAATAGACCTGGATTTCAAAAAATGCTAAAAGATATAGAAGAAGAAAAAATAGACTGCATTATAACAAAGGATTTATCAAGATTTGGAAGAGACCATATAGATACAGGTTACTACTTAGAAAGGTATTTGCCAGCTAATAATATTAGATACATAGCAATTCGGAGATAATGTAGATACCCTAAAAACAGATGGATTACAATTTCTAACATTTAAGCTAAGTTTTAATGACTATTATGCGCAAGATATATCAAACAAAATAAAAAGTGTAAAACAAAGAAAAATAGAAAAGGGAGAATATCAAGCAGGAATACCACCTTATGGTTACAAAAAGGATACTAAGCAGAAAAATCACTTAGTACCAGATGAGTATAGCTCACAAATAATAAAAGAAATATTTGATATGTATGTGAATAAAGGAATGTCAACAATTAAAATAGCAGATGAGTTAAATAGAAGAGAAATAGAGCCACCAGCAATATATCTAAAAATACCTACATATATGAAAAAACAAAGTGCAAACCCTAATGGAAAATATGTATGGCTTAGAGCCCAAATAGGGAAAATTTTAAGAAATGAAGTTTATTTAGGGAGTGTAGTAGGGAGAAAATTTCAAAAGGTAAGCCATAAAATAGCAAAAGTAAGATGTACAAAAAAAGATGAACATATAGTATTAGAAAATATGCATGAACCCATTATAGATATTGATACATGGAATAAGGCAAAAGAAAAATTAAATGGTTATACAAAGTCAAGAAATAGAAAATATGACCATGAGTTAAAAGGGGTAGTCTATTGTGGAGAATGTGGGAATAAAGCAACTTTAAGATGTAGGGAAGAAAAAAGAGAAAATGGAACCATTTGGAGAGCAACTTATTTTATTTGTTCTAAAAGAAATAATTATAGTGGATTATGTGATTGTAAGCAAATATCAGCAAATCTAATTGAAGAAGCAGTGCAACAAACAATAAAAACAGAGATGGAAAAAATAAGTTTATCAGAAAAACAGATTAAGCAAATTTATCAAGAAGCGGAAATTCAAGCACAAACAAAAAGTAATTTACTAAGTACAAAATTACAAGAACTAAAAAACACACTTCAAAATATAGAAAATGCCATTGAAGAAATTTATCAAGATAAAATAAATAAAGTAATACAGGTGGAAGACTTTAAAACAATTTACGAAAAGAAACAAAGCGAAAGAAATAAAATTTTAAAAGAAATGAAGAAGATAGAAAAAGAATTAGAAGGAAGTGAGCAGAAATCTCCCAAGATAGATTTTAAAGAAATAAAACAAATAGCAAATGAGTTCTTAAAAATGAAAAAAACTAATAAAATGATATTAGAAAAGTTAATTGAAAGAATAGAATTCGATAGAGAAAAAAACATAAAGATTAAATTAACTTTTAAAATCTAGTTACAATTGATAAACGAGAAATTAAATAGTATTAAAAAAGGATTATTTTTTTAACATTAAGAAATTAGGAAACCATACAGTAAACCACTATAGTATGCCAGACTTATCAGAAGAACAAATAAAAGAAGAAGTAGTAAAACTACAAACAGCAGTATATGAAAAAACGGGATATGAAATGAGATACATAAGACCACCAAAAGGAGAATACAGTGAAAGAACACTAGCAATAACAAACAACTTAGGATACACAACAGTAATGTGGAGTCTAGCATATGACGACTGGGACGAAAAAAAGCAAGGAAGAACAGAATATGGAAAAGAAAAAATAATAGCAAATATACATCCAGGAGCAGTAATACTACTGCACTCAACCTCAAAAGACAACTCAGAAATACTAGGAGACGTAATAAAAAAAATAAAAGAAATGGGCTACGAATTCAAAAGCATAGAACAATTTGAAAAGTGAGAAAGAATATAAAAATATAAAATTAATTTTATATTTTTATATTCTTGCGAACGCATCGTGAAAAATTTGCGAAGCAAATTTTGCTCGAAATGTAAGGGTACTGATTGAGTAAATATTTGTAGGGGCACCGTTTGAGGGAATACCTATGATAAATTTGGCAAAGCCAAATTTAACTGGGCTCGAAGTAAGACATGACACCACTGTGCCCTTTTATAAAAAAACATGTCAAAGGAGACAATGCCATTGAAAAAGAAAAAAAGAATAACCAGAGGAATGAACAGGATAAATGAAATCCTAGAAATGCCAGCAGAAGTAGTATCAAACACACCGAAAATCTCAATAATTGGATTTAGTGAAATGTTAATAGAAAACTATAAAAACATAATAGAATACGAAAGTTTCTATATAAAAGTAAACACACACATAGGAATAATAAATGTAAATGGATTCAACCTAAATTTAATACAAATGAACCAAGACGACATGAAAATTACAGGAAAAATTGACAGCATAGAATTTGAAAACTATGAAGAAGATGAGATGGAGGAAAAATAAGTGATATTTAAAATCTTATTAAGTTATATTTGTGGATATGTAAATATATCAGTAGAAGGGTACTTTATAGAAAGATTTATAAACATGTGTATAAGTAAAAGGATATTACTATGGAATACAAAGAGGGACAAATCTACATATATGCAAACAAATATCAGCATAAAAGATTTTAAAAAGATAAAAGAAGTAGCAAAAAAAACCAAATGCAGGATAAATATAAATAGAAAAAAAGGCTTACCATTTATGCTAAACAGGTACAAAAAGAGAAAAGTATTTGTAATAGCACTATTAGCAATAATAATTAGTATATTAGGTACATCAAGATATGTGTGGAACATCGAGATATTAGGAAATGAAAAAATAGACACACAAGAAATATTACAACAAATAAACGAAAAAGGAATAACAATAGGAGCACAAAAATCAAAAATAGACACAGAAGAAATAATAAGATGTATAAGACTAAAAAGAGATGACATAGCATGGATGAGCATAGACTTAAACGGAACAAATGCAATAATAAAAATAGTAGAAAACACAGAAAAACCAGAAATAATAAACAAAAACGAATATTGTAACATAGTAGCAAACAAATCAGGAGTAATAACAAAAATAAACGCCAAAACAGGTACACCCGTAGTAAAAATCGGAGATGTTGTAACAAAAGACACAATACTTGTAGGACGGATGGATGGAAGGAAAATATACAGGAACAAGATATGTACATAGTGAAGCGGAAATAGAAGCAAGAGTTTGGTATGAAGCCACTAAAAGTAAGACATATAAACAAGAAGAAAAGAATTTTACAGGAAACTCCGAAAAAAGATATTCCATAAAATTAAATAATTTTCAAATAAATTTATATAAAAGTCTTCCAAAATTTGAAAAATATGATACAATAAATGAAAGAAAAAAATTAAAGATATTTTCCGATTTCTATTTACCGATTGAGTTAGGGATAGACGAATATCAGGAAACCACTAGTATAGAAAAAGAATATACCTATGAAGAATTAAAAAATATGCTAGTAAAAGAGCTCGAAGAAGAACTATCCGTAGAAATAAAAGACAAACCAGCCCCAATAAACAAACAAATAAATGTAAAAGAAATAGATGGAGGAATAGAAGTACAATTAATATATGAAATACTGGAAAATATTGGAGAAGAAAAAAAGATAAACATAAATGCAGAATAAGAGCAAAAGAAAGGAATGATATTAAATATGGCAGAAAAAGGACTAAGACTAGCAAAGACAGATGGTGCATTTTTCTCTAAAATAACCACAACAATAACAAAACTATTAATACCAACAAAAATAGGAATAAATGGAATGTTAATTTCCATGAAAAGAAACAATGTAGTAAAAACATACCATGAATATGTAAATCACAATGAAAAAAGTAAAGAAAGTAAAGCAAACTTAGAAAAAAAACATGAAAATGCAGTAGTATTATACTTAGAAGCACTAGACAAATATATAATGGAATCAGTATATAAAAGAGTAAAAAACAAAATAGCCACTACATATGAAGAAAATGCACTATCAAAATACTATAATGTAGTACACTTAAAAGAAACACAATATGTAGAATACAAATACAAAAAACAAGAATTCCTATTAGAACTAGACTATGAAAGCTTAAAAGGTAACAAAAAAGAAAAAATCCTTGGAAAATACAAAACATTTTACGCAGACAAAATGAACAATCTATATAAAGGATTATTAAAAAATTACTCAGTACAACTAGCAGACAAAGTAGTCAGTGAAAGTGAAGAAAACAAAGAAAAAATATATAATGACATATTTGAAAACCTAGAAAAATACACTACAAACATATTACCAATCAAAATCGAAGAAGGAACAGAACCAGCCTATAAAGACATAGTATATCTATATGATAAATTCAACTCATTCTTAACAGGAAAACTAGACAAAAGAGACATAATAGAAAAAAGAATGACACTATTAGGAATAAGCAGAAAACTATTCACACACAGTTTACCATTAGTAGTAGCAGAGCAATGTTATGAAAGTCTATTAAAAGAAACCAGACACTTAATAATAAGCAGTCCAAACAGCAAAAAACAAAGCATGGCATATGAGCTATTACTAATGTTACTAGAAGACTACAATGTAAATCTATTATCAACAAAAATATATTGGGAAAAGCCAACAGAAAAGGAAGAATATCAAAAATTCTGGGAAAAATATCAGGAAATAGAAAAAGCAAAAAAATCAGCAGAACAAAAAGAAAAGCAAAAACAAATATTATACATAAAAAGTGACATACAGAAAATACAAGGCACAGGTTTGCAATCAAAACATGTAGTAAAATTCTATAAAAAGAAACTAGTTGAACTAGGAGCAATGAAACACTTAAAAGACGCATATGCAAAAACCACAAATGTAAACCTAAAAGGCGAAAACCACAAAAAATTAGCAAAACGTGGACAATCTGTGTAAAATATAGAAATGGATGAAAGAAGGAGAACAGACAATGTAGGGTCGCCCTTTGGGCGTCCGTACTCCAGAAAAACAGCTAAAAAGTTCCCTAAAGAAGGTGTGATAATGGAACAAATAGCAGACATAAACTATGAAGAAATTGAGGAAAACAAAGAATATGAGGTGCTAATACAAGAAATTGTACAAAAATGTTTCAAAGAAGAGCAATTAGACAAAACAGACTTATACCTTAGTATAATCTTATCAAACGAAGAATACATACAAAAAATAAACAAAGAAACAAGAAACATAGACAAGCCAACAGACGTGCTATCATTTCCAATGTTTGAAAAAGAAGAACTACCAAAAGAAAAAACAGGGGTACCAGATGTATTAGGAGATATAATCATCTGTATACCAATAATTGAAAAACAAGCAAAAGAATATGAACACAGTATAGAAAGAGAACTAGCATACATGGTAGTACATGGATTTTATCATCTAATGGGATATGACCATATAGAAGAACAAGACAAAAAAGAAATGCGAAAAAAAGAAGAAAACATATTATCAAAATTAAACATACTAAACATTAAAGGATAATAGGTTTTATTATATAAATTTGTGTTTGTATGGGAGATTTTATATTTTTAAATTACAAAGAATTATAATTATACGTTGTAGGGGCGATTAGTAATCGCCCGCATTACGGAAAATTAGTTAAAACAAAAAAGGAAGGAACAATAGAAATGAAAAATAAAGGACTAATAGTAATATTAATAGTAGTAGTAATAATATTAGGAATATTAATAGGAACAAAGCTTGTAGGAAAAGAAGAAAAAACAAACGCAGATCCAGACCAACAAGACAACACAACACAACAAGAAGAAACAAAAAACACAGGAATCAAAACATGGTCAGGAAACTCAAGAAGTGTAGCAATAATGATAGACAATGTAGGAGAAGCAAAACCACAAGCAGGTCTAAACGAAGCAGCAATAGTATATGAAATAACAGTAGAAGGAGGACTTACAAGACTACTAGCAGTATATAAAGACATAAAAAACAGAGAAGAAACAATAGGACCAGTAAGAAGTGCAAGACCAGTATTCATAGACTATGCGCTAGAAAACGACAGTATATTCGTACACTTTGGATATAGTAAAAGAGCAGAAGGAGACATAGAAAAACTAAAAATAAACAATGTAAACGGATTAGTAACAGAAACAGCATTTTGGAGAACATCAGAAAAGAAAGCACCACACAATGTATTAACAAACATGAAAAAAATAATGGAATATGCAGAAAAAAAAGAATACAAAACAACATCAACACAAAAAAGTGTATTAAAATATGTAACAAATGAAATAGAATTAGAAAACGGTCAAACAGCAAACACAGTAAACATGCCATACACAGCAAGCCATAAAGTAACATTCAAATATAATCCAGAAACAAAACTATATGAAAGATATGTAAACGGAAAAGTAGAAAAAGACATGGTAAGCAAAGAAACAAGAATCACAAAAAATATAATAATAACATATGCACACAACTATACAACAGACGAAGACGCAGGATACGGAAGACAAGAAATAGAAAATATAGGAAACCTAGAAGGATATTACATAACAAACGGAAAAGCAATAAAAATAAAATGTTCAAAAGCATCAAGAAATGCACAAACAGTATACAAAGACGAAAACGGAAAAGAAATAGAAGTAAACGATGGAAACACATACATACAAATAGTACCAATAGACACAAAAGTAACATTTGAATAAAAACAAGAGCACGAAATATCGTGCTCAATTATTAAATAAAGGAGAACACATGGAACAAGAAAAATTTAAATCAGGATTTGTATCAATAATAGGAAGAACAAACGTAGGGAAATCGACACTAATCAACTCACTAGTAGGAGAAAAAATAGCAATAATGACAAACAAACCGCAAACAACAAGAACAGCAATAAAAGCAATAATAAACAGACCAAACTCGCAAATAATAATAATAGACACCCCAGGAATACACAAACCAAAAACAAAGCTAGGAAAAACAATGAATGACACAGCATTTGAAACCACAGAAGAAGTAGATGTAATTCTATTCATAATAGAAGCAACAAGCAAAGAAATAGGACCAGGAGATAGAAGAATACTAGAAAAAATAAAAGAATCAAATAAGAAAGCAATATTAATCATAAACAAAATAGACTTAGTAAAAAAAGAAGAACTATTATCAATAATAAAACTATACTCAGAAGAATATAACTTTGTAGGAGTAATACCAATATCAGCAACAAAGCAAGAGAATACAGACATAATCTTAGACGAAATCGAGAAAAACTTAAAAGTAGGACCAGCCTTCTATGACACAGAAGAATACACAGACCAAACCATGAGACAACTAGTAGAAGAAACAATAAGAGAAAAAGCATTAAAACTATTAGATGATGAAATACCACATGGGCTATATGTAGAAGTAGAAAAAATGAAAATGTCAAAAGCCAAAACTGACAACAAGCCATTTTATAACATAGAAGCAACAATATATTGTTTAAGAAACTCACACAAGGGAATAATAATAGGAAAAGGCGGACAAATGTTAAAAAAGATAGGAACATATGCAAGACAAGACCTTGAAAAAATGTTTGGAATGAAAGTAAATCTAAAAACATGGGTAAAAGTAAAAGAAGACTGGCAAGACACAGACACAATAATAAAAAAATTCAAACCAAACAAAAAATAAAAAGATAATTTAATTGTAGGGGCACCGTTTGGGGGAATACCCGAAACTCGTGACACCACTGTGCCCATAGAAATTTCAAAAATAAACAGAATAAAAAACACAAAAAAAGCAAAAGATAAAAATAAAGGGAGAGTGATTACAATGTTAAAAGAAATAGCATGGAATACCTTTAAAAAAACAGGAAACATAGACGTTTATTTAGAATTTTTAAGAATAAAGGATATAGAACAAAATATAGATAAAGAGGTTGGAAAATAATCTTTTCCAATCTATAAGAGTGTTTTTAGGAAGGAAAATCACCGAAAATGGGAATAATAAAGACAAAAGGAATAGTATTAGTAGAAAGTAACATGGGAGACACTGACAAAATGATAACACTATTAACACCAGGGCTAGGAAAAATAGGGTGTGCAGCAAAAGGTGCAAGAAGGCCAAAAAGTGCACTACTTGCTGGCACCCAATACTTATGCTTTGCAGACTACATACTATTCGAAGGAAACAATACATATAATATAAACTCATGTGATATCATAGAAATATTTTATAACCTAAGAACAGACTTAGCCAAACTAGAAACAGCAGCAAACATAACAAAAATAGTAAACGATGTAGCAACAGAAAATGAAAACAATTACAAAACACTTCAACTACTATTAAACACACTATACATGATATCAGAAACGGAAATGAATAGAGAATTAATAACAAGTATATTTAAAATGAGACTAACCTCAATACTAGGATTCACACCACAAATAGAAAAATGTGTAACATGTGGAGAAAAAGAAAACATAACACACTTTAGCATAAAAGACAATGGGTTCAAATGTAAAGAATGTAGTAAACAAGACCGAGGTGCAATCACAATGAGTAAAGGAACAAAAGACGGAATAAAATACACCATAATGGCACCACCAAAAAAACTATTTGGATTCAATATAACAGAAGAATGTATACAAGAATATAAAATAATATCAAGGATATACTTAAACGAAAAACTAGAAAAAGAATATAAATAGAACCTATAAATTAGAAAATAAAGAATATAAAGATGGGCGTTACTATTCGCAATATTTTTAATATATAAATTTGTGTTTGTGGGGAGGATGAATTTTTAGGTAAATTTAAAATTGTAGAGAAATGTAGGGGCGATTAGCAATCGCCCGTTCTAACAAAGGCTTGCTAAAAATCTTATATTCTTAAGCATGTTCTTCGAAGAGCGGGCGATTAATAATCGCCCCTACAACGTATATTTATAATTTTGTATAAATTTTAAAACATATAATCATCCCCACAAACCCAAATTTATGTAATTCACACAATTATCTCGTAACGACCTAAAAGCCCA
>CAMUHU010000025.1 GCA_947088765.1 uncultured Clostridium sp. | reverse complement strand
TACTACAAATTTTTTATAAAAGTTTGTTTCACATCATTGACATACTTACAAAATACATAAAATTTTTTATATTTCCTATTGAATAAATTATTTTTTTGATATATTATATACTATATTTTAATATATTTTTACTAAGGAGGAAATAAAATCATGCCAAGAACTACAAAGAAAGAAAAAACAGGGGATTTTATAAATGAGGAAAATAAAGAAGTAAAGAAGGCTACAACAAAAAAATCGCGTGTTGCATCCTCTAAAGATACAAAAAAGAGTACTAATAAAAAAACTACTGAAAAAGCTTCTACAGCTAAAAAAGCCTCTATTAAATCTACTACCAAAAAGGCTTCTACTAAAAACAACACCCAATTCAAAAAGAGTATAGAAAAAAATACTAGTAAAGATAATGATTCGAGCATTCCCAAAAAGCCTTCACCTATACTAGAATACTATGATTTGCCTTATAGATATAATCAAACGTTAGTAAAAATTTTGGCTCAAACTCCTACAACATTATTTGTATATTGGGATATTTCTGATGATGATAGAATAGCTTTTACAGACAAATATGGTAAAAATTTCTTTAATATAACAAAACCTGTTTTACTTATTCATAATAAAACAAAGAATATTTACTCTGAGATTGAAATTAATGATTTTGCAAATAGTTGGTATCTAAATATGCAAGAACCAGATTGTGAATATGAAATAGAGCTTGGAAGACGTAATATTGAAAATCCATCTAAATACACTTATGTATCTTCTTCTAATAAACTAATTTCACCTAATGACCATGTATTATTTGAAGAAACTAATTTTACTAATATTAAATTTAAAAATGTAAAAACTGGTACTATAGATAATAAAGATTTTGGAAGTATACGTTTAATAACAAATGTAGGAAATATATATAATAATAAACACAAAGTTTACAAATTTTATAATAATTTATATAAAGATGAAATTCTAGAAAATAATAAAATGTTTTCTAATCCATCTTCTGGTAATCCAACATCTGGAAGCTTTAATATATAGAAAGAACAAAAAAGCGGAGATGCGCCACTCAGACGCCCAAAGGGCGCCCCTACAGCAGTTTAATTTGATAAAGGAGAATTATTTATGACTACTAATGAAAAAGGTTATGTTTGTTTTATATTACATGCACATTTACCATTTGTGCATCATCCAGAAAGTGAAGACTACTTAGAAGAGCAGTGGTTATTTGAAGCAATCTCTGAAACTTACATACCTTTACTTAAAAATTTTAAAAAATTAGAAAATGAGAAAGTTAATTTTAGAGTAACTATGTCTATGACTCCACCACTTCTTTCTATGCTTGATAACAAAATGTTGCAAAAACGTTATATAAAATATTTAAAACAACATATTGAACTTTCCAAGAAAGAACTTATTCGTAATAAAGGTAATGATAAAGTTTGTGAATTAGCAAACTATTACCTAAATAGATATTCTAATGATTTACATATTTTTAAAGAAACATATAATTGTAATTTGATAGAAGGATTTAAGTATTTTCAAGATATTGGTTTACTTGAAATTATTACTTGTGGGGCAACACATGGTTATTTCCCCATCCTCTATTTAAATGAAAAAATAGTTCGTGCGCAAATTGCAGTTGGTGTTCAAACTTATGAAAAATATTTTGGAAAAAAACCTAGGGGAATTTGGCTTCCTGAATGTGGATATATTCCAGAAGCAGACAAATATCTTAAAGAATTTGGGATTCAATATGTAATAACTGAGACACATGGCATTTTATATGCTAATCCTACTCCAGTTTATGGTACTTTTGCTCCTATTGTTTCTCCTAATGGAATAATTGCCTTTGGTAGAGATTTAGAATCTTCTAGACAGGTTTGGAGCTCTATAAATGGATATCCAGGTGACCCTAATTATCGTGAATTCTATAGAGATATTGGGTATGATGCCCCCTATGATTATATAAAACCATATATTGCTCATAATGGTGTTAGAGTTAATACTCAAATTAAATATTATAG
This sequence comes from uncultured Clostridium sp., assembly GCA_947088765.1. GTDB lineage: Bacteria > Bacillota > Clostridia > TANB77 > CAG-508 > CAKPSH01. The sequence goes on along the minus strand of CAMUHU010000025.1, from coordinate 22,243 downwards.
AATTACAGGAAAAACTGAAAATAAGGATTATTATAATCCTACATGGGCTATGGATTCTGTAGAAAAACAAGCTGGTCACTTTTTTGATTGTAGACAATTTCAGATTAGTTATCTTTATTCCCAAATGGATGGAAAAAAACCTATAATAGTTTGTCCTTATGATGCTGAACTATATGGGCATTGGTGGTATGAAGGTCCAGATTGGCTATATATTCTGTTTAAGAAAATATATTATGATAAATGTGATTACAAATTAATTACACCTAGTGAATATATTGACTTATACCCTGAAATTCAAGAGTGTACACCTTGTAGATCAAGTTGGGGTGCTAATGGTTATAGCGAAGTTTGGCTAAATCCTTTAAATGATTATGTTCATAGACATTATCATGTTGCAGGAGATAGAATGGTTGAACTTGCTAATTTATTCCCTAATGAACCTAAAACAAGTTTAAGGCGTAAAGCTTTAAATCAATGTTCTAGAGAATTATTACTTGCCCAAAGTAGTGATTGGAATTTTATTATTACAAATCAAACAATGGTTGATTATGCTCATAAGAGAATAAAAGAACATATTGGCAGATTTACTAAATTATATTATCAAATTAAAAATGATGAAATTGATGTGACCTTTTTAAATGAAATTATGAAAAAGGATAAAATTTTTCCTGATATTGATTATATGATTTATAAATAAAACGTAAAAATAAGAAAAATCCTAGATTTTTCTTATTTTTTATGAATTATCCACAGCATCTAATATTTCTTTGCATTCTCTCCAGTTTACTACTTTAATACATTCATATTCTTCTTCTAACCTTTGTATTATTTCTTTAGTATTATCATTAGAGTTTAAGTCTGCTACAACAATATCTTTTATTTGTTCTTCTTTACCATATAATATTTTAAATATTATAGATCTCAAAATTCCCTCTATTTCTTTTTCTTGATTTTTAACTCCAATAATCATATATATGCCACTTGACCTTAAATTTGTATGTATTGTAATATATAGAATAGTCTTTATAATCTCAAATAATCCATAAAAAGCCAATGTCCAAACAATAGCTTTAATTATAAAACTCATAAGAATTCCTCCTCTGTATATATATAATATGAGTTTTTTATTCTTTTGGTTCATATGTTTATCTAATAATTATTTTTTGTTTATTTGCTTCTATCTATAATTGCTTTTTTTATATGATTTATTTTATATCCAGAATTATTCAAGTACACCTCTATAACATCTATTCTCGTAAAATCATCTAATTTATTATTTATTAATAAATAGTATTCTGCCGCTTTATAAATATGTTTTTGCTTAGGTTCGTTTACTGACTCTGCTGGATTCCCATATGATAATATTTTTCGTGTTTTAACTTCAATAAATACAATCTCTTCTTTATCTTTTGCAATAATATCTATTTCTCCTAATTTACATCTAAAATTTCTTTCTATTATTTCATATCCTTTTTCTTCTAAGTATTTTGCTACTATATCTTCTCCTATATTTCCTGTATCTTTTCTCTTATCCATTATTTCATTTCCTTCTTATATCATTTTTTCTAAATTATATGTAATGTGCTTATATAATAAAGTTAAACCTATATGAACGTGTTTTTACAAATCACATAATTATTACCTGGCTTGCTTTCTATAAGTCCTTCTAATTCCATCATAAGTAATTTGGAATTTAATTCTCCAATATTCATTTTTGTCTCTTTACTAATTTGATTTATATTTATTTCTCCTTTTTGTATTACTTTATATATTTTTTTGTATTCTGGCTTTACATCTACTTGCTTTTCTATTTCATCTATGCTTATTTGCTTAATTTGTTTCATATTAAAATATTCCAATATATCATTTGCATTTGTTACTAATTTACCATCTCTTTTTAATAATCTGTTTGTTCCCTCTCCTTTTTTATTTTCTAGACTATTTGGTATACAAAATATGGCTTTTCCTTGTCTTCTAGCATAATTAACAGTTATTCCTGTTCCACTTTTCTGAGCAGCTTCTATAACTAATACTCCCATACTTAATCCACTAATTATTCTATTTCTTTTTCTAAAATTATCTGGACGTTTTTCAACGTTTGGTTCATATTCTGTAATAATTGCACCATTATTTTTTAAAATTCTTTCAAATAGTTCTTTGTTTTCTTGTGGATATATATTATCGAAACCTGTTCCTAATACTGCAATAGTCCTTCCCTCTGCCTCTAATGCTCCTATATGTGCTGAGGTATCTATTCCGCACTGCTAATCCACTTACTATGGTTATTCCTTCTTTTGCTAAATTATAGGAAAATTTTGTGCCCTGCTTTCTACCATATTCAGTGCATTTTCTTGCACCTACTATTGCTAATGATTTTTTACTTAATAATGCTACATCACCCAAAACATATAATTTTCTTGGTGGTTCCTGTATATCTCTTAATGTATCTGGATAATTTTCATTATCTATATCTATTATCTGCATAATTATTATTCCTTCCTTTCTCAGTTTGAAAAAAAATTAGTATATTGCTAGCCTATTTCTTAATTCTTCCAATATTTTCTATCAAGATTTCTGTACTGTATAGCTTCTGCTAAATGTTTTATATCTATATTTTGGTTTCCATCTAAATCTGCAATTGTTCTAGCTACTTTTAAAATTCTTCCATACGCTCTAGCACTCAATCCTAATTTTTCAAAAGAATTTTTTAGTATCTCTTTTCCCTTAGAATCCAATTTACAATATTCTTCTATCAATCTTGGAGTTAGTTCTGCATTTGAATATATACCATGCTTTGAATATCTTTCTTGCTGTATCTTTCTGGCCTTATCTACTCTTTTTTTGATTTGCTCTGAGGTTTCTCCTTTTTCACTAGAGTCTAATTTTTGATATTTAACAGCTTCAACCTCTATGTGTATATCTATTCTATCTAATAAAGGTCCACTAATTTTACCCATATATTTATTTATTGAATTCTCACTGCATGTACATTCCTTTTCTTTTGAACCATAATACCCACATGGACATGGATTCATTGAAGCAATTAGCATAAAATTACATGGATATGTTAAACTTGCATTTACTCTATTAATATTTATTATTTTATCTTCTAATGGTACTCTTAAAAGTTCTAATACATTATTAGGAAATTCAGGTAGTTCATCTAAAAATAATACTCCATGATGTGCTAAACTTATTTCTCCTGGTCTTGGAATTCTTCCCCCTCCAATTAGTGAAGCGCCAGATATTGTATGGTGTGGAGCTCTAAAAGGTCTATTTGTAATTAATGGTTTGTCTTCTGGTAATATGCCCTCTATACTATGTATTTTTGTTATCTCTAAGGATTCTTCAAATGTAAGACTAGGTAATATTGATGGTAAACACCTAGACATCATTGTTTTACCAGAACCTGGGCTTCCAATAAGCAAACAATTATGCCCACCTGCTGCTGCAACCTCTAAAGCTCTTTTTATACTTTCTTGTCCTTTTACATCAGAAAAATCAAAAATATAATTTATATTTTTCATAAAATAATCTTCATAATTCATTTGTACCTTTTCTGGTTTTTTGCTTCCATTAAGTATATTTATAACTTGCTCTAAACTTTCTACTCCTATTACCTCTATGTTTTTTACTATACTTGCTTCCTTCGCATTTTCTTTTGGAATTACCACTTTTTTTATTCCTAGTTTGCTAGCTTCTAGGCACATTGGGAAAATACCTTTTACTTTATTTATTTTTCCATCTAAAGACAATTCTCCTATAAATATAGTATCATCTATATTTTTTATATCTAATTCTTCATTTGCTATAAGTGTTGCAATAGCTATTGGTAAATCATATAATGCTCCTTCTTTTCTTGTGTTCGCTGGTGCTAAATTAATTATCATTTTTCTACTTTTTAAATCTACACCACTATTTTTAATAGCTGTTCTTACTCTCTCTTTTGACTCTTTTACACTTGCATCTGGTAAACCTACAATATCACATGAAGGTAAACCTCCTGATACATCTACTTGTACCTCTACCAAATAGCCATCTAGTCCCTGTAAAGACATACTTTTAACGATAGATAACATTAAATTTCCTCTTTTCAATTTTTGGATTTCTTTAAATTTTAGAATTATACTTTTTTGATTATAATTTACTAGAAATTAACTTTTAATTATTATGCTAATACACAGTTGTAATTGACTTTTAAAATTTTTGAATTATAATTATTATTTTCTACAAAAAAATGCTTTTTCCTTCTTTTTTCTTGAAATGGATAAATATTTCTTCGGAGAGCGGGCGATCTTTCTCATTTCGTCCGCTCCTACATTTAGATTCTTGATTTCTAACATCTAATTTCTAATATCTATTTAGGTTTTAATACAATTTCATCATATAGACTTATGCTTTTCATAGATGTTATTTCGCTTGTACTATATCCTAAAGACATTAACTCTTCTGTTGTATAACTTTTAATTATTGAATAATTTTCATTTTGCTTTTCTATTTTTACAAGTATTTTATCAGTATAACCTACTCTATTTCTTATTACATAGTTTTTATCATCTTCAGTTATTATTGCTGAATTTGGTACTTTTAAGCCTGAAGCATTCCACCAAATAACATCTATAGATATTTTTCTATAACTAATTAAGTATTCTACATCTTGTTCTATTTTAAATATTACTACTGCTTCGCCATCATTAAAATTTGAAATTCTTACTATCTCAGCTGATATCTCATCATGATTTGATAATCTTAATTTTATAATATCTCCTTCTTTTGCACTCATTGCATTATCTGATGATAAGATAGTTGCAATATAACAATAAAAATTATTTACAACTTTTCCCTGCTCTGAACTTGAAGAAACTAGTTGTCCTGTTTTACTTTTTATTGAATCCAATGTTTCTTTGGTTATAGATTCTATATTACTTGCGGTTAATGTTCCTTCATATCCATCTATTTTATAAGATACAATTCCACTTTCTGGAGCTGATATATACTGTTGACCAGAATTTAATTCTTGCTCATATTCACTTCTTTGTGTTATTAATTTATTAATATACGATCCAGAAGGGCTGAGTTCTCCTGCAATTTTTGCCTTTCTTATCATATAAGAACTAATTTCTGATTTATATTCATCAATTTCATCTATTTTATTAGTAGTTTGAAGTAATGCTATTTTTTCTTCTATTTGTTTTTCTAATAATTGAATATCTGTAGAATATATACTTGTGTTTTGTCCTTCTATAGCTTTTTGTATTTCTTTATCTAATTCAGATATCTTTTCTTCTAGTTTTTGTTCATTTGGGCTACAATATCTAAATATAGAGTCGCCTTTTGCAACTTTTGAACCTTCTGATTTTATAGTAACAATTCCATTTTGATGTTCACCATTAAATACCAATTTTTCATCTCTAATTATATAACCAATATTTGTTTCTTCTTCATAAATTTTTCCATTTTCTATAACAAACACATCTGATGGCTCTATTAGTAAGTTAATAATGCTATAAAAAATACATATAGTTATTATAATAATAATTAATAATGATACTACTTTTCCTAATTTCTTTCTATTAAGTTTATTTTTTGACTTTTCACTCAATTTATTTCCTCCAAAATAATTTGTATGTTTTTTTTCTTATCTTCAAGTCCATCAATCCATATCGTATCTTTATTTTTTCTAAACCAAGTTATCTGTCTTTTTGCATATCTCCTAGTTTCCATTTTTATTCTTTCAACCATTTCTTCTTTAGTAATTTTTCCTTCTATATATTCCTTTGTCTCTTTATATCCTAATCCTTGAATAGAAGTTGTTAATTCATCATATTTTGATATAATTTTTTTAACCTCTTCAATAAGTCCTTGTTCTATCATTATATCTACTCTTTGGTTTATTCTATCATATAGTATTTCTCTATCCATGTTTATTGCAAATACTTTATAATCATATTTTATTTCTTTGCTTCTTGATTCTATTTCTTGCTCAGTTTTTGTTTTTCCTGTTTCATGATATATTTCTAATACTCTTAATATTCTTTTTTTATCATTACACGAAATTTTTTCCATAGCAACTGGGTCAATTTTTAATGCTTTATTATATAAAGTTTCTAATCCTTCCTGCTCAGCTATTTTTTCTAATTTATCTCTATACTCTTTATCTAGTTTTATTTCATTATATTCTATACCATATATTAAAGAATTAACATATAGTCCAGTGCCACCAACAACTATTGGAACTTTTCCCTTTTCTAAAATTTTCTCTATACAAATCTCTGCTTGCTTTTTATAATCTGCAACACTATATCTTATATTTGGCTCTACAAAGTCTAACATATAATGCTCTATTCCATCCATTTCCTCTTGTGTAGGTTTTGCACTACCTATATCCATGTATTTATATATTTGCATAGAATCTGCTGAAACTATTTCTCCATTAATCTTCTTTGCTAATTCTATTGATAATGCTGTTTTTCCAGATGCAGTAGGACCACATATTACAATAACAATTGGTTTCTGTGTTTTGTTCATATTTATTCCAATTCCTTTTCAGATATTTATTTAATTCGAAAAAGAATAGTTATTTTGCTAGGCAAACAAGATTGAAATCAATGAGGCGTACTGTTGTACGTTGATTTGATTTCAATCGAAGTTTAACAACGCAAAATGGCTATTATTTTTTGAATTTACTTTCTTCGAGCAAATTTCTTTTCTATATCCATAATACTCATCTTAATCGCAGTAGGTCTTCCATGAGGACAAGTAAATGGGTTTGGTAAACTTAATAATTGTTGTAATAAGCTATCTACCTCATCATTCGTTAATGCCATATGAGCCTTAACTGCTGCTTTGCAAGCAATAGTCGCCAAAAATCTTTCTTCAATCTCTTGTTTTGCTGTTCTTGCAACTGTATTTATTTCATCTAATGTTTCTAAAAATAAATCTTTTGTATTTAAATCTAAACACATTGTTGGCACACCAGTTAATTTTATAGTGTTTTCTCCAAATTCCTCTAATTGGAAACCTGCTTTTTCAAATTTAGCCATATTATCTCGTGCAATATCCATTTCCTTATGAGATAAAGAAATTATATCTGGTAATAGTAATAATTGTGAATCTTTTTGACCTTGAGAATAATAGTTTTTTCTAACTTTTTCATACATAATTCTTTCATGTGCAGCGTGTTGGTCTATAATATATAATTCTTTTTCTATTTCAATTATTATATATGTTTGAAAAGCAATTCCTATTAGCTTATAATTTGGTTTTATACTAGCCTTTTGAGTATATTTTTCCTCTTCTTCATATAAAGACATATTTACATTTTCATCTATTATATCTTTAGCATTTGTTACACTTGTTTCTTCATCTTCTTGTTTCTCTTCTTTATTGATTTTTCCAAATATCTTACTATACATGTCTTCAAAGTTTACTTTATTGTCTTCCTCTTTTGTTACTACATTTTCTCCTTGTAAATTATTTGTAATTGTTTCTGCTATCATAGCACCATATGTATAATCTTCTGGTATATATTCTTCTGATGACTTTATTTCTGGTACTTTTTTTATAACATCACTTTTATTATTAGAATATTCTAAACTTTTTATATCATTTAAAGTTTCCATAGGTGGTTCTGCTAGTATTTGATTTTTTCTTGTTCTTTCCATATCTTTTGGTTTAGAAATCTCTATGTCTTCATTAATATTATTTTTTAAAAATAAATTATCATTATTAAATTTTTCTTCAGTTTCAAACTTTTTATCATCTTCTTTGATTAATGTTGCAACTTGTGGTGATGAATTTCCTTCTGTTATTATTGGTTCACTATTTGCTATTTTTCTAAAAGTATTTGTAAATGCTTGGTTTGTAAAATTTACATATGTATTATCTTCTGTTGTATTTGAGTCTAATTTATCTTCTTCTACATTTTCTATTAATTCTGCTTTTAATAATGTATCTTTTACTGCATTATATACTGCTTTAAATATTCTGCTTTCATCTTGAAATCTAACCTCAAGCTTTGCTGGATGAACATTCACATCAACTGTACTTGGAGCAATCTCAATATTTAGTACAAGAAATCCATATTTTCCAATTGGTAATAATCCTTTAAATGCTTTTTCAGTAGCACTTGATAGAGTTTTGTCTTTTATATATCTTTTATTTACAAAGAAAAGTTGATTTGCTCTATTTGAACGTGCTATTTCGGGTTTACCAACTACTCCATTTATAACTACTCCTTCATATACATAATTAACTGGTAATACTGCTTTTGCAATATCTTTTCCATATATACTAAAAATTACATTATTAACATTTCCGTCTCCGTTTGTTTGGATTATTGTTTTTCCTGTATTAATTAATTTAAAAGCTATATGTGTATTTATAAGTGCTAACCTAGATATAGCATCTTCTATATATCCAGATTCTGTATAGTCCTTTTTTAAAAATTTATATCTAACTGGTGTATTAAAAAATAGATTTTTTACTGTTATTGATGTTCCTTTTGAACATCCAATTTCTTCTTGCTCTAATACTTTTCCTGCTTCTACTACAATTTTGTGTCCCACATCATCAAGAGCCGTTTTTGAACATAATTCTACATTTGCAATAGCTGCAATACTAGCTAATGCCTCACCTCTAAATCCCATTGATTTAACTATATTTAAGTCATCTGCACTTCTTATTTTACTTGTAGCATGTCTTTCAAATGCTATTTCTAAATCGTCTTTTTCCATTCCTTTACCATTATCAGTAATTCTTATATATGATATTCCACCATTTTTTATTTCAATTGTAATATTTGTAGCTCCTGCATCAATAGAATTTTCTACCATTTCCTTTATTACAGATGCTGGTCTTTCTATAACCTCACCTGCTGCTATTTTATTTATAGTTAATTCATCTAACAAAACAATATTTCCCATTTATACTTATCTTTCCTTTCTAAGGCACAAACCAAATCTGAAAAAGAATTCTCTTATTATTTTTCAAATTTTCCTCCCAAACTTTTGTATAATATGGTTAGATTATATCATTAAATGAATTATTTTGTATATATTTTTTTAAATTTTTTTGATGAAAAAATCATTTTGCAATATGCCCTATATCATTCATCATTACAAATACGGATAATAATATTATACAAACAAACCCTGTCATTTGAATGGCTACCTCTGTTTCCTCTTTTAAAGGTTTTCTTCTTATTCCCTCAATTATATAAATCACAATTTTTCCACCATCTAAAGGAGGGATTGGTAATAAATTAGTTACTCCTAATGATAATGATATTGCTGCTATTAAATATATATAATTTACTAATTCTGTCGTTTGTACTATTATTGATGATATTCCTACTGGTCCTACTAATTCATTTACTGTTACATGACCAGAAAATAACATTTTCAAACTATCAATTATTGAGTAAGCAAATGTTCCTGTAACTTGTAATGTTTCTTTTAAAGGATATTTATAATATATCATTACTATTAAAAATACTATTATTATAGCAAATATTATATTTACTAATCCTCCTGCTGCTACTATTAGTATCTTTTTCCAGATTTTTGCTTTGCTAAAAGAGCCTTGCTCTTCTGATGGTTGTTCTTCCCCTTCTAGTCTCACAAATCCACCAAGTGGTATTATTCTTAGTGCATACGTTGTTTCTCCAATTTTTTTAGATATTATTGTTTTTCCAAAACCTAGTGCAAATTCATTTACTTTTACTTTACAAAGTTTTGCTACAATAAAGTGTCCACCTTCATGAATAAATACTAATATTCCTAATAAAAATATTATTTTAATCGCATTTACAATAAATGTAAGCAATTAATTCACCTCTCTAATTTCTATATTCTAATTTCTATCCTCTAATCTCTATCTTATAGTATTACATTCTATGTAATACTATAAGATTATCATATATAATAGGTATGCAAGTGGAGCTATAAATATTACACTATCAATTCTATCTAACATACCTCCATGTCCTGGTATTAAGTCTCCAAAGTCTTTAATTTCTGTATACCTTTTTATACTTGATGCAGCAAAATCTCCAATTTGGCTCATTATACTAAGTAAAACTGTAAAAACACCAAATATAACATAAGATATTGAACCATCATATATTTTATTACATATGTATGTATAAATAATTGCAATTATTAATGCACCAATTGTTCCACCTATACAACCTTCAATTGTTTTATTGGGACTAATTTTACTAAATTTATGTTTTCCTAGACCAAATACTTTTCCTATAATATATGCAAAACTATCTGTTCCCCATGCAGCAATTACTAAATACCACAAATAAATTTTATTTGGCAATTTTTCAATCATAAGCGGGATACACATTACAAATAATACTATATAACATATACCAAAAAAAGTAATTGATATATCTGTTATATTATATTTCATTTTAGTGAATAAACTTTGCATAAATAATAAAACTACTATGGTTGGCAAAAATAAGCTAACCCATGTTATATCAAAGCCTGGTATTACATGTATAAATGCTATTAAAATTGCACACAAATATCCTATCCATTCAATAGGTTTTGATTTCTTTTTCATAGCATTAAAATACTCATATATACTAATTATTGCCACTATTGAAAAAAATATGTCTATAACATATTTATTTCCTAAAACTAATACTATCACTACTATTGGTAGCCCTAATATTGTTGTAAGTAATCTTGTTATATTCATTTATTAATTTCCTCCAAATCTTCTGTTCCTTCTTTGATATTCCAAAATAGCTTTGTCTAATTGCTCATCATTAAAATCTGGCCAATTTATATCTATAAAATATAATTCTGAATAAACTGATTGCCACATTAAAAATCCACTAAGTCTTAATTCATTGCTTGTTCTTATTATTAAATCTGGGTCAGGTATTCCTTTTGTATATAAATGGTCTGATATTACATTTTCGTTAATATTATTTATGTCTATTTTTCCTTCTTTTACTTCTATTGCGATATTTTTCATTGCTCTAACTAGTTCTGGCCTTCCTCCATAATTTATAGCTATACTAAATACTACTCCTGTATTATTTTTTGTTCTTTCCATACATTTTTTCATACTTTTTTGTAAATCTTCATTAAAAGCTGTAATATCTCCTAATATGTTTACTTTTATATTTTCAGTATCTGCTCTCTTAGCATAATCATCAAGATATGTTTTAAATAATATCATTAATCCATTTACTTCTTCTTCTGCTCTTTTCCAATTTTCTGTTGAAAAAGCATAGACAGTAATATATTTTAACCCAATCTTATTTGCATATCTTACTATGTTTTCTAATGTCTTAGCTCCTGCTTTATGTCCAAAACCAGCCTTCTTTCCTTGAGCAGTTGCCCATCTTCTATTACCATCCATTATAATTCCTATATGTTTAGGCATTTTTTCTTTATCAAACTCCATAAAATCTCCTTACTTAAATTTCTATATAGAAATTAATTAATGATTTCTATCTTTGATATATATTGCGAGTTCTTTTAAAAATTCTGCTTTATTACCATAGCTTTCTAAAGTTTTTAATGCTTCATTAGTTGTTTCTTCTAAATACTGTTTGGCTTTTTCTACTCCAAATTTAGTAACATATGTTACTTTATTCTTTGCTTTATCATTTCCTACAGGCTTCCCCATAATTTTTGAATCACCAATTTCAGATAATATATCATCTTTAATTTGAAATTCTAATCCTATTTTTTCAGCATACAAAGTTAAATTATCAATATCTTCTTCACTTGCTTCAGCAAGTATTGCTCCTGCTCTAACACAATATTTAAAAAACGAAGCTGTCTTTTTATTATGAATATAATCTAATTCTTCTTTTATTATTTGTTTTCCTTCACATTCTGTATCAAGATATTCTCCAATTATCATTTCATCTATTGCATGAGAAAATTCATTTAATATCCTAATTTTTCTTTTCATATCATCTATATCTTGTGAATTATTTATCTCATTCGCAATAATCATATATGAATGGTTCATTAAAGAATCACCTGCTAATATAGCAGTTGCTTCATTATATCTTTTGTGTATTGTTTGCTTTCCTCTTCTATAATCATCATTATCTATCCCTGGTAAATCATCGTGTATTAGAGAGAATGTATGCGTCATTTCCATTGAAACTGCAAATGGCAAACATTTTTCATAATCATCTTTGAATACTTTATATGTTTCTATTATTAATGTCGGTCTTAGTCTTTTTGCTGATGACATTAAACTATATTCTATTGCTTCATTTAATGTTTTTTCTGGCAATTTCTCTTTTATTAAGTATTTATTTAATTCTTGATTTACTAATTCTTGATTATCCCTTAACTTTTCTTTAAAATCCATAAATCTTTTACCTATCCCAAATTTTTAAACTGTTTTTCCAACTGGCAACCAATGGTTTGCTCCTACACTGACATTATTTTTTTATATTGTCTTTTATGTTAATTACGCGAGTAAAATTTGTTTCACAAATTTTTCACGCTCCTACACTGACATTATTTCTTTTTCCTTTTTAGAAGATATTTCATCTATAAATGCTACTTTTTTGTCTGTTAATTTTTGTATCTTATCTTCTGCTTGTTTTTCTTCGTCTTCTGTCATGTTCCCGTCTTTTTGTTCTTTTTTAGCCAAGTCCATTGCATCTCTTCTTATTGCTCTTACTGCTATTTTAGCTTCTTCTGATAATTTTTTTATGTCTTTTACTATTTCTTTTCTTCTTTCTTCTGTTAATTCTGGAAATGTTAGTCTTATTAATTTTCCATCATTATTAGGATTGATTCCTATGTCTGCTGTTAATATTGCCTTTTCTATGGCTTTTAATATACTTGCGTCCCATGGTTGTATAACTATCATTCTTGCTTCTGGTACTGATACTCCTGCTACTTGATTTATGGGTGTTGGTACTCCATAATAGTCTACTTTTACTTTATTTAATATTGCAGGGTTTGCTCTTCCTGCTCTTATTTCTGCAAAGTTTTCTTCTAAAACATTTATTGTTTTTTCCATTTTTTCTTCAATTTGATTATAATCCATAATTTTATCATCCTCTCAATTTATTTTTATATGGTATGGTACATGTTACCATTTTTATTTATTGCAAATTTCTCATATATATTACCTATTTTACGATTGTACCTATATGTTCCCCTTTTACGATTTTTACTATGTTTTCTGGTTTTGCAATTTCAAATACCATTAATGGTATTTGGTTGTCTCTACATAATGATGTTGCTGTTGAGTCCATTACTTTTAAGTCTTTGTCTAATATATCTATATATGATATTTCATCATATTTAATTGCTGTTTTATCTATTTTGGGGTCTGCTGAGTATACTCCATCTATGGTTTTTGCAAGTAATATTATGTCTGCATTTATTTCTGCTGCTCTTAATGCTGCTCCTGTATCTGTTGAAAAATATGGGTGCCCTGTTCCACATGCAAATATTACTACTCTTCCTTTTTGTAAATGTTTATCTGCTTTTCTTTTTATATATGGTTCTGCTATTTCTCTCATTTCTATTGCTGTTTGTACTCTAGTATTAACTCCTCTTGCTTCTAAACAATCTTGTAGTGCTAAAGAGTTCATTGTTGTAGCTAACATTCCCATATAGTCTGAGGTTGTTCTTTCCATTTCATGACCATATCTTCCTCTCCAAAAATTTCCTCCTCCTACAACAATGGCTACTTCTACTCCTAAGTCTACTACTTTTTTTATTTGGTCACAAATACTACCAATAACATCTGCATATACTCCTGTTTTATTGTCTCCTGCTAATGCCTCTCCACTAAGTTTTAAAAGTATACGCTTATACACAGCTTCACTCATACTTTCCATCCTTTCTTATATTTAAATATATTAATTTTTTTATATTATATCGTAAAATTTTGATAATAGCAATATAAAGAAAAAAAAGAGTATAAATTTTACTCTTTTTTCTAGTTAAGCATTGTAACAATTATTTGAGTTCTGCCCTCATGAGTTTATGACTGGCTTCATCAATATAGAAAGCAGTATAGCTCTCAGCCAATTTCGACGATTGTTTCATTGGGGATTGTTCTTTATAAAAAGAGTGTTCTTCCCTTGGTAATTGCTCTCCAAAAAATGAGTGTTCAACTCTTTTGTTAGCATATCTCTTTTCAAGTTGTTGTTTCACTTCATATTCATCAATCATTTCTTCTTCCTCCTAATTTTTTATTACTTTGCCAAACATTTTACTACACTTAACTATTTTGTATTATATCATATATAGCCTAAAAAGTCCACCACATGAGCAAAACTGTATGAGTTTTTTTGGCTAGGGAATCCCATAGATTTCAACATTTTTAAGCTCTAAGGCATAATTTGATTTAATTAACATACCACAACTCATTCGTGACGAACCATACTGATAAGCCTGCCTCCACAGGGCTTTAGTTCCAAAGAATTGTTATTTGGCTACGCCAAATGGCAATTATTTTTCAATTTTTATACCTCTGTGATGTCGACGACACTAATCTCCTCTTCTGATTTTGTGTCTTCAATCGCCTCATATAACGCATTAGCTGTATCAAGAGATGTAAAGCAAGGGATTTTACATTCTACTGCTAAACGTCTTATTTTGAAACCATCTCTACTTGATTCTTTTCCTTTTGTTGGAGTATTAATTATAAAATTAATCTTTCCTGATTCAACTAAGTTTGGTATGCTTTCTGCACCTTCCCATATTTTTTCTAACATATATGTTTCTATTCCATTTTGCTTTAAGAAATTTGCTGTTCCTTTTGTTGCATATATTTTAAATCCTCTATTAAAGAGTTTCTTTGCTAGTGGAAGTACCTCTTCTTTATCTTTATCTCTTACGGTTATTAATATATTTCCTTCCTTAGGAATACTTACTCCACTTGCAATAAATGCTTTTACTATTGCATCTGTAAAGTTTTTAGCTACTCCTAAAACCTCTCCTGTTGATTTCATTTCAGGTCCTAAACTTGTGTCTGCATTTTTTATTTTTTCAAAAGAGAATACTGGCATTTTTATTGCAACATATTCACTGCGTTTATATACTCCTGTTCCATATTCCATGTCTTTTAATTTTTCTCCCAAAATTACTCTTGTTGCTATATCTATTACTGGTAAGTTTGTGACTTTGCTTATGTATGGAACTGTTCTACTTGAACGTGGATTTACCTCTATTATATATACCTCATTATTTTGTAATATGAATTGAATGTTCATCATTCCTATTACATTTAATTCTTTAGCCAACAATTTAGTATATTCAACTATTTTGTCCGCAGATTCTTTATTTACATTTTGTGTTGGGTATACTGATATACTATCTCCTGAATGAACTCCTGTTCTTTCTAGTAATTCCATAATTCCAGGTATTAAAACATCTTCTCCATCACAAATTGCATCTACCTCAATTTCTTTTCCCATGATGTATTTATCTACTAATATTGGATGTTCTTGTGCTATTTTGTTTATTTCTTGTATTAATTTTTCTATATCTATGTCATCATATGCAATTGCCATTCCTTGTCCTCCAAGTACATATGAAGGTCTAACAAGTACTGGATAGCCCAATTTATTAGCAATTTCTTTTGCTTCTGTAACTGTATATGCTGTTCCTCCTTGTGGTCTAGTTATATTGCAATTATTTAAAACTTGGTCAAATAATTCTCTATCTTCTGCTCTATCCATATTTTCTTCTGATGTACCTAAAATTTTAACTCCCATATCTTTTAATGCCCTAGTTAATTTAATTGCAGTTTGTCCACCAAATTGTACTATTGCTCCATATGGCTTTTCTACATTTATAATGTTTTCTACATCTTCAGGAGTTAATGGTTCAAAGTAAAGTTTATCTGCTATATCAAAGTCTGTGCTTACTGTTTCTGGATTATTATTTATTATTATGGTTTCAAATCCTTTTCTCTTTAATGCCCATACTGCATGAACACTACAATAATCAAATTCAATTCCTTGTCCTATTCTAATTGGTCCTGAACCTAATACTATTACTTTTTTCTTATCTGTTTTCCTATCTGCTTCATTATCATCATCATAACTTGAATAATAATATGGCGTTTTTGCTTCAAATTCGGCTGCACATGTATCAACCATTTTGAAATTTGCTATTATATTATTTTCTTGCCTTATTTTATTTATTTCTTCTATATTAATTTTTGTTAAATTTGATATTACTTTATCTATATAACCATATTTCTTTGCTTTTCTAAGTAAATTAACGTCTAGCTTAGAACTTTGTAGTTCTTTTTCTACATTTACTAAATTATTAATTTTGCTTATGAAAAATTTATCAATTTTAGTTATTTCATGTATTTGGTCTATTGTCATTCCACGTCTTATGTTTTCTGCAATAACCCATATTCTTTCATTATTTACTTTTTTTAATTCCTCTCTTATTTCTTCTTTAGAATAAGAATTTAATTTTGGTAAAATTAGACTATCTATGTTTTCTTCTAATGAACGTATTGCTTTCATAAGTCCTGCTTCTAAAGTAGGTGCTATTGCCATAACTTCTCCTGTTGCTTTCATTTGAGTACCTAAGTCACGGTCAGCTGTTAAAAATTTACTAAATGGCCATTTAGGAATTTTTACTACTACATAGTCTAATACAGGTTCAAAACATGCATAAGTTTTTCCTGTTACTGCATTTTTTATTTCATCTAAGGTATAACCTATTGCAATTTTTGCAGCTACTTTTGCTATTGGATATCCAGTTGCTTTTGAGGCTAATGCTGAAGAACGACTAACTCTAGGATTTACCTCTATAACTGCATATTCAAAACTATTTGGGTTTAATGCAAATTGAACATTACACCCTCCTTCAATTTTTAATGCTGATATGATTTTTATTGCTGAACTCCTTAACATTTGATATTCTTTGTCTGCTAAAGTTTGTGATGGTGCAACTACAATACTGTCTCCTGTATGAACTCCTACTGGGTCTATGTTTTCCATATTGCATACTGTAATGCAATTTCCTTTACTGTCTCTTATTACCTCATATTCAATTTCCTTCCAACCTGCTATACATTTTTCAACTAATACTTGATGTACTCTTGAAAGTCTTAAACCACTTTCACATATTTCGTTAAATTGAGTTTCTGTATATGCAATTCCTCCTCCAGTTCCACCTAAAGTATATGCTGGTCTTATTATTACTGGAAGCCCTATCTCTCTTGCAAAATTTAGTCCTGATTGTAAGTCTGTTACTACCTTACTTGCAATACATGGTTCATTTATAGATTCCATCATATCTTTAAATGCTTGTCTATCTTCTGCATTTTTTATTCCTTCTGGTGATGTTCCTAAAAGTTTTACTTTCTTTTCGTCTAAATATCCTGATTCTGCAAGTTCCATTGCTATATTTAGTCCTGTTTGCCCTCCAAGGTTTGGTAATATACTATCTGGTTTTTCTTCTTCAATTATTTTCATAACAGTTTTCACTGTAAGTGGTTCTATGTATATTTTATCTGCCATATTCTTGTCTGTCATTATTGTTGCTGGGTTTGAATTCACTAATACTACTTCTAATCCCTCTTTTTTTAATTCAACACATGCTTGGGTACCTGCATAATCAAATTCTGCTGCTTGTCCTATTATTATTGGTCCTGATCCTATGACTAATACTTTTTTTATTCTTTTATTTTTTGGCATTTTTTTATTTTCCTTTCTATGATATTTCTTAAACATAAGGGCACAGTGGTGTTATTCCCTCAAACGGTGCCCTTACAATTTTCTAATTTCTATCTTATATTTTCGCTAGAAATTCATCAAACAGATATGCACAGTCTTGTGGTCCTGGACATGCTTCTGGATGAAATTGTACTGTGAATATATTTTTACCTTTATAGTTTAATCCTTCTATTGTTCCATCGTTTACATTTATATATGATACCTCGGCAATGTCTTTATTTATTGAATCTTCTTTTACGTAATATCCATGATTTTGTGAGGTTATACATATTCTTCCAGTTTTTAGCTCTTTTACTGGATGATTTGGTCCACGATGTCCGTATTTTAGTTTCGCAGTAGTTGCACCTGTTGCTAATGCCATTAGTTGATGTCCTAAACAAATTCCCATTATTGGTATATCTGATTTATATAATTTTTTAATATTATCTATTGCTATTTTACAGTCTTCTGGATCTCCTGGTCCATTTGATAATACTATTCCATCAAATTTTCCTTCTAAAATTGTTTCTGCAGATATATCTTGTGGGAATGCAGTAACTGTACAGTTTCTATTTACTAATGACCTTATTATATTTTCTTTACACCCAAAGTCTATTAATGCTATTTTATTTTTTCCTTCTCCGAATTCTCTAATATGTTTATTTGATACTTCGCCTACTACATTTGGAAAAGTGTATTCTTTTATTTCCTTTATTATTTCTTGTAAATTAGATATATCCGAAACTAATTTTCCTCTCATTGTACCATTGTCTCTTAAAAGTTTTGTTAATTTTCTGGTATTTACATTCTTAAGTCCTGGTATATCATTATCTTTTAGATAGTCATTTAAGTTTGTTTCTGCTCTAAAATTGCTTTCTAGTTCTGCTAATTCATGTATGAAAATTGCTTTTATCCACATTTTCCTTGATTCAACATCATTTGTTATTATTCCATAATTTCCTATTAATGGATATGTTAATGTAACTCCTTGTCCTGCATATGATGGGTCTGTGAATATTTCTAAATATCCTGTCATTGATGTGTTAAATACTACTTCACATACAGTATCTCTTTCTGAACCTATTTTGTTTCCTTCAAATATCTCTCCATTTTCTAAGACTAAATATCCTTTTTTCATTATATACCTCTCTTATTTACATAAACTTTTCTAAAAAAGAAGAGCTAACAAGCTCTCCTTGGTATTATTGATTTAATTGTTTTTTTACTTCTTCTGCAAAATTTTCTTCTTTCTTTTCAATTCCTTCACCTTTTTCAAATCTTGCAAATTCTAATACACTTGCTTTTTTAGTAGCAAGTAAATCTTTGATTTTTATATCTGGATTTTTTACAAATGCTTGATCTACTAGGCAAATTTCCTCATAAAATTTTCCTAGTCTTCCTTGAACTATTTTTTCTGCTATTGCTTCTGGTTTTCCTTCATTCATAGCTTGAACCTTTAATATTTCCATTTCTTTATTTAGTCTTTCTTCTGGAACTGCTTTTTCATCAATGAACTCTGCTTTAGCAGCAGCTATTTGCATACATACATCTTTGGCAAGTTCTTCATCTGCATTTTCCATAGAAACTAATACACCTATTTTTCCATCTCCATGTATATATTTTGCAACAATACCATTTGATGTAAATCTTTCAAATCTTCTTATTGATAAATTTTCTCCAATTTTTGCAATTTTCTCTGTTAAAACTTCTTTTACAGTTTTTGATGAATCAGATATTGATACTTGATTTAATAATTCTTCAACATCTTTTGGGTTATTTTCAACTATTTGTTTTGCAACATCTTCTGCAAATCCTCTAAATTCTGCATTTTGAGCTACGAAATCTGTTTCTGCATTAACTTCAACTACTGCTCCTGTTTTTCCATCTTCTGAAATGAATGCTGTAACAACACCTTCTGCTGCAATTCTATCAGCTTTTTTAGCTGCTTTTGTAATTCCTCTTTCACGAAGAAGTTCTATTGCTTTTTCCATATCTCCATCAGTTTCTGTTAAAACCTTTTTACATTCCATCATTCCTGCATCTGTCTTTTTTCTCAATTCCATTACTTGTGCTGCTGTAATAGCCATTATAATCATCCTTTCTTTTTTAACATAAGGGCACGGCCCACCGTGTCCCTACATTTTTATTTTTACCATTTTTCTTAAACAAAGTCACAAAATCTATATTATTATTCTTTGTCTGTATTTTCTTCACTATCTGCAACTACTTCTTCAATGCTTTTTGTCTCTTTTGTGTTGCTTTCTTCTTCCTCTTTGTTTTCACTTGCAAATAAGTTTTCTGTTCCTAATACTTCCCCTTGTTTAGCTTCGATTACTGCATTAGCCATAACTGTTGCTATTAATTTTACTGAACGTATAGCATCATCATTTCCTGGTATTGGGTAATCTACATCTTCTGGTGAACAGTTTGTATCAACAATACCTACTACTGGTATGTTTAATTTTTTAGCTTCTAATATTGCTGTTTTTTCTTTATTTGGATCTACTATAAAGATAAGTCCTGGTAATTCATTCATTTCTTTGATTCCACCAAGGTTTTTTTCTAGTTTTTCCATTTCCTTCTTTAATCCAATAACTTCTTTTTTTGGTAAAACATCAAATGTTCCATCTTCTTGCATTTTTTCTAATTCTTTTAGTCTTTGTACTCTTGCTTTAATTGTTTCAAAGTTTGTAAGCATTCCACCTAACCATCTTTGGTCAACATAGTACATATCACACATTAATGCTGCTTCTTTCATACATTCTTGTGCTTGTTTTTTTGTTCCTACAAATAGAACTGTTTTTCCTTCCTCTACTTGTTCTTTGATGAATTCATATGCTTCATCAATCTTTTTTGATGTTTTTTGTAAATCGATAATATGGATACCATTTCTAGCTTGATATATAAATTCAGCCATTTTAGGGTTCCATCTTCTTGTTTGATGTCCGAAATGAACACCTGCTTCTAGTAATTGTTTCATTGCAACTACTGCCATTTTTTATTCCTCCTTTTAGTTTTAGCTTCCATAAGATTTTAAACACTTGTACAAACTTATTATAAAGCACCTATACAAGCTAGTCTTATGTGCAAATTTTTTAACCTCGAGTATTATACCATGAAACATAACATCAATGCAATAGTTTTATTAAAAAATTTTTGCATTGTTTAGCATTATGTTAATTTATTTTTTTAATATGTATTAAAATATAGATATAATTAACGTCCAAGAACATTAAAATTTATAGAAAAAAGAAGGATTAGTAAGTCGCACTAAAATATATAAAAATCAGATAATTTCCTTTAAAAACTCAATAATAATCAATACAAGGCTAATTTTATAAAAGATTGGCCTTGTATTGATTTATACCTTAAAAGGGTACAACGTATTTCTTTTTTGATATCGAATAGTGATTTTGCTAGTTTTTAGTATTATATTAATTGTGCTTTTGGTTAATATGCTTTAAAATACAAATGTAATATTAGTTTTGTTTTTCTTGTTTATCTTTTTTGCACATTACTTTTTCTATTTTTTCTATTATATCTGGTGCATAGTCTAATACTTTGTCTAATGATGATGCATGATTTACTGGTAATAGTTTTACTGTGTCTGCTTGTACTATTAAAAATGCTACTGGATTTATATTAACTGCTGCACCACTTCCTCCTCCAAATGGCAATCTGTACTGCACCTGTTCTTCTTTTTCTTTTTTAGTATATTCATCAACTGTTTCTCCTTTAAATTCACTACCACCTGCTGCAAATCCAAATGTTACTTTTGATATTGGTATTATTACACTCCCTACTGATGTTTCTATTGGTTCTCCTATTATTGTATTAACGTCCACCATTCCTTGTATGCTATCCATTGCTGTAATCATAAGTCCTTCTATAGGATGACTTTGTCCTTTTGTTTCTTCTCCCATTTTCTTTCCTTCCTTCCTTGAAAAAATTTATCTAGATTGAAAAAGAATTGTTCTTTGACTAGGCAGACAAAATTGAAATCAATGAGACGTACTTATGTACGTTGATTTGATTTCGATTGAAGTATAACAACGTCAAAGGGCAATTATTTTTTTATCGTATATAATGCATAAATAATATGTACCAAGTAAACCTCACTTATACCATTTGCCCAAAAATTTATTACATTTCCAGTATTATATATAGGTTCTATTTCATATTGTACTTTGTCTGCATTGTTTCTAATTAATATAGGTATTATTGTTGATATAACAGTAAATATTCCTATTGTACTAACTATTCCATCTGTGCCTATTGCAAGTTTAAAATTCAATTTTTCTAATTTTAAATTTAGATGTTTAAATGCTTTTAATAATTGTTTCCTGTTTTTTATTTCTTTCCTTATCTCTCTTTCTACACCAAAGTCTTCTATTTTGTATTTCATTTTATTTATTGCTTTATTCATTTTCTGATTATTGAATTTTATTTTTGCAATTTTAATAATCTTTAATATGAAAATTTCAAATTCTATATAATAATGATGTTTAATTGGAGTCTTTTCTCTATTTTCATTAATATTAGATA
>CAMUHU010000024.1 GCA_947088765.1 uncultured Clostridium sp. | reverse complement strand
ACTTTGGATTCTCATAACAAGCCACTAAAGTAACGTCTTCATTTCCCATTCTGAACGCTTCTGGACCTTTATCGATCCACTCCCCCGTATCAGATCTTATCCAACCGTGTTACCCAAACACCTTCCTTTTGAGGATCTTCGCTTTTCCAATATTCTCCCTCCAATAACCATTGTTCACTCATTGATTTTCCATCTGATCTCCCCCCATTATAATCGAGCGTCAATCTATGAGCATCTAGCCTTTCAATAACTAAAGTTGGTTCAGAAAACTCCGACCCCCCTACCAACGAACAAGAAGTATCATCATACGCACCATCCGTCCAATAGCTATCCGCCGCGCGCTCACACAGATTCGTATAGGGGAATGGTCCCCAACCAAGTGCACACCATTCTTGTTCGGCCTTATCCCTAACCGTGACATATTCCCCACATATCACACACTTAGCCTCTTTCGGCCACGGAATAGCCCACGCACCGATCATATTCATGAAGCATATTGCTTCCACCACATACCGCACCCATTAAACCGTGGAAACCTCCATTCCAAGGAAGATCCATAGAAATGGCATGAATTCCTACTTCTTGACCGATCTTCATAATAGTCCCACTGTTTGTAGACTTGGGTCACACCACGTCCACCTGAAGCAAATCCTCTTTTACTCGAATTAATATAGAGTTCCAAGGAATCCCCAGCTTTCATGAGCTTTGTATTAATGTATCTAGGAACATAGCTTGCTAGTTTTCCTTCAAAAGCTGAAATATTTATAGCCTCCAGACGATCACCACTATGCAAAACTACTTCTCTCATTACTTTTGAACCTGAGTGTCTTGACGAACTCCCTCCATGCAGTTCTATCTTATACTTACCATCTTCAGGTATAATATATTCTTCTCCTGCATTTAATGTAATTGTTTCTGCTGATATTTGTTCTTTGTTTGGCTCTATTTCTGCAATTTGTTTATTTGCATTATTATTTAAGTTTATACCACTTGCTATTGTGCAGATTATACTGATTAACATTAGCACAGAAATTAAAGGCACAATTATATTTTTCTTTTTGTTGCCTGCTTTAGATTTCCTTTCTTTGGTGTTTTGTTTCTTTGGTATCATGATGATTCCTCCTTATTTATTAGTAAATAATTTTGGTATTTTATATATTATATATATTGCTTACTATATTTTATGGAGCTATAAGCACATGTAATGTGCACATCCATTTCAACTTCTCAATATACAATTAAATTATACAAGCTTAGAATATACGTGTAAATACCTTTTTTCTCCAATAAAAAACAAGAAATCCACTTTTATTTACGGATTTCTTGTTTGTCTATTTTATTTTATATTTGTTAAATTTATGTTTCGTTTTTGTAATATTTTGTCGATTCTTCTTAGGGAAATTAGGTAAAGCGCACATTTTTGTTTTTTGGATTAATATTTTTTTATTACGAATTTCTTTATTAGTATTATTCCGCTTCCTATTATTACTGTTACTACTAGTGTTAATATTATTCCTAGATATGTGTTTCCTATACCTGTTGGGTCTGATACTATTACTCTTGCTGATGTGAATTTTAAGTTTGTACCAGCCATGTTTTGTACTTTACTTACTTTATTATTGATTTCCATAATTTTTACATTGTTGTTATATGATTTCTTGTCTGTAGAGTTATCATTTACTGATATTACTTTTGATAATACTATTTCTTCTGATATTTCTTCTTCATGCTTTAAGTCTTTTATTAATTTATTGTTTGCATTTGATACAACTATTATATTACTGTCATATACTTCTGAGGCATCAATTTCTCTCATTTCTGTAGTAGTATCATTTGATGCTCCTACCTTAGGTGATAAATTCTTTTCTACATCTTCTTGTTTTTGCCTATAGTATGTAATATCAAATTCCTCTTTTGGCATTGTTACTAAGTCCCAAGCTTCATTTATTACTGCTCCTGTGTAACTTTGTTTTGTAAAGTTTAAGTTGTTTGATATAAAGTCTGCTACTACTATTGGTTTAGTTGTTGTTTCTTCTGTAATTGTCTTTGTTGTATCTAGTTTTGCCATTTCAGTCTTTCCTGATGCTATCATACTAGTCCATGTTGTTCTTACTCCATTACTTCCTGCTGGTCTATTAAATAATAGTGCTCCGCTAACTGTGTTGTCATATGTTCTTATATCATTTTCATAGTATATAATTTTTGTTGGGTCTTCTTCATAGAAACCTAATGCTATTGTTTTTCCACTTGAGTCTTTATAATATGTTACTGTATCTCTTGGACTTACATTTTTTATTGTTATTGTATATGTTATTTCTAGTGTTGCACCATTTACTAACTCACTACTCATTGATATGTTTATATCATGTCCCTGTGCTGCTTGTACTACTGCTGGAACTTGTTGAGCTCTAATGGCTGATGTATCAGCATCAAATTGTACTGTTCCGTTTTGTAATATTAATTTTAAGTGTGTAACTTCCTTATTTATTTCTAGTTTTGATTCTGTTCTTGGTGTTAATGCAAAGTCTATGTTTTCTATTGAGTATGCTGGTTTTGATGTACTTGATTCTTCTTTTGCATATTCTATTTCTACATCTAATAATGATGTGTAAGCATATACCATATAGTCTGTAGGATGTTTTAATACACTTAATACATCACTATATTTGTAAGTATCATTATCAGGTGGAGTATTTAGAAGATTATTAACTTCTATTCTTCTATTTACTTCATCATATGCATCTGAATATCTATCAGCTGTGTCGTTTGCATACCAATATTGATTATTGTTTTTATGATTGTTATCGTTTATATTTGTATTTGGGTTTGCTTTAGCTGATTGGTAGAATTGTCCATTGTATGCACATGGGTAATTATAGCCGTTTAATTCAAAGTTTGTTTCTTTACTATATTGTTCTTGTGTTTCATAGTTTGCAGTATCTCCATATAAGAATCTTACTACATATTGTCCTGGAATATATTCTGTGAACTCATAATAACCTTGTTCATTTGTTTTTGTTTTTGCTCTTACATATTCTATTCCATTTTTAATTTCTATAAGTTCTGCTGTAATATCCTTTGCACCATATGAACCTTCATATTTAGGATATAAGTCTTTATTTTCTAACCAGTGATTTGCTGGCTGGTTTACTGTTTCCCAAACGTTTCCTTTTATAGTTCTTGTTTCACTTGGGTCAACTATTACAAATGCTGATGCTCTATCCCAGTCGTCTTCTGTCTTTTTATTATCTTGTTCGTCAAATATCTTAAGTTGTTCTTTACTTAAGTTTCCTGGCATTGATACTGCATCAAATACTCCTGCTGCTCTATAAATTTGTCCTGGATTTACAGCTGATGTATAAGGATAACTATATTTACCTTGAGTACTTTCTGGGTCCGCACCTTTTCTAAAGAATGTTGAGTAAGCGTTTATTTCTGATCTTGTATATACTGTTATTCTCTTACTTTCATTACCTTTTTCAAGTGCATCTTGTAATATTGTATAAGCATGGTTTCCATCATCTAGTCTATTTGGATTTTTATAAGTACAATTGAATTTAGAATGTGAAGTTGAGTTTTCACCTAGTCTATAAGTTATATATACTGCTATCATTTGATTATTTTCTAATATTATATCATCATCAAAAGATATGAATAATTCTGTTCCTATTCCTAAGTCTCCACCTGTTTCAGAGCCTTCACCATACTTGCTATGTTCATTTACTCTTAATCCAAAGTTGTTACTACTATATTCTGCTAAAGGTTTTTCTGTTCTTTCTGTAATCTCTCCGCCTTCCTCTCTGCTTGGATATAGATAGGTTCCTGTTATACCAGTTAATGTTTTTCCTCCTGTAGTTTTATATGAGTTGCTATATGAATAGTAGTTTGTGTCTATATATGATACTATTTCATTTACACTTGTTGGCATAGATGAGTTGTTTTTTACATTAATCCTATATGTAATGTACATTTGTATTGGTGCATAATCTTTTGGATATGCAGCTTGCCCTCCTCCATGTAACATTCCTGATGTTCCTGCTAAATTCTCTCTTGCATATTCTGCATAATTATAATCTGCTGTTGCCACACTTTGTTTAATCTGTGCGTCGGAGGCATTTATTTTCAGTCCTTTTTTACTAAATGTACCAAATTTATATGTTTCGTCTTGTCCATTTATTGATACTACTGCTCTATATAAATCTTCTGTTAGTTCTAAGTCTGTTGTTGGTCTTTTTATAAGTCCTAGGTTTATGTATAATTGCCCATTATATATTATTCTATAACCATTATATTGTGTGGTTGAGTCTGTTGCAGTTACTCTGTTTCCTTTTTCGTCTGTTAATACGAATCTATCATATACTGGATATAATTTTAGCCCTCCTTTTGGTGTTTTTGTTGTTCCATCTCTTTCTGATTCATTTCCAGCAATAGCATCTATTCTACAGTCCCAAATATATTGTAATACTTGTTTTGCTTCTGTTTGATTAGATGAGTTTCTTATTATTGGCCAATATATATTATCAAAATAATTTTGGTCTCCATCTTCTAATCTCTTATTTGAACTTAAATAACTAGTTAATTGCTCTGTAATTCTGCTTTTGTATTCCCCTACTAATCCTGTTCCATTTTGTACGTCTGTTATACTAAATATTTTATTGTATCCATTTGTTAAATAAGTTCCTGGATCACCAAATATTGCTTTTGGTACTTTATATGATGCTGGATATGAACTTATTGTTTTAAACCTTTCATTTAAAGCATTTCTACCACTTACCAGTTCAGAGCCTTTCGAGGTTGCATTCCAAGCGGATGTATTATATTCTGGTATTCCTCCTCCATATGTGTTTGTATATAATATTCCATCATATGTAAATTTTACATAGTATTTATGTGTTGGATTTAAACCTTTAAATTCATAATACCCATTTGCATCTGTTAATACAGGGTTTGTACTTTTATATACCTTCGCTAATTTACCTGTTGTTACATCATATAATCTTACTTCTATTCCTGCTAATACTTTATCATTACCATCTTTTATTCCATTTACTGTTTGGTCTTTTCCTTCTGGTATGTCTTCCCAAACATATCCTGCTAACTCCATTTCATTTTTTTGTTTATCTGGTGGTGGTGGTGTATCTGCATCTGGTGGAATTATTGGTACTGATAATGTTATTGGAATGGTGTTATATATTACATCACCTTCGAATCTACGCATAGGTTGATATTCAGTTGATGCTTTTCCATTATTTACTACTTTTCCGAGATGCTTCATATTTATATACCGTTGTTGTACCTGCGTTGCATGAAGTACAAAAAGCATAATTAACTTCATATTCCCATCTTTCTCCACCTGCACATTTTGCGGTATGATGTATTGCACTTGCAGTCTTCTTATCTTCTTTCCATGTAAATCCAAAATTATAAGCTTGTGTTTCTATATCCTGTTTCCTTGCTGTAACTCCATCAATATATTTTAAATTTTCTGTTATATTTAGTTGTGATATAGTATCATTATAAGGAAATTTAACATAGAAATCTTCACCGTTTGGAATATCTATTTTGTCGCCATTTGAGGCAATCCCAAATATTTTCTTTCCATCTTTATTGGTTATTTCTGCTGCTTCTATTTTTTTATTATTTTGGTCTGTTATTAAATAGTCCTCTAACCAACTAAAATTTATTTCATCATAAGTTGCTTCTGTATACTCTATATTAAAAGGACCAACTATATAATCTTTACCTATTATTCTAACTTTTACTGCATCTTTGTTTACTTTTATATCTCCTTTATCTTTTGTAGTCCAGTCTGTGGCATAATATTCTGCTGCTTCAAATAATTTTGTTTCTGCTTCTATTTTGCATTTACTATTTTCATATTTTCTTATATATTGCCAAACTGCTCTTTGCACATATGATGATTTATCATAATCTTCATAAAATTTATTTGCAAAAGCATATAGAGCCATTTCTGTTCTACTTTTTATCAAATTTTTTGGGTCTTCTTTTAAATCTACCCATTCTCCAATATCTAACTTTAATGCTCTTCTTGTTGGACTACCTTTACCATTACAATAAGTTGGATACCAATTTGTTCCTACTAATGCTTCTTGTTCCTTTTTATGTATATCTTCTTCAGCACCAGATAAACTTTCATACCAGTTTTCCAGCGAAACATCTAGTGTTAAGCTATCGACATTTCCTAAATATCCTGTTAAACTTGCTCCATGTTTTCTACAATAATAAAATCCATTTGCTGTGTCATTAGTTATTTCTATATAACCACTGTTATCATCTTCGTTTTTATGCCATATTATATCGCCCTTGGCATAATATTTTGTACCATCTATTGTAACTGTTGCTTTTACAGTACTACATAACATTAGCAAACTTAATAATGAAAAGATTATTATAAATATGATTTTATTTAGCTTAATCTTCATTTTTATACCTCCTTTCCTATATTTTGTTTATTACCTTTTTATTTATTACATATATCCCTACTGCCATTATACCTGCAAATATCATTGCAAAACCTATGTATAAAACTACACCTGTTTTTGGTCCAACTATAAAGTCTGCTTGTCCTAAGTCATTTTCGTTTTGTGCTTTGTTAGCTGGAGTTGAGTTATAATCTTTTAATCCTGCATCATTATATGCTTCATAAATTTCTGCTGTATTGTTTGTTAGTCCTGTGTTGTTTTCTGTTACTTGTTTTGTTAATACTAATTTTAGTGTTGTACTTTCTCCTGGTTGTAGTATTTTATTTGCTAAGCTAGAGTTATATATGTTTCCATCTGTTCCTAAGTACCAATCTGCATTTGTTTCAGAATTGAATTTTAAGTCTGTTCCTGATAAATAATCTACAATTCTACTTGCGAAACCTGCAATTGCTCCATTATTTGTAACTGTGATTACATATTCTACTGTAACTGTTGCTCCATCTAAGTATTTTGATGGAATTTCTATTTTTTGTAGTTTTGAATTGTTATAAGTATTTGTTGTTGTTTCTTTAGATGTTTTTACAGTTATTTTTGATATTGTTTTTGTTAAACTTAAATCAAATTTTGGACTCAATGTTAACCCTAAGTCTATATTGTATGCATTTGATGTTAATGTAATTACATTTGTGGCTGCACATGGTGTTTGTTTACCTTCTATGTTTATATTCATTGTTACTGCATCATTATTTTTCGTTGCTTCTTCTGCATTATATGATGTTACATCATAATTTCCCATGTCGTATAAGAATGCCACTATATAATTTCCTGATTGTAAGTTATTAAATACATATTCTCCGTTTCCGTTTGTAATGTTTGAAGCTACTGTTTGTCCTTTTTCATTTATTAATATTACTGGTATTTCTGGTAATAGTTTTTCATTTGGGTTTCTTATACCATCCCCGTTTTCATCTAACCATGCTAAACCTGAAATTGAATTTGTTTCTACTACTTGGTCATTATCTGATACTGTGTATACTTTTTTGCTAATTTTATGTTCTATTGTTGAACTTGATAATTTATCTGTATTATCTGCTTTAACTTCAAATCTATTTGAAAGTGTTTTTTCGTTTTCATCTTCTTCTAACTCACTAGCTCTTGCCGTTAGTTCTACTATTAATGTAGAATTTCCTGGAATATCTCTTGTAAAACTTGGATTCTTTCCTGACATTTTGTAAGTATCTGTTCTATCTCCTAAAGTGTATTTTAGGGATTTTGCAGTTAATCCGTCTGAAAGATAATCTGTAATTTTGGTATTATATGCTGTACCCGTACCTGTATTCTTTACTACAATTGTATATACTATTTCGTCTCCTTCTGTTAGTTTTCCAGTAGAGTTATTGCTAGTATGTGAAATCTCTAATTTAGGATTTCCTACACTAAATGTTTCTGTATTACTTTCTATTGTTCCATTATATCCTTCAAATGTTCCCTTTGTTTTTAATGATATTGTCTTATCTTCTTTAAATTCATCTAGTGTAAAGTTTACTGCTAATTCTTCTGTTCCAGTAAGTTCGGCAATTGTCCAAGTAATTGTTGAGCCATCAATTTTTTGATTTATTATTTCTTCATTGTAGTTACTTGTTTCATATTTTAAACCATCTGGTATTTCACATGTTATTTTTAAGTTCTTAACATCATCTGTTCCTAATTTATTTATATTTAAATCATATGTTATGTCGCTTCCTGGTTCATATATTCCAATTTCTCTCATCTTTAATTCTAAACCTAAATATGCCTTTTCTTTTTCATTTATCATCCTATTTGATGTAAATGTTATTATTTTGTTTTCGTCTTGATCTTTTGCCATTGCTGTTGCTTCTACATCAACTGTTGTTGAGTTCTGCGAAGTGTTTTTTTCATTTTTGTATTCTATTTTGCTTCCTACTGTTAAAAGGAATTTTTTATCGATACTTTCTCCTATTGCAAGATTGTCTATTGTGTCTGTATATTTGTTTACAGTTGGATCTGTTTCATATACATATTGTGTAGAGTCAGGTTCATATGTTGTATAATATGACCCTTTTGGAATTGGTGCTTCTACTGATATGTCTTTTACTTCTGTTTTTCCTATATTTGTTACTTTAGCTGTATATTCTATCCTTTGCCCTTCTTTTACTCCTGCCCCGTTTGCTACATCTGCTGATAGTTCAACTTTTAGTTCTGGTCCTGTTCCTGTTGATAGTCCAACTACTGGTGCTGTAGTGGTTTCTGATACTCCTTGTAATGCTCCATCTAAGTTTGTATGTGATACTTGATATGCACTATATGTACTTTGTTCTCTTGATAATCCTTCTGGAATTTCGATATCATAGTTAAATACTAATTTGTCTCCTTTTTCCATTTCGTTTTCAACTTGTATTAAATATGATTTTACAGTTTCTAGGCTTTCTGCTTTTTCTGTCCATCCATTATTACTATTGTTTAAGTCTTTTGTAGCATTTTCGTTTCCACTATAATATACTCTTACTTTTTCGTTTTCTATTCCTTCTACTGCTCTTATTTTACTTACCATTTCTGCTGTAAAGGTACTTCCTAGGTCATTGTTTGTTGATAATGATTTGTTTCCCTTTGAAGGTGTTCTTCCTAATATTGCAACATTTCCACATGTGTAATCATTGTTATTTATTATTGTTATTGTTTCTGTTGCTATTCTTGATTTTGCTGCTACATCAATTTTTCCTGTTTCTTCTTCTCCACTCATTGAGGTTAATTCTTCTTTTTCGCTATTATAACCTGATATACTGTTTAGTGTAATTATTCCTGTTGGTGCCATGTATGTTATGTTTGAGCTTGTTTCAACTATTTCTTGATTATTGTTTGTTACTCTTACGTTCATTTTTTCTGTGATACTTGGTGCTGTTTTATCTACTTTGATGTTTGCTACTATTATTAGTGTTGTTCCTTCAACTGATAATATATCATTGAATTTTGTTTGCTCTCCTTCAAGTATTATTCTTATTACTTTGTTTCCTTTATTGTTTATTATAATGTCTCCTACTTTTGCTTCTAATTCTGCATTATATAGTATATTTATTGTTTTTACATTTATTTCTTCTATGTATGATGGTAATTCTATTTCTATTGTTGGATTTTTGAATAACATGTTAGTATTGTTGTTTGTTTGTAATGATACTCTCATTTCTACATTTTCGTTTTCTATTACTGTTGATAGGTTACTATTGTTTATTGAGCTTGATATTTGTAATGTGGGTTGTACTAATGAAATTTCTGTTGCCACCTCTTCTTCTATTAATCTTGCTTTACCTATTATTGATGTAGTAAGTTTGTTTATGTTTTTTATTATTTTTTCATTATATTCTAATGGCTTTATGTATTTATCTGTTTCTATTGTTAATATTCCTTCTGCTATAGGTTCACTTGTTAATATTGTTAAATCTAATATTTCTTGTTCAAATACATATGATGTTGTGTCTTTGTTTAATGTTGCAAGTGTTATTCCATTTGATATAATGTCTATTTTTCCGTTTTCTCCTAAGATTTTTACTAGTTTTTCTTTACTTACTTCTATTTTCTTATAATATGTTTTGGCTAAGTATTTATTTTGTTCTTCGTCTGTATAATATTCTTTGCTTTTATTTATTTCTATATTATTAATGATAGGGTTATATCCAATATTTACTTTTATTTCTTGTTTATATTCAGTACTTGCTGCATTTGCAACTTGCATGTATCCTTTCGCAATTTCTTTTTCTTTATTAATTATTTCATATGATACAACATTGTTTGATGGTTCTGGTAATGTTAGTTCTCCATTGATTTCTTTGTCGATTTGTTTTTCTCCATTGTTGTATAATGATAGTCTAGAAACTATTGTTAGTTCTATTTTATTTTGTTTTTCTTCTGATTTTTGTTTAGATATAGCATCTTCATTTGCATTGTTTTCTTGTGTAGTAGTACTTTTTCCTACATTTGTATCATCTTTTTGTGAAAGTGCTTTACCAAGTGAGATTTGATTTGTAGAGTCATTCTGTGCTTCTCCCGCATCTAATTTTGAGTCTGTGTTATTATCAATTTTTTCTTCTAAGTCATAGATTAGATTTATTATATATTCGTCTGTAGCGTCTTTTATCCATGTAACTTTATTGTCTTTATTTGGCTCATTTACTACTTTTAATGAAAGAATTCCTTTAGAATATTTATAGTTATTTTCATTAAATGCTGTTCCATCATCTCCATTTGTTGCTTTTGTACTTGATGCAGTTACACTTACTTTTTCTGGCTCTAACCCAAATAATGTTGGCACTGTTAAACCTATTTCTGTTGATTTTACTGGTAATAGGTTATTTACTATTTTTGATGATACTGTTAATTGAATTAACGCTTTTTCCTTATCGTCTTCTTTAAAGATTGCATATTTTGAGATTTTTCCAGTAAGATTGCTTTCTGCTTTTTCTGATAATGCTAAATTAACTATTATTGATTTTTCTGCTTTTTTCTCTTTTGCAGAATTGTTTACAAATATTCCTGTTAATTTAACTTCAGCGTCTTTAGAGAAATTATTTAAGTCGAATTTTTCGTCTTTTTCTATTTCGATTTGTAATTCTATTTCTCTTGCTTCTCCTTTATTTATTTGGTTTAGTGTTACTGTATTGTTTTTTGTATCAATGCTTTGTACTCCGTTTGGTAAGTCTTGTCCTTCTACTAGTTTAAAGTTTGCATTGCCTATTGTAACTTTGGCCTCTTTTAAGTATCCTTTTGTTACAGAAACACTCAAAAATAGCTTTAATTCATTGTTATTCATTTCTGTTAC
This sequence comes from uncultured Clostridium sp., assembly GCA_947088765.1. Taxonomy (GTDB): domain Bacteria; phylum Bacillota; class Clostridia; order TANB77; family CAG-508; genus CAKPSH01. Next base: position 13,036 of record CAMUHU010000024.1, on the reverse strand, counting down.
TTTGGTGTGTATTTTTTGTCCTTCTTCAGAAATGAAATATGCATCAAAGCTTACGTCTGTTTTATTTATACTTGTTTCTTGTGCTTCATAGTTTACGTTTGCCGCATATACTGCTATGTAAACAAAGTTTGCAAGTGTTAATGTGATTATTAGCATAATTGCAAGTATTTTACTAAATATCTTTTTGTTCATATTGGTTTTCCTCCCATTTCTACATATAATCCATATATATTTTTTATAAAGTATCGAGTGAAATTTATTACATATAATTCCATATAATATCATTATACCTCATTTTACGTGTATTTTCAAGTTTTTTCCTTGTTTTTTTTAAGTTTTTATGTTAATTTTTGTTAGTATTCACAGCATTTTTAATATATAAATTGGGGGTTGTGGGGATGATTATATGTTTTTAAATTTATACAAAATTATAAATATACGTTGTAGGGGCGATTATTAATCGCCCGCCCTTCGAAGAACATGCTTAAGAATATAAGTTTTTTAGCAAGCCTTTGTTAGAACGGGCGATTGCTAATCGCCCCTACATCTCTCTACAATTTTAAATTCACCTAAAAATTCATCCTCCCTACAAACACAAATTTATAAATAGTATTCACATATTTGTGTTTTTTAGCATATATTAATCTAGAGATTAGAAATTAGACGTTAGAGCTTAGAAAGGTTCTCTATAGTTTCTAAATTTACTATGAAAGGATGGTTGTTAGTATGAATAACAATAATAATGTTGATATGATTAAACTTATGCAAATGCTTTCTAAGATGGATAAAAATCAATTAGAGAAAGGGCTTCAACAGGTTCAGCAAATGCTAAATTCTAAGGATAATAAGAATCAATAATACATATGAAATTGGCAGACATTTGATTTTATTTTTTGTGCCTGCCTCTATATATTCATAAATTTATGAATGCACATATTTATAATAAGGAGGATTAATAAAATGGATGAGTCTGAAATGTCTGATATGATAAAGAATATCAGTAAAATGATTAATGATGGAAATATTCCTGATGATATAAAAAATATTGTTAATAATTTAAAGTCTGATTCTTCTACAAGTACTACTGATACTTCTTCTGCCTCTAGTTCTTCTGCTCCTAATATAGATTTTGATACTATCTTTAAGATGAAATCCATTTTTGAGAAGATGAATTCTAATGAGGACCCTAGAGCTAATCTTCTACGCTCCTTAAAACCATATTTAAAAGAGAGTAGAAAGTCTAAAGTAGATCAATATATTCAATTATTTAATATGACTAAAGTTATGGATATTTTTAAGCAAAATGGTGGTGAGAATGTAAAATGATGCCACCTAATTTTCCTTTTTTTAGATTTCCTATGTTTTATAATCCTTATAAAAATCCTTATTATAATAATTTTCAGCGTGCTCCATATAATAATTCAGGCTATTCGGATAATAAAACCTACCAAGGCACAGTATTATCATCCCCATCTTCAAATCCAGGTAAATTTGGTGATGCCCAATTTACTACGGATATGCATTCAAATGGTAATTCTAAAAATAATTTTTCTAATAATATGGATAAAGAAAATATTGCCTCAGATTCTACAAGGTCTTCTTCTGAACAGTTCTTTGATATTTTTGGGATTCGTTTATATTTTGATGATATTTTAATTTTGTGCTTACTTTTCTTCTTGTATCAAGAGGAGGTTCAGGATCAGTTTTTGTTTATTGCTTTGCTATTGCTGTTGTTATCCTAGATATTGTGAAGTTGAGGAATAACAGTAAAAATGAACAAATAATTTATTTTTTAGCATTAAAGGACACGTGTAAACGTGTCCTTTGGTATCTTTAGTTATTTAAATATTTATCTATTGTTTCTTATTTTCTTTAGTATAATTTATCTTGTGTATTTTTCTTATATTCATTAGTATCTCTATATTGATTATCTTATGAGTATAAGTAATACTTTTATTGTCTTATTATATTTTACATTTTTATTTTCTGTTGTCAATATCTTCTTTTTTAGTATAATAGTCTATTAGTAAAATTTTTTCTTCTTGCCCTTTAAATTCCTTCTTTCTAGTTTCTCTTGTTTAAATATTACATTTTTGTTACAGTTTTGTTCTATTTTTGTAATATTGCTTTACAACTTACGCATAATGCCCTTTCAAGGTTTTTACCGAACCCTTGCATTGTTTTTCTGGTTCTTCATTCTCTTCTTTGCATATACTTATGTAATGGTCAATTGCATCTCTAAAATCCTTTTTTAATTCATTAACTGTATTTCCTTCAAAAGTGATGGATGTATCTTTTAATCCTTCTACATTTGTGCAACTATTTTTAGTTTCTACTTCTGTAAATGTGTTTTTATTTGTATATTTCCTTTATTGTTTATGGTTATACTAACTTCTCCATTTTCATCTGTTCTATATATCCTTACTCCGCTTTTCTTCTAAGCTTTTTATAACTTCTTTATTGGGATGTCCAAATTTGTTGTTTTTTCCAACACCTATTAATGCAATTTGAGGATTTACTGCCTTTAACATTTCTTCTGTGGTTGATGTTTTTGAACCATGGTGTGCTATTTTCAAAACTGTTGATTTCAATTCATTTTTTGCAATATTTACTATTCTTTGTTCAGCCCTACTTTCTACATCTCCTGTAAATAACATTGTAAATTTATTATATATTAATTTTGCTACTATCGAATTGCTGTTTATATCATCAAAGTATAATTTACTTTCTGGATAAATGATTTTGATTTCGACATTATTATCCACTTTTATGATGTCTCCTCTTTTTATTACCATAACATTTATTTTTTTATTAACTACTATTTCCATGATTTTTTCATAATTATATACTTTTTCTGCTTGCTTGGAGATTATAATGTTTTTTACTTTTATTGAGTTTAATATAGCAATTAGTCCTTGGCAGTGGTCTGCATCAAAGTGCGATATCATAATATAGTCTAATTTTTTTACACCTCTATTTAATAAATATGGAAGTAATGTGTCTTCTCCTACATCAAAACTTCCAGAGGAATTCATTGTTCCTCCTCCATCTATTAATACTTTTTTATTGTTTGGAGTCATAATTAAACATGAATCTCCTTGTCCTACATCAATAAAATATATCTTTAGGTTTTTTTGTATGTGGATATAGTTATTGAATATTAGGGTTATTATTAAAAATATGATTAGTAATTTTCTTGTTCTATTTATATTTTTACTGACACAGTGCACTGTGCCCCTACAATTATGTATTGCTTCCTTTAATATGATTATATAGTATAGAATTATTGATATTTTGCTTGGTGTTGTTACATATATTTTTGATAATGGCATTTCGCCAAAGAACTTGGCAGTTAGAATTAAAATTTTTAATGCTATGTTAAGAAAGATTGCTAAGAATCCTGATATTTCTAGTGATATTAAAGATAAGAATGCACAAATGAATCCTAAAATGATAATTATTCCTATTAGATAACTTACTAGAATGTTTGCAAATAAGAATGTTAATGATGTTGTGTGAAAGTTTAGTATCATTACTGGAATTATCATTGTTTGTGCTGATAAAATTACTGCTATTGCTTCTGCTTTAATGGGTATATTTCGTAGTGCTCCTAGAATTTTATTTTTACTGATTTTTTTTATTAGTTTTGTATAAGGGTTGTTTAATGCTAAAATTCCAATTACTCCTCCATATGATAATTGAAAACTGATGCTGTTTATGCTATATGGGTTATATATTAGTATTATTAACATTGATAAACAAACACTATTAACGGTGTCTTTTCTTCTATAAAAAAAGCTAGCACCTAATGTTATAATTCCCATTATTCCTGCCCTTGTAATTGAAATTGATTTTGTTGTTATTAGTATAAAGAATAATATGCCTAATATTTTTAAAATTACTTTTTTTCTATTGCTTATATTAATTTTGTCTAGCAAATATGTAAGGCCTAAAATTATGTATGACATGTGTGCACCTGATATTACTAATATATGATAAATTCCACTGTTTCTAAAACTTTGTTTTATTTCTTCATTTATGTCTTGATTGTTTCCAAGTAAAATGCTACTTAATATACTGGCTTCTGTTTCTTGAAATAGTTTTTTTATGTTTTTATCAATTTTGTTGCTTATTTTATGGGTAAATAGTTCTATAATATTTATATTTTCCTTTTTTAGAAGTTTTATCTCGCTTCCAGAATAGGTTATTGTTCCATATATTTTTAACGTTTTTAGATATTCTGAATAATCAAATCCTCCATAATTTCTTTGCCTTTCTGGTGCTATATATTTACCACTGAATTTTATTCTATTTCCATATTCTAATTTTATATTTTGCTTTTTTGGAATATTTAGTATTAGTTTTGTATTTTTATATTTGGTTTTACCATTTATGTTTTCGATTTTTATTGTATAACTGCTTTTGTAATCTCCTTCGTTTTCATTACTTATTATTGTTCCTATGTAGATTTGTTCTTCTGTACTAATATTATAAATGCTTTCGTATTTATTGTTTAGATATGAGGTTACGTTATTTGCAATTAGAATTGATGTTACTAATAAGATTATGGAAAGACTGCTTCTATAATAAATAATTATACATATTATTATTGCAAATATTAAAAAAGGAACTATACTTATTTTTAAGTATAGCTCCCAAATTATTCCTATTATATAGCCTATTAGAGCAATTAATATTGGTCTTTTCATTTTTACCACCTTGTATTTAATTGCCCCCTAATTCACAATCCTTCTTGCGCATACATAGAAATATCCGTCTCCATCTACGCTTGAAGTTATGACTCCTTTTCGTGAATTTGCAGCATGTATAAATCTTCCTCCACCAATGTATATTCCTACATGAGATACTCTTTTACTTCCTGCTGAACCAGAGAAACATATTACATCTCCTTGTCGTAAGTTAGCTTTATTCACTGCAACACCATTTCCAACTTGACTACTACTTGAACGTGATAACGAATAACCAAAATGTTTATAAACATATTGTGTGAATCCTGAACAGTCAAATCCAGATGGAGTGTTTCCTCCACGAACATATCTATATCCTAAATATTGTTTAGCATATGATACTATTTCAGATGTGCTTGCATTTGATGATACTGCGTCTGCTTTTGCGAGTAATGTATCTTCTATAGCTACTTCTGCTTTTTTCGATGTTGTTGATGTTGTTTTTGTAGTTGTTGCTTTTCTACTTTTTGCACTTCTTGATGTTGTTTGAATTTTTGTGTCAGATACATACTTACTTCCAACATAACCAACTTTTCCTTTATATTCTATTTTTATCCAACCATTATTTTCTTCTATAACCTCTACTTCTACATTCCTTGATAATGCTGAAATGACTTTCCCTGAGGCGTCTGGCTTTTCTCTAAAATTTACTGAGTTTGTATTAATATATCCAACTTTATTTTTAGAATCAGTTTCTTTTAATTTTTCTGTTCTTATCCATCCTTCTAAATTTTCTGAAGTTACATAAGACCATCCATTAAGCTCTGTTTCTACCTCTACAGTTTCATTATCTTCTAATATATTAATAGTGTTAGAATTTATTAATGGTATTTTATATATTTTTTCACCCTTGTTTATTATTTTAGTAGTACTTTCTTCTACCTTTTCTTTCGTACCTTCTTCATTTGAAGGGTTATTATTATTTTCCTCTGATGGAGTTTCATTCCCTTCTTCTGAAGTTTTGTTTTCTTCACTAGGATTTGTTGGTGGTGTTTTTATTTCTTCTTTTACTGTTATATATTCTCCACTTACATAACCTTCGTATGCGTTGTTTGTTTTCGAGTCTGTATATTTTACTTTATACCAACCATTTTCAGTACGTTCTAATATTTCAACTTTTTCATCTATTGAAAGTAATGTTATTATAGATGAATCCGTTGAATTACTTTTTCTTAGTCTTAACGTATCTGTGCTAACAATTCCTGTAGTTGCAAAACTATATACCGCTGTACAGCATATAATTAAGCCACAAAGTAAAGAAATTATTATACGTTTCTTCAATATATCACCCCTAAAAATTTATCACGCATAGAGTATTATACTCTTTTTATTTTTATTTGTCAAATTTTGGACGTAAAACTAAAGGGGTGATATGATTCATTAAAAATACATAAAGGGTATATTTACATTAATACTTCTATTTCGTATATTTGTCCATCACCTACTAGTTTTATTTCTTGTTCTTCCTTTCCGTTTACAAATATTTTTTCTACTCCTGTGTTTTTTCCATTTAAATTCTTTACTTTGATGTTGTATATGGTGTTTTCATATTTATATTGTATGCTGTATTCTTTCCAATCGCTTGGAATACATGGTTCTACTTTTAGTTTCCCTTCTTCTATTTTTAGTCCTAATATATATTCTATTCCTGCTCTATAATACCAACTTGATGAACCTGTATACCATGTCCAGCCTCCACGTCCTAATAAGTCTGTTCCTCCATATACATCTGCCGCTATTACATATGGTTCTACTTTGTATTTGTTTGCTTCATCTTTTGTTTTTGCATGTTCTATTGGATTTATCATTCTGTAATATTCATATGCTTTGTTTCCAAATCCTAATAGTGTTTCTGCAATTATTGCCCATATTGCTGCATGTGTGTATTGTAGTTGTGGACATTTTTTCTATCCTACTTTTCTCTCATATTCTTTTTTAGCACATATAAATTTTAATTTTTCACTCATTTCTTGTAATGGTTTAAAATTGAAATAAATATCAACTTGCTTGTCGCTATGAATTTCAATTTTTTCTATAAATTCTCTAACTATTTCTTTTGTTGGTTTTTCCATATTAAGAAATTCTTCTATTAAATTGTCTAATTTACTTTCACTTTTTGTTTTATCATTTTCTCCAGATAGTTCTTGTTCAAGTTCTTTGATATTTTGTTCATATCCTTTTACATTCTCTTTTATTCTATTTGCATTTTTCATATATTCATCAATTGTAATAATTCCTGCCAATCTGTCATCATACATTACTTCCAACTTTCTAGTTTCACTCTCTACCTGCTGTTTAAAAGATTCTATTTGCTTTTTTATATCAAATTCTTGTGCCTGTTTTGTTTTAGTTTGGTTTGCAATTTCTTCTAGTTTTTTTGTATTGGTATATTCTTTACAAACTTCTCTTAAAACTTCTAACATTTGTTCTTCAAAAACTTGATAATTAAAATTGTGTGGTGAACATACATCAAATTTTCCAAACCTTCCATATCTTTGACATCTACCATAGATATTTCCGTTTTTATCTGGACTTCTTATTCCAATATATCCTTTACAATCATAACAACGAAGTAAGCCTTTGAATAAGTAATCATTCTGTACTACTCTTGAGCCTTTAGTCACTTGAATTACTTTTTTCGCTCTTTCAAAATTTTCTTTACTTATAATAGCTTCGTGCATATTTTCTACTTTTATCCAATCTTCTTCTGGTAAATCTATAAATTTTTTAGATTTAAAACTTACTTTTTTTCTTTTGCCTTGTATAACTGTTCCTGTGTAAATTTCATTTGAAAGAATAAATCTTATTGTAGATTGTTGCCATAGTCCATAAGTTAGAGATTTTGTTCCTCTTTTTCTCTTATTATAATCTGATGGGATTGGAATTTTCTTTTTACTTAAATAATCTGCTATTTGCATTGTACCAAAACCTGCTAAATATTTTTCATATATTAGTTTTACAACATTTGCTGCTTCTTCATCTATTATTAAATGGTATTTATTTTCTGGATCTTTTTTATAGCCATAAGGCGCTGTTCCTAAATATTCTCCAAGATTTCTTTTTGATTGTAATACACTATTTATTTTCTTTGATGTATCTTTTGCATACATTTCATTTAATATTGATTTAAATGGTGCTATATCGTTATTTGATGTATCATAAGCTGTATCTATATTGTCTAATATTGCAACAAACCTTACTTCATGTTCTGGAAAATATGTTTCAATGTATAATCCTGATTGTACATAATTTCTACCTAGTCTTGATAAATCTTTTGTTACTACCATATTGATTTTACCTGCTTCGATATCTGCTATCATTCTATTAAATGCAGGTCTATCAAAACTTGTACCACTTACACCATCATCAACGTATTCTGATATAAAGTTTAGTTTGTTTTCTTTGATGTATTGCATTAGCAAAGTTCTTTGGTTTCCAATACTTTCGCTTTCTTGATATTTTTCTTTTTCTTCATCTTCTCTTGAAAGCCTTATATATATGCCTACTTTATAATCAATATTATTCATTATTGTATAGCTCACTTTTACCTCCTTCTTATGCTATTTAAAGAAACGGAACTAATATTTTCTAAGCTCATACTTCGCTAAGAAAATCTAAGTTTCGCATAAGTTATCCGTAATTCGCTACGTTCAAACGGCTAACTTAAATGAGATAATATTGATACTCTTTGCAAGTATTATAACATATTATCTCATTAAATACCATTATTTTACTTTAATTTTTCTTTAGACAATAATTTCCAAATGCTCTTTCTATAATCTTTTCTAATGCTTCTCCTTTTTCATTAAATATAATATTTATTTTAAAATTGCTTTTCTTTTTATACTTCTTCTTTTCTTTTCTTTCTTGCATAAATCTCACTCCTTTAGTTGTAATTATTTCCAATTTTTCCTTACTTTATACAATACACTCTGCTATGTCTTATCAATTTAAAAACTACAAGTGAATTTAATCCCATATGAGATTAGCCCTCATTCCACCTTTAGTGAATCGTCCCTTTACATTACGTTAGCCAGACGAAAGTTTCATTATCTGTGCTTGTAGTTTGCTATTTAATTTTCAATGTACTATTATAGAAAATAATTATTTGCACGTGCCATTTTCTATCTTGATAAAATCATTATAAAATGCTAAAATAGTGTTGTAAATAGATTTTTACAAGTCTATAGATAAAGTAAAAATTGAAATAACTATATTCTATTTTTAGAAATGGAGGAAACCTTGATATGTGCAGTAATGAGTTATGAAGATTTTGATAAATTGAAATCAATGTACTCACAACTTATAGAAATGGTATGTTATGCTAAAGAAACTGATTCTGAAGATGAAAAAATTGATTGTTTCTTAAAAATGTTTCAAATTGTTAAAGCTTGTTTAAAATTTTCTCCATATACACATTTCTATACTCAAGTATTAATAGATATAATTGTGAAAACCTATAACACTAAAGTATTTAGAAGTGATTTATTATTCAAATCTCAAATTGGTGTATTTATTGAAGAAACTAAATACTCTCCTAATGATTTCTTTAGTGAATTAGAAGAAGATGAATATACTACACAAATCTTACTTATGAAATGGGTTCAAGAAATAGATAAGATATCAAATAAAAAGCATAATGAATATATAAAGTTTTTTGAAACTATACGAGATTTGTTAATAGAAAACTTAATGGAGAAAAAAACAGATTTAAGAGAAAGATTAGAACTGATTAGCAAATACTCCAATAACTCTCTTGTTAGAAATTTAAGTGTACCTGAAAAATTATTTTTATATGAAACTAAAAGAGTTTTTGATATACATTATCTTAATACTAAACCTGCACATGCTCTTTTTCTTGATACTAAATTCAAAACTAAATACATATGTGATACAGAATTATCTTTTGAAGAAAGAAGATTAGATGTAGAAAAAATCGTAGAAATAATAAAAGAAAAACATATTCTGGCAGAAGAAGTTTATGAATTACAAAATACAGAAGAACAAATTAGATTTGAATTATTCAAAGTAATTCAAAACAACTTTACTATAAACAAATGTGAAAATTGTGGTAGATTGTTTATACCCTCTACTACTAGCAATAATCCAAATCAAAAAGGAAGAAACGACCAAAAATATTGTAATAATTTATATTTAGATACTGGTAAAACTTGTAGAGAAATTGGTGCTTTAAATAAGCAAAAAGAAAAAGTCAAAAATAGTTTGATTTTAAAGGAATATAACAGAGAATATAAAAGAATGCATGGATTACATTATAATCACACAAAAGAATTTAAGGAAAAGCAGTTTAAAGAATGGTCCCAAAAAGCTAGAGAATTAAGAGATAATTATACAGATAATCGAATTGAAGAATTTAAAATCGCACTAAAAAATTTAAGTTTCCTATATGAGAAAAAATAGATACCACAACTTTTAAATCGTGGTATCTATATCATAGTTTGGTTTTACTTTACACAGTTTTTTTATAATTCATATTTTTCTGATAATAGTAGTAATTTTTCATTTTTCAATTACTTCTTGTTGCCATTTATTTGAGAAGAAATAAATAGTTTCTAATATTATTTTTGTTACTACAAATAGCAATATTCCTATTCCTAATGATACTAAATTATCTATATTGGTATTTCTTAATATTAGAATTGTTATAACCTCCACTATACTAGCTAAAGTTGATGTAAATAATACAAATTTAGTATGTCCTGTTCCTAATATAAATCCTTGTAATAATTGTCTAGTAGGTAGTAATATATGTGAAATTCCAACAACTGATAAATACATTATAGCAGTTGCAATAACATCTTCTGACGATACAAAAATCTTACAAAACTGTCTTGGAAATACAAATACTATCAATATTATTAAAATTGCATAACTCATATTTAACCTCCTCGTATATATTCACACGAATAAAATTTCTTCTTTGAACTCTCTTAAAAGCACTTTTTCAAAATGTGCAGTAAACACAACTACAATACTTTTTTAACGCTACTCGCTAAAAGTATTTGTTGTGGCAGGGAAAAATTTATTTTTCCCCACACCCCTTTGCCTAAAAAATATATACATATTTTTAGGTTTTAGTTAAAATTGCTACTTGCAACTTTAACTAAAAAATCAGCTACATCAGTAGTTAATCTACTTTAGTTGCTGATTTTATTTATACAAATGCATCTGCATTTGCATATAATTTAGTTAAGTCAAAGTTTGTATAATCTCTTCCTTTATAGTTCGATTTGTATTGCTTATATATAATTCTTGTCTCTTAAAGAACTTATTATTTTTGACACTCTATCTGCTGTTACATTTACTATATTTGCTATATATTTATTACTTGCAAAACAACTTTTAGTTTCTTCACTTAAATATAAAATTATTGCAAGTATTATTTTTTCTTTATCATTGAGTTCTTCATTTAATAAAATTTCCGCTGGTATCCATAGCCCTTTTAATTTTTGCATTTGTAATTCTCCTTTCATTTGGTTTTTATTCGCCTCACAATCAATTCTGTGGCTTTTTTATTCGCTTTTAATATAACTTTAGGTCAAAAAAATAAACCTTAAGATTTTACTCTTAAGGCTTATATAAAATGTGAACAAATTTTACTAATTAAAAATAATTTTGTTTCACGTTTTTTATATTATTTGTATTTTAATTCATTTCGTTCACACCATTCTATTGCTATTTCTTTATATTTTTGTTCTTTAAAATTATACCAATCTTGAATTATATTTATTTCAAGACAATAATCTTTAAATCTTCTAAAAACTCCTTTTCCCTGTATTAGTCTTTGTAAATTATTCTTTACTTCAAGATTATCTATTTTTTCTATAAAATCAACCATTATTTGATATTCATTTATTTCATATTGTGTTGGTAGTATTATTGATTCTTCAAATAACTCATCTATTTCATCTTCTGATAATTCTTCATATTCTCCTATATTTGATAAAAATATTTCATCTTTTTTAGGATTGTAATAACAATCAACAATATCATCTACCATTTCTAGTCCTTCTATTATTTTAGATAATCTAACCATATTTTTCTCCTTTATTTTTTCATATATTTTGTATTTCTTCCACTTCCAATTATTTGTACTAATCCTTCTTTTACCATTGTTCCAAGTACTGCCTCAACTGTTGTGCTACTGACATCTGGTAGTATCTTGCTAATTTCAGACTTTGAGATAGGTGTTAGATTATTTAGTACTGTTGCTTCAATTCTTGCTTTTTTCGTAATTTTATTGCTATTTACAACACTAAATCTTTTATCTAATTCTTTATAACACATATATAAAGTTGATAAGAAATTCTCTATAAAAGGAATATAACTATGTTCATTTTCTAACCAATTAATCGAAGATAATCTTAATGCCCCATAATAATTTCCTTTACTATTATTTATTTGTTCTTCAAACGAAACATATTTACCAACATCAAATCCATTTTTATATAATAATAACAATGTTAATAATCTTGACATTCTTCCGTTACCATCTCTAAATGGATGTATGCAAAGAAAATCAAGAATAAAACATGGAATTAGTAATAATTGATTAATATTAGAATTATTACTTGCATCATGATATGCAAGTATAAGTTGTTCCATTGCTTCTGGTGTTTCTTTTGCAGATAATGGCTTAAATCTTATTTTTCTGTTTCCGTCTTTATCTTCTTCTACAATATAGTTTTCGTTTATTTTATATTTTCCTGCATCTTCAGCTCCTGTATATGACATCATTATTTCATGTAATCTTAAAATTGTATTTTCACTTAATTCAATATCTTCATAATGTAAATGTATTTCATTTAAGCTATCACGATAACCTGCAATTTCATTTTCATTATGATTTAATGGCTTACTATTTTGATTTACTATTTCTTCTATACGTTCATCACTAGTCACAATTCCTTCTATAGCATTTGAACTTTTAACTGATTGTACTACTGCTATTTTTTCTAATTCTGTAAATATTCTTTCATATTCATCCTTTCTTATCTTTGCTCCTGTTTTTAATGAATATATAGTTCCTGTTATATTTATCAAATTGGCTGGTAATAAGCCATTATCAAGAAAAGAATAATCAAATTTTTTCATTTTATTTCCTTCTTTCTGCATATACTCTATGTCTTTATATGCATATTTCTTATATTATATGCATATATTTTATCATTTTATATGCATAAAGTCAATGATATTCTGCATATAATTTTAATTTTTTATGAAAGAAATGTGATAATGTCTTAAGTAAAGAAATGAGAAAATGTCCC
>CAMUHU010000023.1 GCA_947088765.1 uncultured Clostridium sp. | reverse complement strand
GACATTTTCTCATTTCTTTACTTAAGACATTATCACATTTCTTTCATAAAAAAAACAAAGTTTACAATAAATGGTTGACATAAGTGCAAAAAATTGATATAATAGCACCATAAGCAAAATACTATTATATAAAAATAGAAAATTTGTAAAAAAATAAATAAAAAGAAATCACAATGGAAAAAATTTAAATACAGAACTTAAGAATTAATATAGGAAATGAATTTCCTAGTTTTTTGTAAGATAGATGTTTCTATCTATAAGAATAATAAAATTAAGGAGTGTATGTAAATTGAAAATATCAAGATTAAAACCTGGTATTTTACTCATAGTTGTGATTTTTGTTTTAATAGAAAGCATTTCACTCGTAACATATAGAACAGCAGTATTAGGACAAATAGAAGAAAATAACACAATAAGTGTGATAAAAACAAAGATAGAATTAGAAGAGACTATATTAAGAGAAGAAGAACAAAAAACATTAGATTTAATAAATGAATATAGAAAACAAAATGGGATAAAAGAATTAAAGCCATACTTTAAACTACAAGATGTTGCAAAACATAAAGCAGAGGATTTAGTTCATAACAAATACTTCGCACACATTTCACCTACATTAGGAACACCATTTAAGATGTTAAAAGACAATGGAATTAATTATAAAATAGCAGGTGAAAATTTAGCAGGGAGCACAACACCAGAAAAAGCAGTAAAAGCTTGGATAAGTTCAACTTCTCACAGGGAAAATATTTTAGAAGAAAGATATGAATATACAGGTATATATGTAATAGAAAGTCCAGTATATGGAAAGATATTTGTACAATTATTTATAGGTATAACTAAATAAAAATTAATAGTTAAAATATTTAAGGGAGCGATGTATTGTACCCTTATTTTTGTTTATAAAAAAATTGAATTCTTAAAAGAGATTGCCCTAACAATGTAGGGTCAACCATTCATTGTTAAGGCACAAAATAGGAAAAATAATTAAATTGAATTTTTTGTTAATTTGATAAAGTCTCCAATTTTAACAATTGTTCCCACCTGTCATCAACTTCTTTTTGGAATGCTTCTATCATCCATTCATTTCCAGGTTTAAACATATGTTTAAACCTGCGTTGTGGTTTTAAGAACTCCTCAACAGGTAACTTTTTAGCAGGTTTATAATTTATTTTATACTTACCATCTATAACTTCATATAAAGGCCAATAGCAAGTTTCTACTGCTAATTTATTCATTTGAAGCAAATCTTCTGTAGAGTACCCCCAACCTCTAGGGCATGGAGCAAGAACATTTAAGAAAGCAGGACCCTCTGTATAAATTGCTTTTTCTGATTTCTCATATAAATCCTTAAAATTATTTATAGGAACAGTCTGAGCAACATAAGGAAGATGGTGCCCAACCATAATCTCTGTTAAGTCCTTTCTACATTGCATTTTACCAGGAATAACACTACCTGCTGGAGTAGTTGTGGTGTCAGCAAAGTGGGGAGTAGCAGAAGAACGTTGAATACCTGTATTCATGTATGCACCATTATCATAACATACATAAACCATATCATGACCTCTTTCCATTGCTCCAGATAAACTTTGTAAACCAATATCATAAGTTCCACCATCACCGCCAAAAGCAATAAACTTTGTAACTACGTCTTTAGGAAGTTTTCCTTGTCTCTTCATAGATTGATAAGCAGCTTCAGCACCACTTAATGTTGCTGCTGCACATTCAAATGCAGTATGTATATAAGAATCTGACCAAGCAGTATATGGATATATAAAAGTTGAAACCTCCATACAGCCAGTTGCATTAGCAATTACAGCATGATCCTCATTTTTTAATGCTCTTAAAACCATTCTAGCAACAATAGGTGCACCACATCCAGCGCACATTCTATGTCCTGACTTAAAGCGAGATGGCTTATCAGCAACTATTTCTTTTAAATTATATGCCATTTTAATTTCTCCTCTCTCAGAAAAGGGGAAGACTCTCTTCTCCATATTGTCGGGAAAAGGGACACTCCTCTCTTCATTATTCACTCTTCATTATTCATTAATCTTACTCCTAAATATCTATATGGATTACCAACATTCTTTGTATCTGCAATTTCTTTCAAATCTGTATATACGCTCTGAATATCTTTTGTAGTAGTATCCCTACCACCAATACCATAAACATAATTTACAATTGGAACATTTTTATTATTCACATACAGACCAGAAACTACATCTTCAAATAATGCTCCACCAGCACCATTTAGGGAATCTGCTTTATCCAATACTGCTATAGCTTTAGCCTTTGAAAGAGCCTTAGCAATTTCAGAAGCTGGAAAAGGTCTAAACATACGAACTTTTAATAATCCTGCTTTAACACCTTTAATTCTTAAATCATCTACAACAGCTTTTGTAGTTCCAGCAGTTGAATTCATACAAACAACAACTAGTTCAGCATCCTCCATTTTATATTCTTCAAAGAAAGAATACTTTCTTCCAGTTAACTTTTCAAACTCTTGAGAAACCTCTAAAATAACCTTTTTAGCATTTCTCATAGCTTCTGCTTGTTGATATTTATGTTCAAACAGATAAGCTTGCAAATCTAAAGGACCAACAGCGATAGGTTCTTTCTTATTTAATAAAGAATGTTCAGGATTATATTTTCCTATAAATTCTTTTGCTTTATCATCCTCTAATAATTCAATATTTTCAATAGAATGTGAGGTAATAAATCCATCCTGACACACCATTAAAGGTAAAAGAACATCTTTATGTTCAGCTATTCTGTGAGCCATAAGTAAATTATCATATGCTTCTTGATTATTTTCAGAAAAAAGCATAATCCAACCAGCATCTCTTACACCCATCGCATCAGAATGGTCATTATGTATATTTAATGGTCCAGAAACAGCACGGTTAACTAAAGACATAACTATCGGTAATCTCAAGCTAGAAGCGATATAAACCATCTCCCACATTAGGGATAAACCATTTGCAGAAGTAGCAGTCATGGCTCTTGCACCTGCAGATTCAGCACCTATACAAGCACTCATAGCACTATGCTCACTTTCAACAGCTACAAATTCAGTATCAACTTGACCATTACTAACAAAAGTTGAAAAATATTGTGGTATTTCTGTAGATGGTGTTATAGGAAAGGCAGCAACGACATCAGGGTTAATTTGTTTCATTGCAATAGCTGCTGCTTCATTTCCACTTAGTCTTTCTCTTATTGACATTTTAATCATTCCTTTCTTGGTCTAGAAATTAGAAATTAGAAGTTAGAGCTTACAACGTTTTTTCTAAATTCTATCTAAAAATTAAATTTATATTATAATTATCATAATCATAATCATTCAATAAACTTAGGGTGAAAAGAATTTTCATCCTATAATATAATTAATGTTTAAATTGGAAAAGAATTGTTATTTGGCTAGGCACGCGAGGGAGATATTCCATGAGGCGTACTGGTGTACGTTGAATGGAAATCGACTGAGCAGTAACAACGCCAAATGGCAATTATTTTTCAATTTTGCATAATTATTGCCTTAAAAGGACAAACCTTAGCATTTTCCTAGTAAAATTTGCCAATAAATTGTCAAATTTTTCACGGGTTTGCTTTGTCCTTAGCAATAATTATTGCATAATTATTGCTTTAAAAGGACAAACCTTAGCACAAATCCCACAGCCCTTGCAATAATCATAATTAAAGTCGCCTCTTTTTTGGTCTTTGCCAACAGGAATAGCATCATCAGGGCAAACAGGGAAGCAAAGGCCACATTGTTTACAATTTTCTGGGATATACTTTGGAGCAACAGAGCGCCAATCACCAGTCTTAAATTGAATAGAATTTCCTGCATCGTATATATTGCCACCAATAGTTAAGTCTTCTACTGGAGTAGTTTTATTTATCATCTTTTTCACATCCTCTCATTTTCAAATTCTTTCTCTATGTAGGGCGGCTTTGCATGAGAACTTTAGAAACAAAATCAACTCATTCAAAAGTGTCCATTTATTTTATATTTTTTTGACTTTAGTAAGGGACATCTCAAGTGCTTTCATATTTCCATCAATGACCTCAGGTTTTTTTGCAAATTTATGCTTAAAAGAACCTTGCATATCATTTAGAAAAGCCTCATCACTCATAATACCAGTAACATGAACGATTGCAGCAAGCATAGGAGTATTAGGAAAATATTTCCCAAGAGCTGACAAAGAAATTTCTCTAGCATCTATTGTATAAATATCACCTTTATATCCTTTCAAAGTACTTTTAATATAATTGGCATCTTTAGTTGTATTAATTACTATAGCACCATCCTCTTTTAATCCAGATGTAACATCAACAGACTCAAGAAGAGAATCATCAACTACTACAACATAATCAGGCTCATAAATATTACTATGAATTGTAATAGGCTTTACACTAATACGATTATAAGCTGTAATAGGTGCGCCCATTCTCTCAGGGCCATATTCAGGAAAGCCTTGAATATATTTTCCAGTATTAAAAGCAGCATCTGCAAGTAAAAGCGAAGCTGTTTTTGCACCTTGACCACCACGACCATGCCATCTAATTTCTATTAAATCTTTCATATAGAAAGTGTACCTCCTTTTTTATAAATATTTACAAGTACAGTATATTATTAAAAAAATTGAATGTCAAGAAGTTTTAGATACACTGACTATATAGTTTCTAACTATTGACTTTTTATAGAAATTACGATATGATAATAAACAATAATTACTACGAAAATAATAATTAAATGTATAAAAGCAATAAATTAAAAAGTTATAAAATGACGACTGTATAAGGAAGGAAGGATATTAAACATGGGAGAAGTTATAGTAATAACATCAGGAAAAGGAGGAGTAGGAAAAACAACAACGACTGCAAATTTAGGAGCATCTTTAGCTTTAGAAGGAAAAAAAGTTGCATTAGTAGATACTGATATTGGACTAAGAAATTTAGATGTTGTGATGGGATTAGAAAACAGAATTGTATATGATATTGTGGACGTTGTTGAAGAAAGATGCAAAATGAGACAAGCACTTATAAAAGATAAAAGATTTGAAGAATTATTTTTACTTCCAGCAGCTCAAACAAGAGACAAGAGTGCAGTTAATGAAAAACAAATGAGAGACTTAACAAAAAAATTAAAAGAAGAATTTGATTTTATATTAATAGATTGCCCAGCAGGAATTGAACAGGGATTTAAAAATGCGATAGCTGGTGCAGACAGAGCAATAGTAGTAACTACAGCAGAAATATCATCAATAAGAGATGCAGACAGAATTATAGGGTTACTCGAGGCATCAGATATAAAAAATCCAGAGTTAGTAGTAAATAGATTAAGACCTAATATGGTCAAAAAAGGTGAAATGATGGATGTAGAAGATATAGTTGATTTATTATCTATAGACCTTACAGGTGTTGTACCAGATGATGAATATATAATAACTCAAACAAATAAAGGTGAACCAGTAGTATCAAACAAAAAAGCTCCATCAGGAAAAGCTTATAGAGAAATTGCAAAAAGAATTTTAGGTGAAAACATAGAAGTAAGTATACCAGGAAGAGAAAAAGGCTTTTTTGAAAAATTAAAAAATCTATTTAGAAAAAAATAGAAAAAACATAACAATATAGGCGTCATACAGATATCCATTAATAAAGAATATACCTAAATAAAAAATGGCGCAAACAGAAAAACACATAAAATGAAGTAAAGGTGGAATTGAGCATGTTTGAAAGTATTATAGCCTTCTTTAAAAATACGAAAAAATCGGAAAAGAATACAAATGGCTCAAAGGATGCAGCAAAAGAGAGACTACATCTAGTATTAATGCAAGATAGAGCAAATGTATCCGCTGATTTCCTTGATTTAATGAGGCAAGAAATAATAGATGTAATAAAAAAATATATAGAAGTAGATGAGGATGAAATAGATGTAAGGCTTACAAATAAACAAAACACAGATGGAACAACAGGAGCACCAGCATTATATGCTAATATTCCAATAGTTAATATAAAACAAGAAGGAAAAATAAAAGAAAGGCAAGAAGAAGCTAAGGAGGAAGAAAAGGTAATTCAAGAGGCAAAACAAGTCATAAATGAAAATCAAGAAGAGCAAAATGAAAAGGATAAAGAAGAAATAGAAAAAAATAAAAAGGAAATAAAAAAGGAGAGAAAAGTGAAAGCAAAAGAAAAAACTGAAAAATAAAATTCAAATAGTGAGAGTAAGAAAGATGAAGAAAAGGTTTTTAAAAAATATTGAATGGAGCATATTAGTATGCTGTTTAATATTATTGATAATAGGAATGGTTGCTTTATATTCTGCAACACAAGAAAATGGAAATTCAGAATTAAAAAAGGAAATTGTTTGGACCATAATTAGTATCCCTGTTATGATAGGAGTTATCATAATAGACTATAATACAATAGCTAAAATATCACCAATATTATATGTGATATTTATTATAGCTTTAATAGGGGTACTATTTACTGAGCCAATAAATGGAGCAACAAGTTGGTTTCAAATCAATGAATGGGCAACGTTTCAACCAAGTGAATTTGCAAAGATAGTATTTATAATATTTTTCTCATACATTATGGTAAAATTACAAAATGGAGACAAGAGGGAAACAAATAGATTTTGGAAGCTAATAGTATCAATAGTAATATTAGCAGTTCCAGTAGGACTTATAATATTACAACCTGACTATGGAACACTAATGGCATTTTTAGTTTCATATATATTTATGATGTTTGTTGCTGGAGTTGATAAAAAGCTTATAATAATCGCAAGCATTATAGTTATAGTTGCTATACCATTAGCATATTTCTATTTATTGCCAAACCATGCCAAAACAAGAATAGATGTATTTTTAAATCCAGACTTAGATCCAAGGGGAGCAGGATATAATGTTATTCAGTCAAAACTAGCAATAGGTTCTGGAAAACTTTTAGGAATGGGACTATTGAAAGGAAATCAAACACAGTTAGGATATTTATATCCCAAGACAACAGATTTTATATTTTCTGTAATTGGAGAAGAAATGGGATTTGTAATAGCAATGTTAGTAATAATAATTTATGTAATACTAATTACTAAATCAATATATGTAGCCAAGACAGCAAAGGATGATTTGGGTTCATATATAGCAATAGGAATAGCAGGGATATTCACATTTCACATGCTAGAAAATATAGGAATGACAATGGGGCTATTACCAATAACAGGTGTACCATTACCATTTGTAAGCTATGGAGGAAGTTCATTAATAACAAATTTTATATGTATAGGATTATTATTAAACATTAGTGCTAGAAGGCAAAAAGCTATATTTATGGATTGATATATTTTATAAATTAAATTGTATTTCTAAGTTGTATGAGAAATTTGCAAATGTAGGGGCACGGTGCACCGTGCCCTATTAAAAATGTATAAAAAGGAGGATTATATGAGATATCTGCACAAACTAAAAATAGGAAATATCGAACTAGAAAATAATATAATATTAGCACCAATGGCAGGAATAACAGATTTACCATTTAGAATTATATGTGAGAAATATAATCCAGGATTAGTATCTACAGAAATGGTAAGTGCAAAAGCACTATATTATAATGATGAAAAAACCAAACTCTTATTAAACACTAAAAATGAGAAAAGACCAATATCAATGCAACTATTTGGTAGCGATATAGAATCCATGAAAATTGCAACAAGATATCTAAATGATATTGCAGATATAATAGATATAAACATGGGATGTCCAGCACCAAAAGTAGTAAAAAATGGAGATGGGAGTAAATTATTATTAGACTTAAAATTAGCAGGAGACATTGTATCAGCAGTAGTAAAAGAATCAAAACACCCTGTAACTGTAAAATTTAGAAAAGGATGGGATGAAGAAACAATAGTAGCAGAAGAAGCAGCAAAAATATTTGAACAAGCAGGAGCATCAGCAATAACTATTCATGGTAGAACAAGAACGCAATATTATTCAGGTAACACTGATTTAGACATAATAAAAATAGTAAAAGAAGCAGTAAAAATTCCAGTAATAGGAAATGGAGACATAAAAGATGGAGCAAGTGCATTAAAAATGTTCGAATACACAGGAGTAGATGGAATTATGGTAGGAAGAGCAAGCATAGGAAATCCATATATATTTAAGGAAATACAAGATTATTTAAGTGGGCCCAAATCAAGAAATGTTACAAATAAAGAAAAACTAGATACAATATTAGAACATATCAAACTAGCAATAGAAATAAAAGGAGAAAATATAGGAATTAAGGAAATGAGAAAACATTTATCTGCATATATTAAAGGTTTACCAAAAAGTGCAGAAGCAAGAGAAAAAATTAATAAAATTGAAAATAGGGAAGAACTAGAAGGATATTTAAAAGAATACTTTAGAAATCTTTAATTGTTGAAAAAGGGGAAGATCCTCTTTTTTATTTTTTCATAAAAAATTAAAAACTAAAAATCCAAAGTTATTTTTATATACAGAAATAACTTTGGATGCACAAAAATTACCAAATGAACATATTAAATTCTAGAGATTAATATGAAAAAATTGTATTACAACAAAATGTAAAAATAGTGTGTAACACGATTTTTGGAAAATCAGGAGGTAATATTAATGAAAAACAAAAAAATTATATTTATTTGTATAATTATTATTAGTTCTATAATAATAATTTCTTTTTTTAATTATAAAAAACAAAATTCAGGAAACAATATAAGTAAATCAATTACAGATTATAAACAAAATATTTTAGATATTAGTTCATATGAAGCAACAATATCAGTAGAAATAATTAGTAATAAAAATACAAATAAATATATAATAAAGCAATGGTATAATAGCCCAAACAGTTTTAAGCAGGAAGTCCAAGCACCAGAAAATATTAAAGGACTTGTAACTTTATATGATGGTTCAAATCTAGAAGTACAAAATACAAATCTAAATATATCAAAAATATATAAAGATTATAATTGTTTATCAAATAATATATTAAGTCTAAACAGTTTCATACAAGATTTAAGAGAAAGTGAATCTGAATGTATAGAAACAGAAGATGAAAACATAATAGAAATAAAAACTAAAAAGAAATATGCTTGGTATAAAAGGCTTATTATTAGTAAGGAAACAGGAAAGCCAACTAAAATGGAAATATTGGATGAGAACAAAAACATATTGGTTTACATATTATATAATGAAATAACAATTAATAGTACAAACAAAGAAAATATAATGTAAGAAAAAATTAAACTTTACTATCAAATAAAACAACTAATATTAAAATATCAGAACAAACCGTAAAAATTTACGTAGTAAATTAATACGGACTAATATTCATAGAAACTAAAATTTCTATGATATTAAAAACACTAAACTAAAATGTAATATCAGGAGTGAGAAATAATGATAGTTAAAAGAGGAGATATGTTTTACGCAGATTTAAGTCCAGTTATAGGTTCAGAACAAGGCGGAGTTAGACCAGTCTTAATAATTCAAAATGATACAGGAAATAAATATAGTCCAACAGTAATAGCAGCAGCAATTACATCACAAATTGGAAAAAATAAATTACCAACACATATAGAAATAAGTTCTCGGAAACAGTGGGTTAAAAGCAGACTCTGTTATATTAACAGAACAAATTAGAACAATAGATAAAAGCAGATTAAAAGAAAAAATAGGACATATAGATGATAGTAATGTAATTAATAGAATAAATAATGCCTTAGGAGTGAGCTTTGGCTTAGAATAAAATTTTAACATTTATGGACGGAAAAATTAATTTCCGTCCATGAATTTTAACATTTCAATTTTTTTATAATTTTTATTTCTTTATATAAATTATCAATCAATTCAAGTTTAGTATCTATTGCTTTTCTATAAT
Source organism: uncultured Clostridium sp. (assembly GCA_947088765.1). Classification (GTDB taxonomy): domain Bacteria; phylum Bacillota; class Clostridia; order TANB77; family CAG-508; genus CAKPSH01. Next base: position 14,492 of record CAMUHU010000023.1, on the reverse strand, counting down.
CTTCCAAAACCTCTTTATAATTATCAAAATTTTCATTACGTGCAAATAGCACTTTCATACCATTTTCATAATACTCTTTAGCCTTTTGCGACTTTTTCTTATTCCTTTGAATTTCAAATTCAGCTATTTGAATAAGTCTACTTAATTCATTTTTTAAATAACGAACATACTCCTTTGTCGCAGATATTTCATAGTAAGTATCATCTATTACAACTTTAAATAAAGCATTTAACGGCTTTTTACTAACTTTACCTTGATTTGAATTATAAAGAGCATCTAAAGCAACAATTTTAGGCGGAGGGGTAGCCTCTTTTATTAAATCCTTTAAAGTAGCAGAAATATTAACGTGTGTTGTATAATGCCTTTTAGTAACTAAAGCATCAAATATATCAGCCACATGTATAATCTGTGAAGCATAAGGTATCTCTTTACCAGAAACTCCATTTGGGTAACCAGAGCCATCAAGGCATTCATGATGATATAATGCACCTTCTGCGTATAACTTTAATTTTGGATCTTTCATGCATAAATTATAACCAAAAACAGTATGATTTTTCATTACCCCATATTCCTCATCAGTTAATTTACCATCCTTAAATAATATATTATGAGGTATAAAAATTTTTCCTATATCATGTAAGTATGCGCACATAGTTGCATACAATATAAACTCTTTTTTACAGCCAAGATATTCACAAATACGGCAGGTAAGATTTGCAACATTTTCACAATGTCTTTTAGTAATATGGTCTAATTTATCAAGTAGGGATAATTGATAACGCATTGTTTGATTAAGGTTATAATTAGACATATTCATTGGACTATAAAAATCAAAAGTATAATTTGTTGCCATCTTTAGTATCATTCCTTTCGGGAAATAAATCAAAGTATGAAATAATAATATCACTAAAAAGCAAAAAAATCAATAGAACAAAAATTTATGCTATCATAACATGGCTCATACCTTGACAAATTCATGATATTAGAATATAATTCACAAAGAAATTAAGGGGAAAAATATAAAGAAAGAAGGAATATAGATTAATGTTAGAATTAAAAAAAATTACTAAATTATATTCATCTGGTGTCGAGGCATTAAAAGGAATTGATATAAAATTTAGAAAATCAGAATTTGTATCAATCCTTGGACAAAGTGGTTGCGGAAAAACTACACTTTTAAACATTATTGGTGGATTAGACAGATATACAAGTGGAGATTTAGTAATAAATGGTAAATCTACAAAAGAATTTAAAGATAAAGACTGGGATGCATATAGAAATTACTCAATAGGTTTTGTATTTCAAAGCTATAATTTAATACCACATCAAAGTGTATTATCAAATGTAGAACTTGCACTTACATTATCAGGAGTATCTAAAAATGAGAGAAGAAATAGAGCGATAAAAGCACTTGAAGATGTTGGGTTAAAAGAACAAATAAACAAAAGACCAAATGAATTATCAGGAGGTCAAATGCAAAGAGTTGCTATTGCAAGAGCCTTAGTAAATAATCCAGACATTATATTAGCAGACGAACCAACAGGAGCATTAGACACAAAAACCAGTGTTCAAATCATGGAAATTTTAAAGAAAATTTCGAAAGATAAATTAATAATAATGGTAACACATAATCCAGAACTAGCAGAAAAATATTCTTCAAGAATAATAAAAGTATTAGATGGAACAGTAACAGACGATTCAAATCCATATGATGGAAAAGAAGAAGAAAAATTAACAGCAAAAGATGGAAAAACATCTATGAATTTTTTAACAGCTTTAGCGTTAAGTCTAAACAATTTAATGACTAAAAAAGGAAGAACACTTTTAACATCATTTGCAGGAAGTATAGGAATAATTGGAATAGCATTAATATTATCGCTTTCAAATGGTGTACAAAATTACATAACAAAGGTACAAGAAGATACTTTATCATCATACCCATTAGTAATACAAGAATCAACTATAGATATTGCTAGCATGATGGAAAGTATGATGGGAATAAATGATGATGAAGATACAGAATATGATAAACAAAAGATATATTCTAAAAATATAATGACAGATATGATGAGTACAGTATCAGCAAAGGTGCAAAATAATAATCTAGAAGAGTTAAAGCAATACCTTGATAACGAGGACACAAAAATAAAAGAAAATTCAAGTGCAATACAATATAAATATGATATACAACTTAATGTATATAAAGAAAACACAGAAGATGGAATTGTCCAAGTAAATCCTAGTACAGTTATGGAAAAATTAGGAATGGGAAGTAGTAGTAGTGGTCAGATGGGGATGATGTCTAGTTTTTCTAGTACAGATGTATGGATGGAAATGTTAGATAATCAAAATCTATTAGAAACACAATATGATTTATTAGCAGGTAATTGGCCAAAGGCATATAATGAAGTCGCATTAATTATAGGAGAAAATAATAAAATAAGTGATTATACATTGTATTCATTAGGACTATTAAATCAAGATGAAATAGAAGAAAAGATGAAGAAAATAATGGATGGAGAAACAGTAGAAGAAAATGAAATTTCAGAATACGACATTGAAGAAATATTAAAAATGAAATTTAAACTTTTACTTAATACAGATTATTATGAAAAAGAAAATGGTATATGGGTAGATAAATCAACAAATATTGATTATATGAAGGGAAAAATAGCAAATGCTGAAGACCTAAAAATCGTAAGTATCATCAGAAGAAATGAAGAAAGTGTAACTCAAGAAGATATTCCAGGAATTATTGCGTATAGAAGTGATTTAATAACACATTTAGCAAATAAAGTAAATGAAACAGACATAGTAAAAGAACAGAAAGAGAATAAAGAAAAAAATGTATTTACAGGAATGGAATTTCAAGAAAGTTCATCATCAACATCATTTGATTACTCTAAATTAAGTCCAGAACAACAAAAATATTTATCAAGTTTATCAAAAGAAGAACTTGCAACATTAATGCAAAATTATGCTACAAATGCTGGTGTAAGTTATGAAGAAAATTTATTAAAATTAGGTTCAGTAGACTTAAATATACCTATGGCAATTAATATTTATCCAAAAGATTTTGAATCTAAAGATATTATAGAAGATGCAATAGAAGAATATAATCAAAAACAAAAAGATAATGGAAAAGAAGAAAATGCTATAACATACACAGACATTGTAGGTATTATGATGAATTCAGTATCAACAATAATAAATGTAATAAGTTATGTATTAATAGCATTTGTATCAATATCATTAATAGTATCATCAATCATGATAGGAATAATAACATATATATCAGTACTAGAAAGAACAAAAGAAATAGGAATACTAAGAGCAATAGGAGCATCAAAGAAAGACATATCAAGAGTATTCAATGCAGAAACATTTATAGTAGGATTAGTAGCAGGATTATTAGGAATAGGAATAACATTATTACTATGTATACCAGCAAACATAATAATAAAAGCAGTAGCAGGAATATCAGGAGTAGCATCATTACCAATAACAGGAGGAATTATTCTAGTAGCAATAAGTATGATCCTAACTGTAATAGCGGGATTAATACCAGCTAAATTGGCAGCAAAGAAGGATCCAGTTGAGGCATTACGAACAGAATAAATTTGGGGGCACGGTACACCAACGTGCCCTTAAATAAAAAATATTCAACTATAGGAAATACGATATGTAGGGGCGATTATTAATCGCCCGCTCTCCAAAGAATTCTAAATGGAAAGGAAAAACGATACATGGCAAAAAAGATACTAATAACAGAAAAACCATCAGTAGCAATGGAATTTGCGAAAGTATTAGAAATAAATGGAGCAAGAAAAGACGGATACTTAGAATCAGGAGAATGGATAATAACATGGTGTGTAGGGCATTTAGTAACAATGTCATACCCTGAAAAATATGATGAAAAGCTAAAATTTTGGAGACTAGACACATTACCATTCATACCAAAAGACTTCAAATATGAAATAATAGAAAATGTACAAAAGCAATTTAACATAATAAAAGGACTATTATCAAGACAAGACGTAGACTCTGTATATGTATCAACTGACTCAGGGCGTGAAGGAGAATACATATACAGACTAGTAGAACAAGAAGCAGGAGTAAAGTTACAAAATAGAAGAAGAGTATGGATAGACTCGCAAACAGAAGAAGAAATAAAAAGAGGGATAAATGAAGCAAAAGACCTATCAGAATATGATAGTTTATCAGATGCAGCATATCTAAGAGCAAAAGAAGATTATTTAATAGGAATAAACTTCTCAAGACTTCTCTCAATAATATATGGAAGAAGAATAGCGAAAGAATTAAACGAAGAAAAGATCTCAATATCAGTAGGACGTGTAATGACATGTGTATTAGGAATGATAGTATCTAGAGAAAGAGAAATAAGAAACTTTGTAAAAATTCCATATTATAAAATAATAGGCAAATTTGGAGAAAGTGAAGAAAATTCATTTAATGCAGAATGGAAAGTTACAGAAGAATCAAAAGTATATAATTCATCAAAGTTATATAATGACAACGGCTTCAAAAAAGAAAATGATGCAAAAGATTTTATAATTTCTTTAAAAGATAAAGAGGTAATAGTAAAAGAAGTAAAAAAATCAAAAACAAAAGAAAATGCACCATTATTATTTAACCTTGCAGAAATACAAAATGAGTGTACTAAAAGATTTAAAATAAAGCCAGATGAAACATTAGAAATAATACAAAATTTATATGAGAAAAAATTAGTTACATATCCAAGAACAGATGCAAGAGTTTTATCAACAGCAGTTGCAAAAGTAATAAAAACGAACTTAAATGGAATTGCGAAAGGGTATAAAGACGAAGAAATCCAAGGATATATAAAAAAAATGGCAGAAGAAAAATATTCTACAGATTTAACAAAAACTAAATATGTAAATGACAGTAAAATAACAGACCATTATGCATTAACTCCCACAGGACAAGGATATGAAAATTATGAAAAATTATCAGAACTTCAAAAAAGGGTATATAAAATAATAGTAAAAAGATTTCTAGCAATATTCTTTCCACCTGCAGAATTTAATAAAATATCTGTAACTATAAATGTAGAAAACGAGCAATTTACAGCATCAGGTAAGGTATGTACAAAAATAGGATACTTAGAAGTATTGAAAAATAAAGAGACCTCAGAAGAAGCGGAAAGTGAGAACAAAGAAAATCTAGATATTTTAAATACATTAAAAAAAGGACAGAAAATTAATGTATTAAATTATGAGATAAAAGAAGCACAAACAAATCCACCACCGAGATACAACTCTGGTTCTATAATTTTAGCAATGGAAAATGCAGGAAAACTAATAGAAGATGAAGAACTGCGTGAGCAAATAAAAGGAGCAGGAATAGGAACAAGTGCAACAAGAGCAGAAATAATGAAAAAATTAGAAAAGATAAAATATATTGCAATAAATAATAAAACACAAATAATAACACCAACAGCCAAAGGAGAAGCAATATATGATGTAGTAAATACTGCAATGCCAGACATGTTAAATCCAAAATTAACTGCAAGTTGGGAAAAAGGTTTAGATATGGTAGCAAAAAAGCAAATAAGCGCAGATGAATTTATGGAAAAATTAGATAATTATATAAAATCGAAATTTAACAAATTAGTTGCAAAATTTTAACAGTAATGATGTCAAAAAGATATTGATAAATCTCTCTATTTATGATAATATTAACATATCAACACAAGAGGAAGGAAAAAGAGATGATTTTATCAATATTTTTAATAATTATAGGATTTGCATTACTTGTAAAAGGAGCAGATTTTTTAGTAGAAGGCTCAAGTAGTATAGCAAAAAAATTTCATATTCCAGAAATAATAATAGGTTTAACAATAGTATCAATAGGTACATCAATGCCAGAACTATTTGTAAGTCTAACATCTGCACTAGAAGGACACTCAGATATGTCAATGGGAAATGTAATTGGAAGTAATATAGCAAACCTATTATTAATATTAGGATTATCAACAGTTATTAGACCTATAAAATTTCAAAAAGAAACAAGACTAATAGAAATGCCAATGTGTTTAATATTAACAATCATATTTATGATATTCTGTAATACAGGAGAAGGAATATCAAAAATAGAAGCAATTGTATTATTACTATTATTTATAATATTTATTGTATACACAATAATTATGGGAAAAAAAGGTGAACAATTTGATAAAGAAGACACCATAATAGAACTACAAACAGAAGATAAGAAAATATCAATTTTGAAAAGTATTATATTTATTATATTAGGAATAATTGGATTAAAAGTTGGTGGAGATTTAACTGTAGACAATGCTCTGGTCGTTGCAAGACACTTTAATATAAGTGAAAAAATTATTAGTTTAACAATACTTGCAATAGGTACAAGCTTACCAGAGTTAGTAACAAGTGTCACAGCAGCAATTAAAGGAAATAGTGATATAGCCATAGGAAATATTATAGGTTCAAATATATTTAACATGTTACTTATAATTGGAGTATCAGCAATTATAAATCCAATATTATATAATACATCATATAACTTAGAAATGGTAATATTAATATTAGGAATACTATTACTATCACTATTTCCAATAATACCACCAAAAAATCAAATGAATAGGTCTAATGGGCTTATATACTTAATTATGTATGTAATATATATGATAATTTTATTTGTGAATTAAGAAGGGATATAATAAATTGAAAAAGAATTTGGAACAATTCTTTTTCAATTTAGGTTGTGTATAGAAAGGAATGATGTAAAAATGGCTAAAATTGAAGAAGAAGAATTAAATGAATTATTTTCAGAACTAAAAAGTGTTAATAAAGATATAGCATTTCAAAAGATATACACAAAATATCACAAATTAATATATGGAATCGCCTTTGGAATTTTAAAAAACAAAGAAGATTCAGAAGATATAATGCAAATATTTTTCTCTAAACTATATACACTTGAAAAAGAGAAAATACCAAATACTAATATTGCAAGTTGGATATATACAGTAACTAAAAACGAAGCTATTTCATTATTAAGGAAAAAGAGAGAGCATTTTGATATAGAAACAATTTATGAGATCGAAGATAAAGATAATGAAATAAATAATATAATTGATAGAGAACAATTTAATAAATTAATTAGTAAATTAGATAACCAAGAAAGAGAAATAATAACATTAAAAATAATAGCAGGTTTGCCATTTGAAGAAATTGCAAAATTACTAAATAAACCAAATGGAACTATAAAATGGAGATATTATAAAAGTGTACATACACTAAGATTACTGCTAAGCAATTTGGCAATGTTTATTTTAACATTTGTTATAGGATTAAAAAATCTATTTAATAAACAAAGCAAAATGCAAGATAATCAAACAATAATAAATCATGAAACGGAAAAAGTAGAAAATAATAGAGTAGAAAATACAAATGAAACACAGAAATCAGAAGCAACAGAAGATATGATAAATAGCACAAAAGACCAGACAGATAAAACTGGTGAAAACACGATTATAGAACAAATACAAGAAGACAATTTGAATTATATAGGAATTGGAATTTTAAGTATTTCTTCAATATTTTTATGTATAACAATAATTTTTACACTTTTATTCACAAAATACCAACTAAAATCACGAAAGAAGACATCTAAATAACAGAAAGGTAAAAAGGTGGTAATATGAAGAAAAGTATAAAAATGCTAATAGGAATAATAATTGGTATTATAATTATATTAGGGATAATATTTTTTATAGATTATACTAAAGTATCAAACTTAAAAATTCCTATATTTGTTATTGAAAAGGGACATCAAGATAATATAACTACATATTTTGGACTAGGTTATAAGGTAGATGTAGAAAAATATCATTCAAAAGATAATGAAGAACAAATAATCAAAACTGAAATGTATATGTTCAATAAATTTATAACTGGAGCTATATCAGATATAGAAGATAAAAACAGTTATAATGAAAATAAATTAGAAGCTCTACCAAAAGAATATAGTTTAATAAATTCAGTAATAGATAATTGTGTAGTATCAGTTCATGGAAGCAGAATTTATAATAAAGATGAACTAGATAGATTCTTAAAAAATGTAGAAAACCACACACAAGACTTTATAAGATGTATAAATTATACCATAGAGGGAGATATGATAATAACAGATGTTTATTTCGAAGGGGATAATAATTTTAGGGCAATATTAGATAGCACTAGAGACAAATGGTCAAATGAAAAAGATAGGACTTATGAAAACTGCAAATTTACAAAATTAGAAATAGAAGAGAAATCAGAAGGAACTAATATAACTTTAAAAGAAAAGGTCGAAGGGAATATAGAAGAATTACCAATCACTTGGTACAATAAAGATGCACAAGTTATAAATGATTATGAAAACAATTTTTTATTAGAAATAAAATCAAGTGAGAAAAGAGAAACAGAAAATATTGCAACAAATGAACTAAAGGAAAAATATAATTATAATATTTATTACTATGGAATACATAGTTTAAAAGTGAAAATGAATGGAGAAGAAATAGATTTAAAAGAAGCTTTAAGGACAGAAAAAATTACAATGGAGCAAATAATAAGTCAAGCAGAAAAAGATAAAGAAACAGGAATTATTTCAGTTGATATATTAAAAGATGGGGGAACAAAAATATATAACTATGGTTCATATATAATTATAAAAAGACATTCACTATCAGGAACTAAAGGAGAATATATAGAAGATGTATATATAGGAATACCAGAAATGTTAGCAATCAAATCATTATGGTAATGCTATAACAAACAAGGCACCTAAAAAAGGGTGTCTTAAAATTTTATTAGGAAAATACACTTTAATATTAATATGTGATATAATAATTTTAAAAATGGATTTTGTAAAATAGGAAGGATATTAACATGCAAAAAATATTAATAGTAGAAGATGATGAGAAATTAAGAAACGAATTAGAAATATTTTTAAACAACAATGGATATGAAGCACAAACACTAAAAGATTTTAAGAATACTATAAATAAAATTATAGAAATAAATCCTGACTTATTATTATTAGATATAAACTTGCCAGAAGCAGATGGGGAATATATTTGTAAAGAGTTAAGAAAAAAATCTGAAATGCCTATAATAATAGTAACAAGTAGAGATAATGAGATAGATGAATTACTTTGTATCAATTATGGAGCAGATCACTACATAACAAAACCATTTAATATTCAAATTCTACTTGCAAAGATAGGTTCATTATTAAGAAGAACAAATACGATAGGAGAAACAAACCAAAAGATAGAGACAAAAGACTTTATACTAAATACATCTAAAAGCACAATAGAAAAAGATGATAAGATAGTAGAACTAACTAAAAATGAATACAAAATATTATATTTCTTAATACAAAATAGAGAGAAAATAGTATCAAGATACGATATAATGGAATGTTTATGGGATAGCGAAAGTTTTATAGATGATAATACTCTAACAGTAAATATTACTAGACTAAGAAATAAACTAGGAGAATTGGGTTTAAAGGATTTAATAGAAACTAGACGAGGACAAGGCTACATTCTGGTCTGAAAAGGAGAATCAAAAAATGAATTTAAAAGATTTTATAAAAGGCAAATTGTTAACAATAGGATTAATACTATTTAGTTTAGCAACTATAGAAATATTCTTAATGGCATATTCATTTGGAAGCTTTATAAAAATATATATTCCTCTAAGTATAATGTTTTTTGGAACTATAGGGATATTTGTAGAATATTTCATAAAAAAAAATTACTATACAAATATGAAAAATATGTTAGAGGAACTAGATGAAAAATATTTAATTACAGAGATAATCAAAGAGCCTAGTTTTATTGAAGGAAAAATATTAAAACAAACATTAGAAGAAATAGATAAATCAATGACCGAAAATGTTAATAAATATAAATATTTACAAGAAGATTACAAAGAATATATAGAATTATGGATACATGAAATAAAAATGCCAATAGCAACAAGTAAAATGATAATAGAAAACAATAAAAATACAGTAACAAAAAGTATAAATGAAGAACTGGACAAGGTAGAAAACTATATTGAGCAAGCTCTGTTTTACGCAAGAAGTAACACAGTAGAAAAAGATTACTATATAAAAAAGAGTAATTTAAAGGAAATTGTTAATGAAAGCATAAAGAAAAACAAAAATGTATTAATTGGGGAAAAAGTATTAGTTAATATTCATAATTTAGATTTAGATGTAAATACAGATAGCAAATGGATAGTATTTATATTAAATCAAATAATACAAAATAGTATAAAATATGGAAAAACGGAAAGTGAAATAAATCTAGAAATATATGGTAAACAAGGAAAAGAAAATGTAATTTTATTTATAAAAGATAATGGTTTAGGGATAAAAAGAGGAGAAATCACAAGAGTATTTGAAAAGGGATTTACAGGAACTAATGGAAGGTTATCAAACAAAAAATCTACAGGTATAGGGCTATATTTATGTAAAAAATTATGTGATAAGCTAGGAATAGCAATAGAATTAAATTCTATTTATAATAAAGGTACAGAAGTGCGAATAGTATTTCCACAAAATTCATTGTTATTCGAATTATAAATTAAAAAAATTACAACAAAAAAAGGGTTCTATTATAAGAAACCCTTTAAAAAGTATAATTATAAATATATCTAATTGACTAAAAGATTAGAGATTTCAGTAACTGTACCTGCACCAATAGTTAAAACAATATCATTATTATTTACATTTTCCTTTAAATAATTAACAATATCATTAAAATCAGAAATATACTTAACATTTCCACCCAAAGAAAGTAATTTATCAGCCAAATCTTTAGAAGAAATACCATAAGTATTTTTTTCACGAGCAGCATAAATGTCTGTAACAATAACATTATCAAAATTCAATAAAACTTTTGCAAAATCGTCCAAAAGATTTTTAGTTCTACTATAAGTATGAGGTTGAAAAACAGCCCAAGATTTATTAAATTTCTTATTCTTAAGAGCTAAGGCAGTAGCATTTATTTCAGTAGGATGATGTGCATAATCATCAAACACAGAAACATTATTATTAAATTTTCCCTTAAATTCCATTCTTCTATTAGCACCAGTAAATTCCAATAAAGCAGACTTTATAATTCCAGAATCAATATTATAATAAGAACACATTGCAATACAAGCTAGGGCATTTAATACATTATGCTTTCCAGGTACAGACAATCTGATATGGGAATAAAATTTCTCTTTTTTATAAACATCAAATTCAGGAAATCCATTATCATCGAAAACAATATCTTTAGCAATAAAATCAGCATTAACATTATTAATACCATATGTAATAACTTTAGCACTAGTAGCATCTTTTAAATCTAAACATCTATTATCATCACCATTTATTACAAGCAATCCATCAGAAGGTAATAATTTTACATATTTAATAAAAGCATTTTTAATATTATCTATATTCTTAAAATAATCCAGATGGTCATTATCAATATTTAAAACAATAGCAGACTTTGGGAAAAAATGCAAAAAACTCTCTACATATTCACAAGCTTCTAATATAAGATAATCGCTATTACCAACTGTATAATTCCCAGAAATATTTTTTAGATAAGCGCCAACTTGAATACTAGGATTAAGATTTGCCTTTAAAAAGCAAAGAGAAACCATAGAAGTAGTAGTAGTCTTTCCATGAGTACCTGAAATTGTTATTGTATCATCAAAGCACTTTGTAAGCAGACCCAAAAATACAGCACGCTCCATAGTAGGAATATTAAGTTGTTGAGCCATAACTAACTCTGGGTCATCCTTGGAAATAGCAGCAGTATAAACAACTAAATCAGCATTTTTAATACTCTCCAAATTATGACCTATAGTTACAGGAATACCGCAACTAATAAGATTTTGAATAGTATCTGAGTTAGTTGCATCACTCCCAGACACATTAAAACCAAAATGTTTTAGAGTATGAGCAATACCGCTCATGCTAACTCCACCAATACCTATAAAATAAATGCTTTTATAGGTAATCAAACTATTAATATCTTTCACAATGAACTCCCACTCTCTTTATAAATTACTAAAATATTATATACTTTTTTATATGAATTTTCAATAAAATATGTGAAAAAGAAAATAAAAATGTAATATAAAGTTACAATTCACAGTTATCCTAACATAAAAATTTAGGCTCATAGGGATGATAAATTTGTGGATAAATATAAAATTGTAGAGAAAAAATTTAACATTTTAGAATTTTTGTGATACAATATAAATGTGAAAAAAACATTGTAAATAAAATAAAAATGTTTCACATTTAAAAACGATAGTACGACTTAATTAACCTATATTTTAGTATTAGGAAGGGATGATAAAAATGGAAGAAAGGATGGAAATACTTAGTCTTCTTCAAAATAAAAAAGTTCTTGAAAGCGAATTACAGATACTTACATATGGTTCAGTTGAAATAAGAGAAAACAATTCAAATAAATATATATATGTGCATTATAGAGAAGAAGGCGTATCTTTAACAAAATATGTTGGAGAATACTCTGATGATTTATATAATCTAATATTAAATAATAGCATTAAAGCAAAAGAATTAAAAAAGCAAATAAAAGAAATATCAAAAAAGCTAAAGCAATTGAATTATATAGAAGAAGAGCTAAATCCAGAAGTAGAGCGAAATATAGACTTTGCTAAAAGAAATTTAGTACAAACTATTTATAAACAAGCAATATTAGAAGGTGTAGCAACTACGTTTGCAGATACAGAAAATATTATAGAAGGTGGCAAAGTTAATAATATGACACCAGAAGACATACTAAAAATAGTAAATTTAAAACATGCATGGGAATTCATATTAAATAAAAATGTTATTATAAGTGATACAAACTTTGCTCTATTATGTCAAATAAATAAAATGGTAGAAGAAGGATTCTATTACACAGCAGGAAAAGTAAGAAATGTTCCAGTAACAATAGGAGGAACGACCTGGAAACCAGATTTACCTATTGAAAGTGTTATTAAAGAAGAATTAGAAGAAATCTTTAATAAGAAAATGAGTGATATAGATAGAGCAATTCAACTTTTGTTGTACACAATGAAAAAGCAAATATTTATAGATGGAAATAAAAGAACGTCAGTAATATATAGTAATCACTATTTAATTTCGAAAGGAAAAGGAATAATAGTGATTCCAACAGAATTAACAGAAAAATTTAAAGATTTATTAATTATATACTATGAGGGAAAAGACAAAGGAGAAATAGAAAAATTCATAAAAGAGAGATGTTATATAAGTATATAAAATAAAAATTAATAGAAAATGCTAAAAAATATAAAAAATAGGCAGGAAAAAAAAAGAAAATGACGAATAATATAATTGTACATAGATATAATAAATATGTACAAACATATTAAACTTTGGAAGGCGGTGCACAAAATGCAAATAACAGATGTACGTTTAAGAAAAGTAAATTCAGAAAACAGAATGAAAGCTGTAGCTTCTGTAACATTTGATAACGAATTTGTAATTCATGATATCAAAGTTATCGAAAGCCAAAACGGATTATTCATAGCTATGCCTAGCAGAAAAACTCCAAACGGAGATTTCAAAGATATAGCTCATCCAATCAACCCTGAAACAAGGGAAAAAATTCAAAGCGCAATACTTGCTGCTTATGAAGCTCCTGATGCAGAAGAATCAGCTGAGTAATAAATAAAAGACCTATAACAGGGTCTTTTTTTTGTGCAATAAAACCCCACCCAACATAAAGAACATGTTGGGTGGGGAAAACTATAGAAATACTTAATTACATATTTAAATATTCCAATATAGAATTTTTCTTTTTGTCGTCTTCTGGAGAAAAAACCTCTATTTTAATCTGATTGCGATCTAAGCTATGATTAAACATAATTTTTGCATTAAGCGATATTGCAAAATTTATATTTGAAATAGCTTTTTCGTCTTCAACGGTTGGAGCTGATTTTAATAATCTCGACAATGTCAAAGTCGAGTGTTTTGAGCTCCGTTCATATAGATGAATTTCCAACCATCGTGGCTTTTCATTAGGAATTGTTCTTTCACCAGTAATGGCAAAAAAACAATTAAAGCCACTGTCGCTTAAAAGTTGCATGGTTGCCAATATTACAGGTAAATTGACAACTTTTTTCCTTAAAGTAAACGTGTAGGAGAAAATTTCCTCCTTATTTTGTTCTGACATCGTATAGATCCTCCTCGTGGATTATTTTTAGTACAATATAATTATACCACTAAAACGCCATAAAAGCAATGGAATGTGAAAAAGAAAAGAAATGTAAGGGTGTTACAATTTAAAGTTACAATATAAAAATTTGTGTTTGTGGGGATGATAAATTTTTAGGTGAATTTAAAATTGTAGAGAAATGTAGGGGCGATTAGTAATCGCCCGTGCTACGAAG
>CAMUHU010000022.1 GCA_947088765.1 uncultured Clostridium sp. | reverse complement strand
AAAATGAGTACATATTGAAAACTCAAATTTTGTTTGAGCTTATTAAATTTGTATTCATGTAGGTAAATAGAGTATTAGTATATCGCTTATGGTCTTTTTGTTGTGTATAAATAATTTTCTGCCCTCTCTATTTATGCACAAACAAAAAGAGCTTAACAATTTATTTTTGTTATGTAAATAAATTGTTAAGATAAGCAAAAGAATATATGAACGGTATTAAATATATTCTTTTGCTTTGGCGAAGCCAAACATAAATTATCTATCGTAAGATTAGATAATTTATGAGCTCTCCGCAAGGAGTCCACTGACATCTTTCCAGAACGAAGTTTTGAAAGAGTCATAGTGGGTTACAATACAAAGCTTTGCATTAAGATTACAAGTTTTTATGGATTTATATGTACACCCTGATAAAGAAATGAAAAAAGAAGGACTAAATGCTATAACTGGTAACTTAGCAATATAAAATTAAAATAAGAACTTTAATTTTTTTAGAGTTCTTATTTTTTTGCAACAAAACAAATTCCGTTGCATACATTTTGCATACATTCATAAAAAAATCACCCATTTTTATGGGCAATTCTTTGTTTGGTAGCGAGAGGGGGATTCGAACCCTCGACATCGCGGGTATGAACCGCGTGTTCTAGCCAACTGAACTATCTCGCCGTGTTTTGATTTTTAATGTTCGTAAAAATGTTTGGTATATTTTTTTGATTTTTTATGGCTGTTTTTCTACTATATCGCATTCGGGTATGAACCGAATGCTCTAGCCAACTGAGCTACATCGCCATAAAGTACTTTAATAGTATACCCGTTTTTCTTTTGTTTGTCAAGATTTTTTCTAAATTATTCTCCACGTTCCATTCCTTTATTTGTTTTCTCTTGTATTTTTTGTTTATCGTGTTCTTGTTGTTTTTGTCCTAATGGCTCATTTTTTCTTGTGAATGCAAGGTTTTTGTCAAATTCTTCCTTTTCCTTTGCCTTTCTACCGTTTTTTCTTTTTCTAATTGTTTCTGGGGCTAGTGCTGATATTATTTCTTCTGCATCTTTAAATGCTTTTTTTCTTTCTATGTCTTTGTCTTTATCTATTATATCTTCTGCAGTTTCTACTATAGTATCTTCTGTAATCATTGTTTTTAATGGATTTATTAATTTCCTATTTTCTATTATTTGATTTTCTTCTTTTTCATTTTCATTATCCATATTATTACATTCCTTTCTATTTTTAAAACAAATGAGCACAATGTTGTTATTAGTTCATATAATCTTTTAATTTCCTACTTCTACTTGGATGTCTTAGCTTTCTTAATGCTTTTGCTTCTATTTGTCTTATTCTTTCTCTTGTTACATCAAATTCTCTTCCTACTTCTTCTAGCGTTCTTGCTTTTCCATCGTCTAGTCCAAATCTTAGTCTTAATACTTTTGCTTCTCTTTGTGTTAATGTATTCATCACTTCTTCTAATTGCTCTTTTAATAATGTGTATGCGGCTGAATCATGTGGTGCTGGTGAATCATCATCTTGAATGAAATCTCCTAGATGACTGTCATCTTCTTCTCCTATTGGTGTTTCAAGTGATACTGGATCTTGTGCTATTTTTTGTATTTCTGTTACCTTTTCTATTGGCATATCTAATTCTTTTGCTAGTTCTTCTGGCATTGGCTCTCTTCCTAATTGCTGTAATAAGTGTCTAGATGTACGTATTAATTTGTTAATTGTTTCTACCATGTGTACTGGTATTCTTATGGTTCTCGCTTGATCTGCTATCGCTCTTGTTATCGCTTGTCTTATCCACCATGTTGCATAAGTACTAAATTTGTATCCTTTGGTATAATCAAATTTTTCTACCGCTTTGATTAATCCCATATTTCCCTCTTGTATTAAGTCTAAAAATAACATTCCTCTTCCTAGGTATTTTTTTGCTATACTTACAACTAATCTTAAGTTCGATTCTGAAAGTTTCTGTTTAGCTCCTTCGTCTCCCTCTAAAATTTTCTTTGCAAGTTCTAATTCTTCTTCATAGTTTAATAGTGGAATTTTTCCTATTTCTCTTAAATACATTCTTACTGGATCATCAACACTAATTCCTTCAAAGTCTGTTACATTATTCATCTCTTCTATTGTAACTTCTTCTACATCATTTAAGTCTTCTATGTCTGGTTCTTCTTCATCAAAGTCACTATCTAATAAATCTACTCCACTTTTTTCAAAGGCATCAAAAACTTTATCTATTTGGTCTGGGTTAACATCTTCTAATTCTGATGCTAATTCTCCATATGTCATTCCACCTTTTTTCTTTGCTTTTTCTAATATATCTTCTACTTTTTCTTTTGAATCTTTTATTTCATTTTCTTCGTTATTTACTACTTCCTTATTTACTTCTTCCTTTTTATTCATTATTTTTCCTTCCTCTCATTTTTTTAGCCTCATATTAATTGAATTTAATTCATTCATCAATTCTGATGATTCCTCACTTGAAAGATTGCTACTTGCTAACTTTTTTAAAATTTCACTTTTTCTATCATGCAATTTTTCCGTTTCAAATTTACTTGAAACATCTTCTATCGCTTTTTTAGTCTTTTGAGTATCTGCAATTTGAAAGTCTATAGACATTATATATGTAATATGATTAATAATTTCATCTTCTTCAAATAAGTCCATTACATTATTAATATTTCCTTTTTCAAACTGTTCATACAGTTTTTCAGCAATTTTCCTATTTTTTTCATTTTTAAAGTCTTCTATATTTATTACATTTCTTATTTTTTCAAAATCGTCCTTATTATTATTTAATAATATAGAAATTATTAAATTCTCTCTGCTAGTTTCCTTTTCAAGATTTTCTTGTTTTTCTTTAGAAAGATTTCTTTTTATTGCATTTGTTTTCTCTAATATTTTATTTCCTTGATTCATAGCATATTGCAATTTATTTAATTGTGCATATATTGATTCTTTTGATACTTTATATTGTTCTGAGAATTTACTTATATATATTTCTTTCTCAATGTCATTTTCTACTTGCAATATTATTTTACTAAGTTCATTTAAGAATTTTATTTTATCACTAACATTATCCAAATCTAAGCTTTCTTTTAATTTTTTTACTTTAAATTCTACTAATGATATTGAGTTTTCCATTGCCTTTTTTATTTGACCAGAGCCATATTTCACAATGTATTCATCTGGATCTTTTGCTCCTGTTAATTGTAATATTCTTATATCAAATCTAAGAGCTTGTAATATTTCTAAACTTCTTGCTGTGGCTCCTTGTCCTGCTGAGTCTGAGTCATAGCCTATTATTACTTTTTCAAATCCATTTAAAAGTCTTCCTTGATGTTCTGTTAATGCAGTTCCAAGAGATGCTACTACATTATGCACTCCTCTTTGATGTAATGATATTGTGTCCATATATCCTTCTACTAGCATTATTGTTTTTTCTCCACATCTTTTTGCTATGTTCATTGCAAATAAATGTCTTCCTTTATTGTATACTAATGTGTCTGGCGAATTTATGTATTTTGGTTTGCTATCGTCTAATGCTCTTCCTCCAAAAGCTATTACTCTATCTTTTATATCCTTTATTGTAAACATTAATCTGTTTCTAAATGCATCATACATTTTTCCTGTTTTTTCGGATTTAAGTACAAGTTTAGAGGCTAGTATTTCTTCATCATTAAATTCTCTTTTCTTTAGTTCTTGATATAGTTCATCAAAGTTTCCCGCAAATCCTATTCCAAAAGTTTTTAAGGTATACATATCCATTTTTCTTTTTTTTACATAGTCTTGTGCTATTTTGGAGTTTGGGTTTAGTAGGTTTTTTTGATAAAATTCTGATGCTATTTCATTTATTTGATATATTTTGCTTTTCAACTTTTGTATTTTTTCGTCTTTTTCACTGTTTACTAAGATTGGTAATTTTATGTTTGCTCTTTCTGCTAATGTTTCTATCGCTTCTTTAAAACTTATGTTTTCAATTTTTCTTATAAATCCTAATACGTCTCCTCCTTCTCCACATCCAAAGCAATGAAATATTTGCTTGTCTGGAGAAACATAAAAAGATGGTGATTTTTCCTTGTGAAATGGACATAACCCAGAGTAGTTTCTACCACTTCTTTTTAATATAACATATTGTGATACGACATCTAAAATATTATTACTATTTCTGACTTCGTCTATTATCTCATTGTTATATTTTAACATTTATTTTTTTCACCTTTCTTTTTATTTATATTGTAGTAAAGCTATTTTCTTGAAATAAGTCTCTATACTACATAATTATGCACATTATTATAATCATTATTCTCTTATATAATATTCGACAGATATCACCTAATTCCTTCTTTATGTAGAGTGGAAATTGGCAATAGATTCTTTTTTATAATTTACATAAATTGACTTTTTCCTAAAAATTTGCTAAAATTATATTAATTGGATTCAAGTGATCCAAAAAACAAAATGGAGGTGTCTTTTATGAGTAAAGACGGAAAAATCTTTTTGGTAACTGTTGTTTTGTTTTTTGCATTTATAGTGGGAGCTCTGATTTGTAATTCTGAAAGCTCTTTACGGGCGGAAGATACTCGGGCTCAGGCTTTTAAACTCGATTTCGACTTCGAGCCAAAAGGCACTGGACTTGATCTGGAAAGACCTGGAAACTTTATTTACCATTTTTCAGCTCCAAATGAGGACGTGATCGTTTACAAAGTAAACGACATGTTCGTTGTGGGGACTGAAGATGGAAAATCATTTGGCAACATAATAAGTCCAAATGCACAATTTCTAGCTCTTTCATCTGAGTATATCCTTCTTCTAACGGAAGAGGGCGTGATATCATTTAACTTCCCTTTTGAGGAAGGACATAATGAAATTCACGCTTATGATGTGCTTTCAGATGAGGAACAAGGAAAATTTGTTTTTCCCAGTTCCTATGAAAAGATCGAGTGAGTTTCCGCCAAAAAAATATTCGGGCTTTGCCCGAATATTTTTATTTTACCCTACATTTGCGTCTTCATTATTAAATGGTATGAATTTGTTTATTCCTTGTGAGTCTGCACTTTCTATTCTAAATTCTTTGAATGATTTTAACATTGTCGTGTCTACAAGATTTTCTACTTCATCTTGTGATGAACTTTCTACTAATGCTAATTCACTAACTAATATTTGTCTTGCATTTAATAGCATTTTCTTCTCTCCTGTTGATAATCCTTTTTCTTTTTGCTTAAATGTTAAGTTTCTAACTACATCAGCAATTTCATAAATATCTCCACTTTTCATTTTTTCCATATTGTCTCTATATCTTTTATTCCAGTTTTGAGACATTTCTGTTTCATCTTCTTCTAATATTTTGAATACTCTTTGTGCTGAGTTTTTATCTATTATTCCTCTAACACCTACTTCTTCTGCCTTTGCTGTTGGTACCATTACTTTGACTTCACCTGGCATTTTTATTATGTAGTATGATTGTTTTTCTCCTAATATGTTTTTCTCTTCTATTGCATCTACTGTTCCTGCTCCATGCATTGGATATACTATGTAATCTCCTACATTAAACATTATAATAATCTCTCCCTTCATAGTTGTATTTCCTTTTGCTTACATATAAATAATTATACTACAAAATTTGGTAAAAGTCAAAAGATTTGGTAAAGTTTTTTGTGAATTTTTTATGTTATCCTTCTCCTCTTATGTGTTTTCTAGTCATCTCTAATAAGTCTAATTTTGAAAATCCTATTACTTGTGTTTTTGACCTGTCTTTCTTTAATTCTTCTTTTAATATCTCTTCAATTTCCGTTTTGTTTTTTTCTAAATTCATGTCTATATAATCAATTATTATGACTCCTCCAATGTCTCTTAGTCTTAATTGCCTTGCTATTTCTATGGTTGCTTCTTTATTTACTTTTAGTATAGTTTCTTCTACATCTTTTTTTCCCGTATATCTGCCTGAGTTTACATCTATTGCTGTTAATGCCTCTGTTTTATCTATTGTAATAAATCCTCCACATTTTAAATATACTTTCCTCGCTTTTGTTTTTTCTATCTGTGTATCTGTATCATATATTTTTAATATTTCTTCATTCTTTCTTAATTCTAATTTTATATTTTTTTTAACTTCAATATTGCCTAATATTTCTTTAATTTCTTTTTCATCTTCTTCATTATTAATTATAATTCTAGTTATGTCTTTGTCTATTAAATCTATAATCATTTTTTTTATAAAACTATTACCAGAGTCTATTAATATTGGTACTTTTGTTGCCATATCAGCTTTTTCTTTTATTTTTTTCCATTTTTGTATAGATTCTTCTAAATCTAGTCTTAGTTCTTTTTCACCTTTTCCTATACTTGATGTTCTAATGATTGCTCCATAATCTTTTGGTATTACTTGTTTTACAATTTTTATTAGTCTCCTTTTTTCTTCTTCATTTTCTATTTTTTGTGAAGCTGTTATTATTTCTGTTTCTGGCATTAGAACTGTAAATCTATTTGCTAGACTAATATGTGTTGATACTTTTGCTCCTTTTATGTTTGTCGCATCTCTTTTTACTTGTACTAATATTTTATCTCTTGGTTTTATGACTTGACTTATTGTTTTGTCGTTTTTTTCCTCTTTTTTTGTTATATCTATTTTAGGTAATAAGTCTTTTAAGTGTATAAAAGTATTTTTTTCTTCTCCTATATCTATAAAGGCTGCTTGCATTCCTGGTAATATATCTTTTACTATTCCCAGATATATTTTTTCTTCTAGATAATTTTTATTTTCTGTATCTTCGTATTTTTCTAGCAATATTCCATTTTCTAATAGTGCTATTGTTGTTCCTTCGTTATTTTTGCTGATTAGTATTTCTTTCATTTTTTGTTTCCTTTCTAGTTAATGTTTTTATTTTTCAACGTTTAATTAAATTTGTTCATTGCAGTATCCACACCATCTTTTATTATTTCAATAATTGCTGATTTTGCATCAAATATACCTTCGTCTAGAATTTCTCTTTCTTTTTTGGGTATAGGCTCTAATACATGATTTATTAAGTCTCCTTTAAATTCTGGACTACCTATTCCAACTCTAATTCGTGTAAATTCATCTGTCGCAAGTTCTTGTATTACAGATTTCATTCCATTATGTGAGCCAGCACTACCTTTTTTTCTTATTCTTATTTTTCCTGCTTTTAAGTCGATGTCATCATATATTACTATGATTTGCTCTAAGTCTGTTTTATAAAAGTTCTTGAATTCTCTTATTGCTTTTCCACTTAGATTCATATATGTTTGTGGCTTTACTAAAATCACCTTTTCTTCACCTATAGTTCCACTTCCATATATTGCATTAAATTTGCTCCTTGTAATATCTATTTTTGTTTGGCTTGCTAGACAGTTTATAGTATCAAATCCCATGTTATGTCTGGTATTTGAATATTCTGGTTCTGGGTTTCCTAACCCTACAATTAGGTACATTGTATTTTCCTTTCTTTATATATAAATTTTCAGTATGAAGCACTGTGTACTGTGCCCTTTTTGAATTAATATCTATTTCTGTGGGCACGGTGCGCCATACCCCTACATTTTATGTTAAATATTATACCACAGATTTTACATAATTTTAACTGTTTTTTCCAAATATGTTGAATAAATATATATATTATTAACTTTTTTCTTCATCATTCCTTCGATTGCCTTTTTGTATAAATCTAATTGCCTTTCATATTTTTCTTTTAGTTGTTCTTCTTTTCCCTCTGGTACATAGTCTGTTTTATAGTCTACTAATACAATTCTATTATCTTGTGTTATATAGAATAAGTCTATTATTCCTTGTACTAAAATCTTTTCATCTATGTCTTTATCATAAATATCTTTTGCTGGTATATTTATATAAAATGGTTGTTCTTTATAAACCTTTTTTGCATTTTTCATTTCATTGAAAATTTCAGATCTAGTAAATGCATATATTCTGTCTATGTTAATACATTTAGCTTCCTTTTCAGTTATTATTTCACGTTGTGTTAGTTTTTCTATTATTAACTTAATTTTTTCTATTGAATATTCTTCTTTTTCGTTTAATTTCTGCAATATCAAATGTGTCAAAGTTCCTTTTTTAGCTGGTGATATTTCTATTTCCTCTTTTAAGAATTTTGGTTCAAAAAAAGAAATATTTCGGATTGTTTCATCAGTACTCCTTTTGTCAGAGGGCACATTGCAATGTGCCCCTATAGAATGCTTTATTTTGCTTACAGAGCTTTTTGCTTCTATTTGTGTTGATGCATGGTATTCGTACTTCCAGTTTAGTTTATCTTGTATTTGTTGTGTGATTTCATTTAAAGATTTACCTTCTGTCATATGGGCACGGTGCGCCATGCCCCTACACGTTTCTTCCATATCTTTATAAATAGGAAAATTGTTTGTTTCTATTTTCGAATGTCCGAAAAGTGTCCCTTCAAGAGATATTGTATCTTGCTTATGTTCATTTTCGTGCATAGAATTTATTATATCTGATTGATTATGAATTTCTACTTTTAATATGTTTTCTATCTCTTTCTCATTGTAAAGATATATCAGTTCAAAGAAATCTAGATACCTCATATACTTTTTTAATATGTTTTTGCTTATTTTGTCTTTATTATATTTTTCATAACACCTTAGTAGTTCTCTTTTGTCTTGTAGTTTTTTTTCTGTGTCTTTTTCTGTTCCTGTTATTATCATTTTTTCTTTTGCTCTTGTTAGTGCAACATATAGTATTCTAAGTTCTTCTGAAACTAGTTCTTGCTTCATTTTACTTGCTAATGCTTTTTTTGATAAAGTGTCAAATTTTATGTTTAATTTTGTATCTATATATTTACATCCTAACCCTAAATTATTGTGTAATAATATGTCATCATTGCTTAAATCCATTATATTGAATTTTTTTCCTGTTCCACTAAGAAATACTATTGGAAATTCAAGTCCCTTACTTTTATGAATGCTCATTATTCTTACAACATTTTCGTTTTCTCCTATTAATTTCGCTCCACTCATATCACCACTAGTTATTGTAAGCTTGTCTATGAAATTTATAAAGTTAAATAGTCCTTTAAAACTAGTTTTTTCATATTGCTTGGCTTTTTGAAATAACATTTTTAAATTTGCCAGTCTATATTCGCCATTTGGCATTAGACTTACATAATTGTAAAATCCTGTTTCAATATATATAGACCATATTAATTCATCTAATGGTAGATATTTTGACTTTTTTCTCCAGTCATTTATATTTTCTAAATATGTTTTAAGTTTTTTTGTTATTTCTTGATCTGCTCCTTCTTTATCTATATATTGTTTTATTGAATTATAAAATGACTTGTCTTTGTCCTTCCCTCTGATTTTTATTAATTCGTTTTCTGTAAAATTCCATATTGGACTTCTCATAATTGTTATTTCTGGTATATCGCTTTCTGGATTATCTATAACTCTTAATAAGTTCATTATTATTTGTATTTCAAAGGAATTTAGGTATTCAGATGTAGCATCACAAAATACTGGTATGTTTAATTCTGTTATTTCTTTTTCGAATATATTTGCTACATTTTTTGTGCTTCTTAGTAATATCGCAAAATCTCTGTATGTTGCTTTTCTATATTTCTTTTCTTTATCACATACCATATAACCTTCGTCTATCATTTGCTTTATTTTGTTTGCCACAAATTTTGCTTCTAATACTACATTGTCTATTGGTTCATGTTCGTCTATTTCTTCGAAGGGCGGGCGACTACTAGTCGCCCCTACATCTTCTTTTTTCTCATTCTGTAATATTTCTTGATTATCATTTTTTCCTGACACACGCCCGAATGGTGCCTCTACATTGATTTCGTTTTCTTCCTGATTGGTTTCGATTATGTGTAGTTCTGGTATAAGATTTTTACCATTAGGATAGTCTTCTGCCCCTAAGTTTAAGTATTCTTCTTCATTATATTCTATTTCTCCAAACTCTTTTGACATTATGTTTTTAAATATTAAATTTGTTAAGTTTAATATTTCTTTTCTGCTTCTGAAGTTTTTGAATAGTTTTATTTTTAAGTTATCCTTTTCTTGTTTATTGTCTTTTAGTTTGTATGTATTATATTTTTCTAGAAATAGTTCTGGCATTGCTTGTCTAAATTTATATATACTTTGTTTTACATCTCCTACCATGAATATATTGTTTTTCTTTGATATTGTTGTCAAAATGTATTCTTGTACTAAGTTACTGTCTTGATATTCGTCTATTGCTATTTCGTCAAACTTATCTTGATATTTTAGTGCAATTTCAGATGGCATTTCATCTTTTATTAATATTGATAATGCAAAGTGTTCAATATCACTAAAGTCAACTATGTTTTTGTCCTTTTTCTTTTCTCTTAAATTTTTTTCATATTCTATTACTAAATTTCCCACTAATTTCATAGTACTGTATAAGTCTCTTGTGTCTTGATTTGCTGTTTGTGAATCATAGATTATTATATTTTTCTTTATGTCTTCTATATTCTTTTTTACTAAGTCTCTTTTCCTTTTTAATTCTTCTACTAATTCCTCTGGTGCATTTTTATCTTTTGACCATCTGTCAAAAAAGAATTCTTGTAATTTCTTATATAGTTCCTCCCAATTGTTTGCTTCATATACTTTCTCTAATTTCCTAACATCTTCTGAAAGTGTTACATAAATTTTAGGTATTTCTGGCTCTTTTTCTGATTTGTCTCTTATCTCTCTTAATTGCAAAATTCCGTCCAAGATGTCATCTTTTGCATTTTCATATAATATCTTTCCCCAACCAGTTTCACTAAAGTCGATTTCCTCTTGTAAATTAAATTTTTCTATCTGCTGATTTAGCCATTTTTCTGGATATGGCATACTTTGAATGTAATTATATATTTTTAATACTATATCTTTTAAGTTTTCGTCTCCTCTATATGTAGTATATGTATTTATTAATTCTAAAAAATCTTCTTCGTGTTTTTCATACTTATCTTCAAACATTTCCTCTAAAGTTTCTTGTTTTAGAATTTTTAATTCTATTTCATCTGCTATTCTAAAGTTTGGCGAAATGTCTAATTCAAAGAAATTGTTTTTTACTAAGTCTAAACAAAAAGAGTCTATGGTGCAAATATTTGCTTTTGGCAATAATGTGATTTGTCTTTGTAAATGGATGTTCTCTGGGTTTTCTTCTATTCTTTTATATATAGCATCTAATATTCTTTCTCTCATTTGTGCTGCTGCTAGGTTTGTAAATGTAACTACTAAAATTTTATCTATATCTATTTTTTTGTTTATTATTTTATTTATTATTCTCTGTACTAGTACTGCCGTTTTTCCGCTTCCGGCCGCTGCTGCAACTAGAATATTACTTCCACCTTCATTAATTGCTTGGGTTTGTTCGTTTGTCCAATTCATGATATTTGCTCCATTTCTTTTTATGTAGTTTCTTTATCTATATATTCTGTCATTTTTATTAAAGACACATATTCTTTATTTTTCATAAACAACCACTCCTGTATTTTTTATTTCTCTATCAATTTTAGAATTTTCTATTATTTCCGTTTTCTCAAATGCATCTATATTTTTATTAAAAGCTTCTTCTATTTTAGTTATTAAACTAAATAATTGAAAACCCATTAGTTTTTCTCTAGTATCAATTATAAAATCTATATCACTATTTTCATTAGCAGAATTCTTTGCATATGAACCAAATAAAATCACACTATATACTGGCATATCCTTTAATAATTCTTTTAGTATCCTCTTTATTTCCTCTATTGTATATATTTTTTGGCCCATTATATTCCTCCTATTTATTTTTAATCATTTTATCACAAATAATATATTGTATCAATGTATAATTATATTTTTTATAATTTTATAAATGGCAATAATAAACTTCAGATTTCCTATGTCCCTTTTTTTACAATGAATATTTTTTTTTATTCTGTAAATAATATTTTTATTAAGTATCTCGGAAGTAAAGTTTAAAAAACTTAATTTCGGCTTTAGAAAGGAATGATTATAAAAATGGATAATAACCCAAATTTAAAGGTTTTAAAAGAATTGCATAAGGGTGCTCAGATGGGAATAAATGCACTTTCTTATGTGTCTGACAAAGTTACTGATGATGGCTTTAAGAGAGAGTTAAGTACTCAATATAATCAATATGAGGATATATTAACTCGTGTTACAGATTTATATAATGATTATGGTGAGGTTCCTGCTAATTTTAATTTTAAGGATGATATGATGACTTGGATGGGAATTCAAATGAATACTGTTAATGATAAAACTCCTTCTAAGCTTTCTGAATTACTAATTCAAGGAAATACTATGGGTATTATTGAGGGTAGACGTCTTCTTAATAATAATCCTGCTGTTGAAACAAATATTAAGCAGACTTTAAATGATTTTGTTACTTTACAGGAAAATACTGTTACAAAATTAAAAGAATATCTATGATGTTTGTCAAGATGGATGGAGAATTTCGGCAATATTGCCAAAATTCTCCATCCCCATTGGCAATTCTTATTTATTCAACATCTCTACAATTTTTGGATAGATTGTTATTGCATTTTTCTTCCAATTTTCTATTATATTTATTGCATTATCTCTACTGCTTGAAAATACTTGTACTTCAAATACTTTTTTGTTGTTTTCTTTTATTCCGCATTTTATCATTATTTCATCTTCTTTGCTTGGAAAAAAGTCCGCATATATAGCCTCTTCGTTTTCCATTTTTTTCATTGTACCTTTTAGAGTTTTATCAACTTTATCTTTTATAGAGCCTGGTAACATGTCTATTGTAAGTTTTACAGTTTCTCTACCAGAATTTGTTATTACATAATATTTTTTCTTTTCTTGTTCATATTCTATTATATATCTGTTTTCTTTTAAGTCTATTAGAAATTGTTGAAAGTAAAAATAATTCATTTCTTGTATTGATTCAATTAATTCTAACAATTCAGAGTTTGTTATAGTTTTGTTTATTTTTGATAATATATATAGTATTAGGACTTTGCTTTCTGCTAGTTCTTCTTTGTCAGTATTTAGTTTCATACTTCCTCCATCCCTTTGAAAAGGTTTATTAATTCTTTTCCAAATTAAAAAGTTTATTAATTTTTTTGAATTAAGTTTCTTTTACTATTTTCTCTGAAATTTCTTCCCATGTTTTCTCTGTATAAATTTTTCTTTCTGATGAAAATGGCAATACTATTGTTCCTGCTAGTATTTTTAGTTCTTTTTTTATTTTTTCAACAGCTTCATCTACCTTTGTTATTGCTATTTTATCTGCTTTATTAGCAATTATTATAAATGGTATATTTGTACTCTTTATATAGCTATACATTAGTTTATCATCTTCTGTTGGTTTATGCCTTATATCTAATATTAAAATTATTAGTTTTATGTTTTCTCTTATTGATAAATACTTCTCTGTGAATTGTCCTACTTTTAGTTGTTCTTCTTTTGACATTTTACTATACCCATATCCTGGTAAATCAACAAAATAGAATAATTCATCCATATTATAAAAGTTTATTTGCCTTGTTTTACCTGGTGCAGAACTTGTCCTAGCTAGATTTTTCCTATTTATTAATGTATTTATAAATGATGATTTTCCAACATTTGATTTACCAGCTAGTACTATTTCTGGTAAATAATTTTTTGGATATTGTTTTGGACTTACTGCTGATATTTCAAATCTTGGATTTTTTATTATCATGATTCGCTCCTTTATCTTTTTTCATAAATTCTATGTTAGCATTTGTTCACACGGATGCCCAAAGGGCGTCCTTACATATTTAATGTTTAACTTTGATTTGGTTTTATTTCTTTTTCTCCTCCCATGTAATTCTGTAATACCTTTGGTATTTTTACTGAACCGTCTTTTTGATAATTGTTTTCTATTACTGCTATTAATCCTCTTGGACTTGCTACTACTGTATTATTTAGAGTGTATACTAGTTTATTTCCTTTTACCGTTTTCATTCTTATTCCTAATCTTCTTGCTTGTGCATCCCCTAATGTTGAACAACTTCCTACCTCAAAATATTTTTGCTGTCTTGGACTCCATGCTTCTACATCACATGATTTTACTTTAAGATCTGCTAAATCTCCTGAACAACATTCTAGAGTTCTTACTGGAACATCTAGACTTCTAAAGAATTCTACAGTGTAACTCCACATTTTGTTATACCATTCCATGTGTTCTTCTGGTTTGCATAAGACTATCATTTCTTGTTTTTCAAATTGATGTACTCTGTATAAGCCTCTTTCTTCTAATCCGTGTGAACCCCCTTCTTTTCTAAAGCATGGTGAATATGATGTTAAACATATTGGTAATTCTTCCTCTTTTACAATTTGACCTTTAAACTTACCTATTACTGAATGTTCTGATGTTCCTATTAAAAATAGATCTTCTCCTTCTATTTTGTACATCATAGCTTCCATTTCCTCAAATGACATTACTCCATCTACAACGTCTGAACGTATCATAAATGGTGGTAAACAGTAAGTAAATCCTTTATTTATCATAAAGTCTCTTGCATATGCAATCATAGCTGAATGGAGACGTGCTATATCACCCATTAAATAATAAAATCCTGTTCCACTAGTTCTTCCTGCACTTTCTTTGTCTAGTCCCATCAATTTCTCTATTATGTCTGCATGATATGGTATTTCATATTCAGGTACTACTGGCTCTCCAAATTTTTCGTTTTCTACATTTTCACTATCATCTTTTCCTATTGGAACAGAAGCATCCATTATGTTTGGAATTTTCATCATTATGTCTTTTATTTTGTTTGCATATTCTACCTCTTTTTTTTCATTTTCAAGCAATTCTTCATTTATCTTTTTTACTTGTTCTTTTATTTTCTCCGCTTCTTCTTTTTTTCCTTCGCGCATTAAACCACCAATAGTATTACTTAATGTGTTCCTTTTATTTCTTAAATCATCATCTTTCATAGTTATTTCGCGGTTTTCCCTATCTAATTCAATGACATTATCAACTAATTCTAGTTTATGGTCTTGAAATTTCTTTTTTATATTTTCCTTAACTACTTCTGGATTTTCTCTTAAAAATTTTAGGTCTATCATATTTATCGTTCCTTTCAATATTTTTTTGTAGGGCGGACGCCCAAAGGGCGCCCCTACAATTGGTTATATTTATTTTACTGTATAATCTTCCGATAGATGATCTTGTAATTCAAATCTATATTTTTGCCCTGTTATATTATCTGGTCTTTCTGTTGATATTTCTTCTAAAAACATCTTTTCCCTTCTTACCCAAATTTTACTGTCTTTTCTTTCATATAATGGTTTATAAACAACTACTCTTTCTTTAGTTTCTGAGTCTAATGCAATATCTTCTATATAATAGTAGTTCCCTTTAAAATGTCTATAAATTTTTCCTATTTGTACTTGTTCCATTTATATCCCTCTATTCTCTTTTAACTTACAATATAATACCATAGATTTATGCATATTGCAATAATTATAATAAGTTAATATTACATTACCATTTACAATTATAATAATTTAACTGTATTCCATTTTACACTTGCATAAAATACATGTATAAAATATGTCTTCTTTCCATGTTGTTTAACTGGTAGACTATATAAAGGGTGATTTTATATGGGAATTGCATATCATAAAAGAACTGATAAAAGATATATACAATATACTTTAAGGATTGAAGATAGTATATTAGATAAAATTAAACAAATATCAAGAGAAGAAGATATATCTATTAATGAGGTAGTAAATCAGTCATTACAATTTGCAATTGATGATTATAAAAAAAGTAAATGTTATATATAAAAATAAATTTTTTCTTTTCTCTTTATTTTTATAATCTTTTGTTGTATAATAATTGCATTATTTTAAAGATTTAATAGAGCTTATTGCTCAAAGGAGGAAGTTTATGTCAGCATATAATTTTAAAGAGATTGAAAAAAAGTGGCAAAATAAATGGGAAAAAGAAGGCACTTTTAATGCAAAAGATGATTATACTATGAAGAAATGGTATGGGCTTATAGAGTTCCCTTATCCATCTGGACAAGGCCTACATGTTGGTCATCCAAGAAGCTATACTGCTCTTGATATAATAGCTAGAAAAAGAAGACTTGAGGGTTATAATGTATTATACCCTATTGGTTTTGATGCATTTGGTCTTCCTGCTGAAAATTATGCTATAAAAACTAATATTCATCCAAGAGTAGTTACAGCTCAAAATATTGAACATTTTAAGGAGCAATTAAAATCTATTGGATTTTCCTTTGATTGGTCTCGTGAAATAAATACAACAGAACCAGAATATTATAAATGGTCTCAATGGATTTTTATTCAATTATTTAAAAAAGGATTAGCATATAAAGCTACAATGCCAATAAATTATTGCACAGGTTGTAAAGTCGGTCTTGCAAACGAAGAAGTTGTTAACGGAGTTTGTGAAAGATGTGGTAGCCCTGTTGTTCAAAAAGAAAAGAGTCAATGGATGTTAAAAATTACTGATTATGCAGAAAGACTTTTAAATGATTTAGATGATGTTAATTATCTTGAGAAAATAAAAACTCAACAACGTAATTGGATAGGAAGAAGTGAAGGTGCAGAAGTTAAATTTCAAATTGCAAATTCTAATGAATACTTAGAAATTTATACTACTAGACCTGATACTATGTTTGGGGCTACTTATATGGTAGTTGCTCCTGAGCATCCTATTATTTCTAAATTAGCAGATAGAATTACAAATATGGATGAAATTGAAAAATATAAAGAAGAGGCTTCTAAAAAATCTGATTTTGAAAGAACTGAGATTGAAAAAGATAAAACAGGAGTTGAAATAAAAGGTATTAAAGCTATAAATCCTGCTGATGGTAAAGAAATTCCTATTTGGATTTCTGATTATGTTTTAATTACTTATGGAACAGGGGCTATTATGGCCGTTCCTGCTCATGATGAAAGAGATTTTGCTTTTGCTACTAAATTTGGATTACCTATTAAACAAGTTATTACAGATAAGGAGAATACTGTTTCTGTAGAAAATGAAGCTTATTCTGATAAATCTGATGGTTATTTAATTAATTCTGATTTCCTAAATGGATTATCAGTTAAGGAAGCAATTGATAAAATGATTAAATTCCTTGAAGATAAAAATATTGGCGCTAAAAAAGTTAATTATAAGTTAAGAGATTGGGTATTCTCTCGTCAAAGATATTGGGGAGAACCAATACCAATGGTATATTGTGAAAAATGTGGTTGGGTTCCATTAGATGAAAAAGACTTACCTTTAGTTCTTCCAGAAGTTGAAGAGTTTAAACCTGGTGAGAATGGTGAATCTCCTTTAGCTGCTTTAGACAATTGGATAAATACAACTTGTCCTCATTGTGGAGGAACTGCTAAAAGAGAAACAGATACAATGCCTCAATGGGCTGGTTCTTCATGGTATTTTTTAAGATATATAGACCCACACAATACTAAAGAATTTGCATCTAAAGAAGCCCTAAATTATTGGTTACCAATAGATTGGTATAATGGTGGTATGGAACACACTACTCTACACCTACTTTATTCAAGATTTTGGCATAAATTTTTATATGATATTGGAGAAGTTCCTACTAAAGAGCCTTATGCAAAACGTACTTCACATGGTATGATTTTAGGTGGAAATGGAGAAAAAATGTCTAAATCTAAAGGTAATGTTGTAAATCCTGATGATATTGTTAAAGAGTTTGGTGCTGATGCTTTTAGAACTTATGAGATGTTTATAGGACCTTTTGACCAATCAACTCCTTGGTCTATGGAGAGTTTACGTGGTTGTAGTAAGTTCTTAGATAGAGTTTGGAATTTACAAAAATTATTAGTAGATGGAAATGAGTTTTCTATTGATTTTGATAAAATGATGAATAAGGCTATAAAGAAGATTTCTAGCGATTTTGAGGAAATGAAATTTAACACAGCTGTTGCTACTCTTATGACAATGGTAAATGAGTTTTATAGATTAAAGAGAATTAACAAAGCAGAACTTAATACTTTTTTAATATTATTAAATCCTATAGCTCCTCATGTTTCCGAAGAAATCTATAGTTTAATAGGAAATGATAAAACAATTGCTGAAAGTTCTTGGCCTACTTATGATGAAATTAAAACTATTGATGATGAAATTGAAATTCCTATTCAAATAAATGGTAAATTAAAGGATACTGTAATGATAGTTAAAGATTCAGAAGAAAATATTGTAAAACAATTAGTTCATGAAAAGATTTCTGATATTATTGATGGAAAAAATATTGTAAAGGAAATCTATGTAAAGAATAAAATTTATAATATTGTTGTTAAATAAGATTTTGGTTACAATTCACAGTTCCAAAATATAAATTTGTAATATTATTTTAATGTATTTGTAATGCATTTGTAACATTTATATTGTATAATTTAAATAGATTATTAAAATCTTCATTATACTAAGGAGTTTAAAATTACATATGAGTATAAAATCCGAAATAAAAAAAGAAGGCATTGAGGTAATCCGTGCTCTAGATACTTTAACAATTAATTCAATAGCAGCTAATATTGTTAAAACGTTGAAAAATACTTTTCCTGAGAAAAGTATTGGAACACCCAAAATTTTTTCTAGTATTATAAAGCTTAATATGTATATTGCAAATTTACCAAAGGGATGTTCTGCTAAATACTTTTATAAAAATAAATCTATATATTTTAGTCCTGATACCTCTTTTGATGAAATTAGTGATTTAATTGTTCATGAATGTATTCATTATTTGCAAGAGAGAGTAAATAAATATGGAAAATTAGTAAGGTTAGGTTTTTGTGATTTTACTGATAGCTCTCTTCCTGGAACAGGATTAAATGAAGCAGCAGTTCAGTTACTAGCCTCTAAATGTGTTAATAAACAAGCTGAAATGGTTACATATTTTGATCTTACTTTCAATACAATTAGCCCTAATTATTATCCTCTAGAATGTGCATTGGTAAATCAAATGGCATACCTTGTTGGTGAGGATCTATTGTTTGATAGTACAATAAACAGTAATGATAACTTTAAAACTCAATTTATATCATTAACCTCTAAAGAGACTTTTGAGATGGTAGAATATAATATCGATTTATTAATAGAAATGCAGGAAAATATTACTAATTTAACTTCTTATAACGAATCTCATTTTGATTATGTAAATAGAGTTAAAAAAAATTGCAATAAAATAGAAGAGTTTAAAACAGAAATTAGAAAAGTATTTTTGGATACTCAAAATATGATACTTACTGCTTATTTTGATAATGCTATAAATTTACTCTATACAAAAGAGGCTATTTCTAAATATAGAACTAAATTATACAATTTTAGAAATTTTATTGCTGTTTCTGATGGTTATACATATTTTAATAAATATTATATTGCAAAAATGACAGATTTAGAAGATAAAATTGATAATCCTATGAACCCAATACAAACTTCACTTGTGGTTTATAAGGAAAGTTTCTTAAAGGCTTTATTTGGTAGATTGAAGTATTTGTTAAATTTAACACCAAAACAGTCTTATGTTGAAAAAGAAAATTAAAAAGACACGGTTCACCGTGCTTTTTTAATTTTCTTTTTCTAAAAATCTATCTATATTTTCTGCTGCATTTCTTCCTGACCTTGAAGCCCACGCTACAGTTGATGTTTCTCCACTTATATCTCCTGCACAAAATACTTTCTCATCTGATGTTCTATTGTTTTCATCTGTTTCTATGTATCCCCATTTGTTTCTTTTTAACCCTAAAGAATTTAATACCTCTTCTTCTGGTTTTGCACCAATCGCCATAACTACATAATCTACTGGTATTTTATAATTGCTTCCTTCTAGATTTATAGGTTTTAGTCTATTCTCTCCTTCTACTTTTATTAATTCAGTTTTAATACATTCGATTTTTTCCACATGTTTATCCCCAATAATTTTAACTATATTGTTTTGGAATAAAAATTCCACTCCTTCACTTATTGCTTCACCAATTTCTTTTTGTTCAGCTGGCATTTGCTCTCTTGCTCTTCTATATACAACATATACTTTTTTTGCGCCCATCTTATTTATGGTTCTTGAGGTATCCATTGCTGTGTTTCCTCCGCCATTTACAACAACTATTTTTCCATTATAATCAGGATGATTGTTTCTTTCTAGTAATTCATTTCCTCCATATACTCCTTCTAAATTTTCTCCTTTAATCCCCATTTTTGATGATACATTTGCTCCAATTGTAAGTAAAATTGCAGAATATTCTTTTTTTAAATCCTCTAGAGTTATGTTCTTTCCTAAAGTGCAGTTATATCTTACATTTATTCCTAAGTTCAAGATTTTTTCTATCGTTTTATTTAAAATATCTCTTGGAAGCCTAAAATCAGGTATTCCATGCGATAATAGTCCACCTAATTTATCATATTTCTCATATATTGTAACATTATAACCTTTTCTTCTTAAAAATGCTGCTGCTGTAAGTCCTGATGGTCCTCCACCAACAATTGCAACTTTTTTACCTGATATCCCTTCTACTTTTGGAATATCCCATTTTTCCTGAATTGCCAAATCTCCTACAAATGCTTCTAATTCTCCAATTTCTACTGGCTCTCCTTTTATCCCTCTTACACATTTTCCTCTACATTGTTTCATATGTGGGCATATTCTTCCGCAAACAGGTTGTAATACTGTTGTTTCTAATAAGATATTATACGCTTCTTTATAATTGCCATCTTTTACTTTCTTTATAAAGCTTGGTATATCATTCCCTAATGGACAACCTTTTGCACATGGCTTTGTAGGGCAACTTAAGCAATAATTCGCTTTTTCTTCCATTTTTATCTCCTTATTTATTCTTTCATTTTTTATCTCTTGTACATTTAATTTTTTGTCTATATTTAATTTCATTCCCTTATAATGTACAAACTTTATATATTCTTTTTACAATATTTTATATGTTCTATATTACTATTCTTACTGCATTCGACCATGCAATTATATACTTTATCTCTTAAATCTTGTTTTTGATCTTTTCTTGGTAAATTCTCATTTGCGAAAAATGGCCCATCTATGTATGTAACTATTTTTATTTTATCTTTCTTTTTTCCATAACTTTGATATGTATTTGTCATACAAAATACTGGTTTTTTTAAGTCTACAGGATACCCAAATGATACTGCTTTAAATGGTCTTATTTTTGTATAATATGGCCATATGTGAGCTTCTGGATATATTGTTATAGAATGTCCTTTTTGAATATGTGTCTCTATTGTTTTTAGGAAATTTTTCGTTGATTGTTTATCTCCTGGAACTGGTATTGCTCCTAGCATTTCGATAATATTCTTTGAATATTTCATTGATATGTTTTCTGGATTTACTATCAAAAAATTTCTTTTTGGATAAATAGAAATACTTGGTATAAAAGTATCAGCAAATGCTTGAGTATGATTTGCATATACAAAGTATCCCTCTTTTTTATATTTTTTTAATTTTTCTTTACCTATATATTTTATTTTAAATTTTATCTTAGCATATCCTATTTTTATGGGCATACTTAATACATTTTGAACTATCAATGAACATAAATTCCATAATGAATTTCTATGATATTTGTAATTTCCATCTATTTTTATAGGAGTAATTTTTGCACTTGAAAATTCATCATTTAATTCATCAGTATAATAAATTATTTTCTTTTCTTTCATTACATTGCCTTTCTGAGTATGTAATTTTTTACTGTAGGGGCACATTTGAATTTATTGCCTATTCAATGGGTAAATGCCCCCCTCTCCTACAATGTACCACATTATTTTCCAGTGAGGGTGGTGTATTTAAGCGGAATATCATAAAATTCCTCATAAATCTCCTTCCAAATAGCAAAGTTCTTATCTCTCATCTGATTAATGTTTTCTCTATCTGTCAATTCTTTGTTTTTATATATCGGTTTTTCGATATTTACAAAATATTCCATAACTGGGAAACCATCTTCTCCAATTATTTTACTTTCCTCCATCGTTATAAATATAGGTATAATTGGAACATCATTTTTTACAGCAAATTTGAAAGCGCCATCTTTTAATGGCTTTGGTTTCTTATAGTTCCACCACATACTTTGTTCTGGATAAATTAATATAAAGTCCTTATTTTCTAAAATTTTCTTGATTGCCTTTAATAATTTTTCCATTGTCTTTGTGTTTGAACTCAATGGCAAAGTATTACAGTTTCTAAATAAGAATCCATAAAATCCTGGGAAATTAGTGTAATTTCCTTCACGAATAATTTTATATAACTTTTTCTTTTTTCCGACTTCAGTCCTATTAAATACCATTTCTACTGTGAAGGAATCAAATGGATTAAAATGATTGCATGTTATTATTCCTCCAGTTTTTACGCCTTCTAGATTTTCAATTCCTCTTACTTCTTTTATAATTAGCTTCTTTTTCTTTAGCAATTCATTTGCAAAATTTTGTGCTACCGCATTTGCTACTTTTGTTTTTAATTTACTCGTTGTCTTTTCTTTAAGATAATCAACCTTATCAGGTGTTAATATAATAGTAGGTGGATCATTTTCTGCATCAACATCAAATTTTCCCTCAAGCTCTAACTTCTCTATTTTTTCTAATATTTCTAGTCTATCTTTAGATTTTTCTATATTATTTTCACTTATTAATGACTTTTTATCAACTCTATCGTCTCCTACACATTCTGATTCCTGTATTGCAAGATTTATAAGGTCTTTCTCAGTTTCCATATCTTTAAATCTTTCAGCTTCTGTATAACTCTCTTTCATTTTTTGTATTTCTTCGAAAAAATCTGTTTTGTTTGCATATTTCCAAAAAAATTCTTTATAAGGAACATCATCTCTACGCCATGGTTTATATGTTAAATTATAATGAATTAATCTTAGTTCTTCATCTTTTTTGTTTCTTCCTGGTGCTGGCATAACATCCCAACTATTATCTATATATTTTACTCTACCTTTACAAATTCTATTTAAATAGTCTTGGTCTTGTGCTACTGGAAATTTTATTGTTTCTAATAAGTGTAAAAATTTTTCCTGAAATTTAAACTTTCTAAGTTCATCCAAGTTCATTACAATTATTCCAGCATTAAAGTATTTCTTATAGGTTGCAACTCCTACTACTTTTTCTACATATTCCTGTAACTCTTTTCCATTTTGAATAATATCATCTGGAATAGCACCAACTAAATTATCTCCAATATCTATATTATACAAATTTGCTATATCTTCTAAAATTATAATATCACTATCTAAATATAATACTTTGTCATATTGTGGGTATAATTCTGGTAAGAATAATCTAAAATAAGTAGTTTTTGTATAATAATCTCTTGTATATAGTTTGTCCTTTACTTTTTTTATGTAATAATTCAAATCTACAAATTCTATATTTATATTTTCTTTTTCATATTTCTTTATTCTTTTTTTGTTCTCTTCACTTACATTTGTATTTAAAATTTTAATCAAATACTCATATTCTTCAGATGAATGCTCTACTAACGATTGAAGCCCGACTGCTAAAAATGGAATATAGTAATCATCTACTGCAAAAAATATTGGTATTACTTTTTTGTTATTCATTTTTAATATCCTTCCTTTATGAATCATAAATTAGTTTTGGAAACTTTCATTATCCTTCAACTAATACTTTTTTTTCTTTCATTTCAAATTCTTTAATTAAATTTTTGTATTCCTCTAAGTCATTATCAAAATAATGGCATTTTAAGACACTGTGTACCTCGTCTACATTCCATTGCTTATAATTTTCAATACGAGGATAAGGTAATAACAATAGCCTTTTGCAAAAATGACATATAACTGTATCTTCTCTATTAAAACTTGATTGTTCATTATATATCCTAGGTAATATCAATTTTTTCTTTGTAGACCTAAATATTGCATCTTGATCAGCAAATAATAGCTTCTTTGTTTTAATTAATTTTCTAGCTTTTTCTAATAATTTTGTTTCTCTTATCTTTTTCATATTTAATAATAACATGCCTGCATTTATATAGTCATGTCTTATTATCTTACTTCCATATTTTTCTTTTACTGCTGCATATTCATAATCTTCAATGTCAATATTATACAAGGTTGAAATGTCTTTACCTACCATTATATCTATATCTAAGTATAATATTTTATCTGGTATATCTGGAATTAAATCTGCAAATAGTCTTAATAACGTATATGGAGTACAATATGCTTTTTCATTTGCACAGTTTAAAAATTCTCTTTCGTATATTTCTGTGACATCTATCTTTATTACCTTACTCTCAGGATTTTTATATTTTACTACATAATTCAAAAAATCTATTTGCTCATCTGTCATACATATATATTCTTTGTTTAATCTTGAAGCATCCATAGTTAATATATAACAATTAATTTCTTCTTTTGTTCTATTTTTAATTGATATTAACTGAGTTAAAGCACCATCAAAAAACTTATTATTTCCACATAAAAGTAAGTTTATCATTTTACAATTTTTTCCCCTTTATTTTTAATAATTCCCTAAAATATTTCTTATTATAACATATTATTATAATTTTTGGCAACATCTATTGAAATAATAAAACTGTAAGTAGGGATACAGTGCGCCGTGCCCCTACATATGTAATTATAATTTTATATAATGTTTAAAACATATAATCATCCCCACAAATATAATATGTATCTATTTTAGCAAAACAAAAAACAACGACATTGTCGTTGTTTTTTGTTTTTTATTTTAAGAATTTTATATCTTTTATTTCTGGTTCTTTTCTTCTTATTGTTTTTATTGTTATATAGCTACTGA
>CAMUHU010000021.1 GCA_947088765.1 uncultured Clostridium sp. | reverse complement strand
TTTAAGTAAAATTTGTTAAGCAAATTTTCAGGCTATTTTAAAGTAGAAATATAAGGAGAATAAAATATGAAAAAGATGGTAATTGCTTTGTTAGTAGTAATTTGTATTTTATCTATGATTATTTCATATAAAGTTTATGCATCAAGTGGAGAAGCCTTATTAGAATCAGATACAGCAGGAAAATTAATCGAGATAAAAGAAAAATCATTAAAAGAATTAGATGATTATGTAGAAGCATATGGAGATGAAACTTACGGATTTACAGCTTACATATTAAATAAAATTAGATTTTTAAGTATACCATTGTGTTTTTTAGGAATATCAATTGCAGCTATATTTCAATATGCGTTAGGAATTAGAAATATGGGTACAAGATACAAAGGATTTTTTGCTATGATAGCATTTGTAACAATACTTATAGTATGTCAAGTATTGCCATTCATATTTGTTGTTGTAGTAAAATTCGGAAGGAGTTAAAACAAATGAAGGTTTTATTTGCTGTTAGTACAGAAGATATAGCAGAAAAAATAATTAAAGTATATCAAACAGAATACAAGGAAATAATATCATCCAAAAACGTTTATTATTTTAATGCTATAATTAAAGAATTACAAAGAAATCAAACATATGATAGAATAGTAATAAGTGAGGATTTGGAACCATTTACTAATAACAATTATGATACAATAGATAAATTTATATTTGAAAAATTAGATGGTATAAGTGATGAAGCAATTGATAGAGAAGGAAGAGATATTCCAATAGTTGTAATCTGCTCAGAGAGAAGAGAAAAATCAGACAATTTGTTAGTGAAACTGTTTTCAATAGGAGTATATGATGCATTAATTGGAAATGATAGAACAATTGAAAACGTATGTAGTCTATTAAATAAACCAAGAACAAAAAAAGAAGCTAAGATATATTATAGAATTGAGCAAGGAGAATATGAACGTGAAGATGAAAAAAATGTAAGTGAAGTAGAAATTCAAAATATTTTAGCACATTACAGAAAATTAGGTAAAAATGAAAGTAAATATGTTGAGAGTTTTAATAGTATAGCAGAGCAATATAGTGATGAACAACTAAAAATAATAATAAAGTTTTTGCCAATGGAGGTAAAAGCGGTACTTGAAGCAGAGTCACCTAAATATCAATCTATAATGACATATAGTACAGGAGTTCAAAAGAAAGAAGAAATCAAAAGAAGTAATTTAAATGTTTCTAAGATTATAGATAGTCATTCAAAGCAACCTACGGGTCCAGTTATAATACCATCAAATATTAGAAAAAGCAATGAGGTAAGGAAAATTGTAGCATCAGTACCAGAACCTGTAGAAACAGAAATTGTTGGAAATGATACAAATGCAATACTTGAAGAAATAGAGAATATAGAAGGAGTAGCTCCAATAGAACCAATAGAAACAATAGCTTCAATAAAATCAACAGCTCCAATAAAAGCATCAATAGAACTTGAAGTAGAAGGAGTAACTCCACCAGCAGAACAACCTGTAAAAAGAGGAAGAGGAAGACCTAAAAAAATTACAGTTGAACCAGAACAAAAGGTAGAAGAAAAAGTAGAAACTCCAAAAAGAGGAAGAGGGAGACCAAGAAAAAATCCTATTCCAACTACAGAAGTGCAAGAGCAGGTTATACCAAATCTTGAAACTGAGACACAGTTACAGAAATTACCAGGATTTGAAGACGATTCACCAGAATTACCAAGTTTTGAAGAAGAAAGACCACCAGAATTACCGAGTCTTGAAGAAGAGAAACCACCAGTATTACCAAGTTTTGAAGAAGAGAAGCCACCAGTGTTACCAAGTCTTGAGGAAGAACCTCCAATATTGCCAAGCTTTGAAGAAGAGCCTGTAAAATTATCAAATTTTGGGGAAAGAAGGCAACCAAGAGTGCCAAGCTTTAGAGAAAAAGAAACAATGGAAATCCCTAGAATAGATGAAACACAAAGACAATCATTATCAGGATATGGAAACAATATATTACAAGATATACATGAAAGTAAGATAAATACTCCTATAGTAGATAATAAAATATACAGAAATAATGATTATGGTACATCATCAAGTAAAGAGTTAGAAGAAGTTGAAGATAATGGAAAAATAGTAGATATCTCATATCTATTAACTCAAGATAAAAAGATAGTTTCTTTTGTAGGAACATCAAAAAATGGAGTATCTTTTTTGATAAATAATATTGCTGATATATTATCAAACAGGGGAATAAAGACAGCTATAGTAGACTTAACAAAAAATAAAAATTCATATTATATATATACTGAAAATAGAGAAGAATTAAGAGAAATTGCCTATTCATCTATGGAAAACCTAAAGAGAGGAAATCCTGCTGGAATAGAAGTAAATAGAAATTTAACAGTATATACTTCATCGCCTAATATTAGAAATTCAGAATATAGTGTAGAGGATATGCTAACGACTCTAGTTAAAAACTATTCTTTAGTATTATTAGATTGTGACTATTCAACAAATAAAGAATATTTTAGAGTAGCGCAGGAAATATATATGGTTCAAAGTATGGATGTTTTAACAATTCAACCTTTAACAGAATTTTTAAGGAAATTGAAATTAAATAATGTTTTACAGCCAGAGAAATTAAGAGCTGTTATAAATAAAGCTCAAAAAATAAGAGGATTAAATGAAGAAATGGTAGTTGGGGGAATGTCAACTTATAATGATCCTGAGATGTCTATACAAGACAGACTGTTTGATATGAAAATGATAAGTAAAATTGTAATCCCATTTGATATGGAGGCATATTCAAATTATTTATCAGGAATTGCAAATTGTGAAATATCAACCAGAGGATATAATAAAGTTTTCCTAAATTGCTTAAATAGATTAGCGGATCAAGTATATCCAGTAATATCAGGTGGGACACTTAAGAGAAGGAATAAAGGAAATGTAGGTAATGCAAGTTATATGAATTATGAACAGAATGGATCGAGATTTTCAAACAATATGAGTAGTAC
Source organism: uncultured Clostridium sp. (assembly GCA_947088765.1). Classification (GTDB taxonomy): domain Bacteria; phylum Bacillota; class Clostridia; order TANB77; family CAG-508; genus CAKPSH01. The sequence continues at coordinate 22,428 of CAMUHU010000021.1, read as the reverse complement.
TTTAGATGAAATGAAAAGACAATACAAATAAAAAAGGAGTGACATAAACTGATATGTGGATAATAGGTGTAATAATAGTTTTAGTTGCTATAATAATTATGTTAATTTTATTTAATATAAAAATTCATAAAGAAATCAACAATTATAAAAACATAAATCAGAAAATAAATGGATTGAATGTATTACAAGATTTCATGGCAACTGCTGGAGATGCAATAAGTGTAGATGATAAAATAAGAAAAATAAATGAAATTTTAATAGAGGAATATGATATAAAATATTCTACTATTGTAGAATTTAATGGGACAGAATATGTAATTAAAGCTTCAAACGTTGAAGAAAAGCATTGGGACAATCTTAGAAGTCTGCATAATGAAGAAATATTTAGAGATAGTATAACAACTGCTACACCCAAATATATTACAGTAGATAATGAAAATGAAAGATTACCATATCAGAAAAGTGAATTTGGTAGAGCAAAGGCAGCGATGTTTTTTCCTCTCTATATAGAAAATGTCTATATAGGATATTGGATAATAGAAAGTGGAATACCACATGCCTTTGATAATATAGATACAACAATACTTGAGGTTGTAAAAGATAATATATTATCTGTGTTTAGAATTGTTAATTATCAAAATATTGTTGAAAGTTTAACAAGAGATGATTATTATTCTGCATTAAAAACAAGTGAATATCTATTCAACGAGGGAAGAAAAATAATAGATAAATATACTACTTCAACAATATGTATGCTTGCAATTTCAAATCTTGAACGAATTAATAAAGAATTTAACAGGGAAACTGGAAATCAGGTAATTATAGACATGTGTGATTACATAAAAGAGAACTTATCAAATGAATATATATTTGTAAGATATATGGGACCCAAATTTGTAATTGCATTTTCTGGAGCAGAGGTAGATGGAGTTACAAGATTTGTTATAGATATGAAAAATGCTGTAGAAAATCTAGAAATAGAAATGGTTGAAGATGAAAAAGAAAATAGCAAAAAAGTAAAGAAAAGAATTGCTAAAATTAAATTGAACATTGTATTAACTACATATTATAAAGGGACAGCCTTAGAAAAGATTTTAAAGAAGCAAGAGGAATACTTAGATAATGCACCACTAACAGAATACGATGTAAATAACATATAAAATATAGGAGGAAAAAATTATGGAAATGGATAAAACTATGAATTTTAAATTAGAAAGAGACAAAAATTTAAAAACTAAGGAAACTTTAAAACAAGTTTATGATGCTTTAGTAGAGAAAGGATACAATCCTGTAAACCAAATAGTAGGATATATATTATCAGGAGACCCAACATATATTACAAGCCACAAAAATGCAAGAAATGTAATAAGACAAATTGAGCGTGATGAATTATTAGAGAGAATGGTAGAAAATTATATAGGAATAAATGAGTAATATGCGAATATTAGGAATAGATTATGGAGATGCAAGAGTTGGAATTGCTATTTCAGACTCTCTAGGAATAACATCCCAAGGATTAGAAACAATACATCATGGGGGAAATGATAAAAAAGTACTAAAAAGGTTAGAAGAAATTTTAAATGAATATGAAATTGATACAATAGTTGTAGGAATGCCTTTTAATATGGATGGTACAAGTTCTGATAGAATAGAGGTAACAAATAAATTCATACATAAATTGAAATGCAAATTTAATAATCTTAAGATTGATACAATGGATGAAAGATTAACAACAGTATCAGCACATAGAACTATGAATATTCTTAATATAAATAGAAAAAATAGAAGAGACATTGTAGATACTATATCTGCAGAATATATATTAGAATCATATATGAAAAAGTATTTATAAATAAGAAAGGAAGGAAATTAATAATGGATAACGAGCAAAATGGAATGGAAGAAGAATTAGAAAATGTTATAGTTTTAAATGACGAGAATGGAGAGGAAGTTAAGTTTGAATTCTTAGATTTGATAGAATTAGATGGAGAAGAATATGTTGTACTATTACCAGCAAGTGATGAAGAAGATGCTGATGAAGTAGTTATTTTACGAGTTGAAGACACTGATTCAGAGGATGAGGAATCTTATGTAAGTGTTGAGGACGAAGAAATTCTTAATACAGTATTTAATATGTTTAAAGAAAAATTCAAGGATGAATTCGATTTTATAGATGAAGACTAGATGTAGGGGCACATTGCATGTGCCCCCATTTAATAATTAATAGTGAATGATTAATAATGAATAATCAAATTTATCAAAAGCGAGTATTACAAGGAAAGTGAACTCAAAATCCGCAGTCGTACGTGGTACATCGAGGATATTTTGTGTGAAGCTTGGCAAAGTAAGACGAAGCTTTTCATAAATTTGTGAAAGGAAAAATAATGAATGTAGGCTTTATATCACTGGGATGTAGCAAAAATTTAGTAGTAACAGAAGAAGTAATAGGACTATTTAAAAGGCACAATTTTAATATTGTAAACAATGAAAAAAATGCAGATATTATTGTTATAAATACATGTGGTTTTATTGAAACAGCAAAACAAGAAGCAATAGATACTATACTAGAAATGGCACAGTATAAAGAGGGAAGATGTAAATATCTTATTGCAATAGGTTGTATGGTAGAAAGATATGAAGAAGAAATGAAAAAAGCATTGCCAGAAGTTGATTTATTTATAAGAATTAAAGATTACAATAAGATATGGGCAAAGATATCTGAGTTATTAAAATCAGAAATATCTAATGAGTGCTTGAGATGGGAAGACAGAGTAATTACTACAGGAGATACAATGGCATACTTAAAAATTGCAGAAGGATGTAGTAATTATTGTACATATTGTGCTATACCAAAGATACAAGGAAAATATATTTCAAGAGAATTTGATGAAATTTTAGAAGAAGCAAAGAATTTATCAAAAAAGGGGATAAAAGAGTTAATAATAATAGCTCAAGACACCACGAAATATGGAATAGATCTATATGGAAAAACAAGATTATCAGAACTTTTACAAGAATTATGCAAAATAGATGGTATTCAATGGATTAGATTTTTATATGCATATCCAGAAAGCATTACAGATGAATTAATAAAAGTAGTAAAAGAAAATGATAAAATATGCAAATATTTTGATATTCCAATACAACATATTTCAGATGAAGTATTAAAACGAATGAATCGAAAAAGCGATGCAGAAAGCATAAAGAAATTGATTAATAAAATAAGAAATCAAATACCTGAAGCTATTTTAAGAACTACTTTAATAGTGGGATTTCCAGGCGAAACAAATGAAGACTTTGAAAATTTATATGAATTTGTAAGAGATACTAAGTTTGATAAATTAGGAGCATTCACATACTCAAAGGAAGATGGAACACCAGCAGAAAAAATGCCAAATCAGGTACATCCAAGCACAAAAAAAGCTAGGTACAATAAAATTATGAAATTACAACAAAAAATATCAGAAGAAAGGTTAAAAAGCAAAATCGGTAAAACTTATAGAACGTTGATAGAAGAAAAATCCTTTGATGGAAGATATTTAATAGGAAGAACATATATGGATGTCCCAGACGAAGATGGAGTAGTATTTATAAAAAATACAACAGATAAAGAATTAATAGGAAAATTTGTAGATGTAGAGATTATTAATGTACAAGAATACGACCTTATAGGTCAATTCAAAAAATAATCAGCATACTAATTCTTTTTTGAATTATATTAATATGAATTATAAATCGTTGTAGGGGCACATTGCATGTGCCCACTGGAGGAGTCAACAAATTCAAATTGGGCACGTGCAACGTGCCCCTACGATAAAATATTATTAATAAAGAGAGGATAAGAAACATGGAAAATAATAGTTTAAAATATGATGTAAACATAGACGAAGCAAATCAAGCAAAAAAGGACATGGCAGATAGTCTAGCAACAGACAACAAAAGAGTACTAAATAAAATAGGAGCATTCTCATCACTATATGATATAAAGTTTGAAGAATATAAAAACCCAGTATTAGTATTAAAAACAGAAGAGCCAGGTTCAAAACAATTAATAGCAGCACAATATGATAAATTAGAAAATGTATCATATGACATGATAAACCACTTAATAAATGACTGTATAGTAATGGGAGCAAAACCATTAACAGTTCAAGATGCTATCATCTGTGGAAAAATGGACAAAGTAGCAATAAACAAAATAGTAAAAGCAGTATCAGATGCGTGTAAAGCACAAGGATGTGTATTAACAGGAGGAGAAACCTCAGAACAACCAGGAGTATTAGAACCAGGTACATATATATTAACATCAAGCATAGTAGGAATAGTAGATAAAGATAGAATAATAGATGGTTCGAAAATAGAAGTAGGGGATGTAGTAATATCAGTTGAATCTAGTGGAGTTCATACAAATGGATATACTTTGGTAAGACAGATAATGAAACAATCACCACAAATATTAGAAGAAAGCGTAGGAGATAAAACTTTTATTGAAGCAATACTAGAACCACATAGATGTTATTACAAAACAATAAAAGACTTATTCCCAGAAAATGTTATCACAGGACTTGCACACATAACAGGTGGAGGAATAAAAGAAAATTTAAACAGAATATTACCTGAAAATGTAAATGCAAAAATAGATGTAAGCAAGTATCAAATACTAGACATATTTAAACTAATAAAGAAATATGGAAATGTTGAAGATAAAGAAATGCTAAGAACCTTTAACTTAGGTGTTGGATTAACAATAGTAGCAAAAAAGCAAAATGCAGAGAAGATAATGCATCACATAAAGAATCAAGGAGTAAATTGTTATGAAATAGGAGAAATAGTATTAGGAAATAAACAAGTTGAAGTAGTAGGAGAATTTAATTGGTAAAACGCATACTTCTCCCACTTTTTTCCCACTCTAGTTTGAAAAAACTCAACAATGTTTGAAAATGAAAAACCGTGTAAGCATTGAAAATATTATACTTTGAGAAACAAACGAAAATGAATAAAAATAAAGGGCAGGAACATTTAGTTCCTGCCCTTATGTATAAACATAAAAGTGGGAAAGAAATATTCCTGCAAAAATCATAAGCTAGTAATTAAATTATTTGTTAGCCATGTTGTTTTCAGCTTGTTGTATTAACTTTTTAACCATGTTACCACCGATTCTACCAGCGTCTCTTGAAGATAGGTTACCATTATAACCATCTTTTAAAGTTACACCAACTTCACTAGCAGTCAAAAATATATTTGAAGCAATCGCCTAAAATACATATAAATAAAGCTGTATTAAGAGCAATAATAGAATAGTTTATAGTCTTAAAAATATTACAGTGTAATAAAAAAAGTAATAAAATATCTAAAAACTTTACGATACAAAGTAAATGAATTAAAAATAAATATAAAATTTACTTTGTATCGTAAAAATTTGACAAACTTATAATTTTACTATATAATTAATATAGTAAAAAGAAAGGTATTAAAATTTTTATGATAAAAAGAGAAAAATATTTAAAAAAGATTAGAGGATTTTATGATCAAGATTTAATAAAAGTAATTACAGGAATAAGAAGATCAGGAAAATCTACATTATTAAGACAGATAATAGACGAGTTACAAGAAAGTGGAATATCAAAAGAAAGAATAATATATATAAATTTTGAAGATATTGATATGTCTTTTATTAAGAATGATAAAGACTTAAACCAATATATCAAAAAACAAATACTAACTAATGAAAGATATTATTTATTTTTTGATGAAGTACAAAATATTGTAGATTGGGAAAGGGCAGTAAATTCATTTAAGGCAACTAAAAATGTGTCTATATTTATAACTGGTTCAAATAGTAATTTGCTATCAGGAGAATTAGCAACATTAATTGCTGGCAGATATGTTTCATTTAAAATACAACCATTTTCTTTTAAAGAGATTTGCGAATTAAAAAAATTAAAAGATAAAGATGAAATAGAAAAAGCATTTGAAGATTATATGAAATGGGGAGGAATGCCACAAAGATTTTATTTTAAAAATGAATTAGAAATAAAAAATTATTTAATGGATTTGTATGATTCAATTGTAGTAAAAGATATTATAAGTAGATACAAAGTTAAAGATGTAGAATTGTTAAATAAGATTTTAGAATATTTAATGTCAACGCCAGCACAACAATTTTCTGTAACAAATATTGTTAATTATTTGAAAAATGAAAAAAGAAATTGTTCAAATGAAACTTTATACAATTACTTGTCCTATATAATTAATTCTTTTATTATGAGTAAAGCAAAAAGATATGACATAAAAGGGAAAAAAATATTAAGCACAAATGACAAATATTATTTGACAGATTTAGGATTAGGGCAAGTAAAAAGTTCATCAAAGACAAAAGGAAAGGGAAGTATACTTGAGAATATAGTATATAATGAGTTAATCAATAGAGGTTATGATGTTGTAGTTGGAAAAACAGATGTCGCTGAAATAGACTTTATCGCTACATATTTTGAAGAAAAGATATATGTACAAGTTGCATACATTTTGGCTGATGATTCTGTTGTAGATAGAGAATTTGGAGCATTTAAAAATATAGAAGATAATTATCCTAAATATGTAATAACAATGGATAAATTTGATTTTTCTCAAGACGGAATAATTCATAAAAATGTAATCGATTGGTTGCTAGAAGAGTAAATTTTAATATGGAGGTGCAATAATGGCTACATCATATTATCTAAGAGATAAAAGGATTACAAAAGAAAAAATAGAAAAATTAAAAAGTTTAGAAGATGATATAAATGAGAAAATAAGAAAAATATATAAAGAAGCAAACGAAGAGGTTTCAAAGATTATACCAATATGGGATGAAAACTTAATAGAGGAATGTAGACAACAAGAAATAGAATATGAAGCACCAAATTTTTATGTGCAAGAAATAAAAGATTTAGAAATAGGAATAATGTCAAGTGGAAAGTTTAGATTTCTAAATACATTAGTGTTTGACACAAAGAATTATGGATTTTATTCTACAGAAGAAAATGAAATCAATAGATTAATAGAATTTTATAATGAAAACAAAAATACATATATAATTATAGATGAGTATGAAACGCAATTTACGTTAGAAGAATTTTTGAAAAAAATAAAAAGCAAAATTAATATGTAAATGAAGTTTGAAGAGAGGAGCAACAAATGGAACCAGTTGAAGAAGCATTAGGAATACCAAGTTCTGGATATGAATATATGAAAGTATCATCAGAATATAGTGATTTAGAAAGTAAAATAAGTGAATTTATGGATATTAGAAACTTTTTAATAGAAGTGGCAAACAGCAGTAATGTACCCGAATTTCAAGGCAAGGATAAAAGATTACAATTTATAAATTATGGAGATACACAGCTCGTTTATGTATTAAGTGTAGGAGACAGAAAGTATACAATGCTACTAGGACAACCTGCAACAGAATTTGGTGTAGTAAGAAAAGAATATGAAAATTTAAAGGCATTAGGTAAAAATAATAAACAAAATGTAGTGGTGCCAATGCAGTATTTTAAAGACGAGAAAGATAAACGAGAATTATATGTTACACCATATTTATATCAAGCAAGATGTATTGGAGTAGAAGAAAAAGAATGGGGGGCATGGATACCTGAACCAGTATATCATTTTAAGGAATTCTCAGAGCAAGAGAGAAGTATAATTAATTCTAGTATGATAGCTATGTTGATAAAGTTTTTTGATGATAAAAATAATTTAGGAATAGGCGCTTGTAGATTAGGTGGAGGAGATTTTGTTCTTGAAAAAGAATATGAAAATGAACAAATTACATATGAAAACATATTAAAAAGAATGAAACTAGAAAATGAAGGTTTTAATATGCAAAAGAATGGGACATTCGATATAGAACATATTTATTCTAAAAATTACAATGCTATGAAAGTGCACTACTTCTTTATACAATTTGCGCATACAATAAGGCAATTATTAGAAAAAGGCTTAAAGTATGTCAAAGAACTTAAAATGAGCATAAAAGAAGTAAGTGCCGCTATCACCCAAACACTTACTCATAAAATCTTCAACCTAACTGAACATAATAAAATACAGTTAAGATTTGACTTAAAATAATTATACAATAAAAATATAAAAAAGCAATAACTTCAAAAGAAATTTTTGGGGTAAGGGGCAATTTGTGAATATTCAAGAATATAATTACCAATATATGGAAAACGTTTAAGATTAACAATAAATAAAGATGTTTTAGTTGTATTGGAAAAATTTACTCTTTATTTCTGAAAATTAGCAAAAATAATTGACAAATAATGTAAATGGTGGTATTATAATTTCACGAAAGCAATAGAAGTATTGCTTAGTGTACTTATGCACAAAAATTGTGATACAGAAGTCAACCAAATACAGGGCAAAACTGTTGTCTTGTAAAGTCTTTCATACATAAAAAATGTTAGCAAAAAGTTGTAAGAAATATTAAATTTAATAAGTAAAATACAAGAATATGATAAAAAATGTCATATTCTTTTTTGATGGATTTACCAGAATTTGTTATATTCCTTTGTAGAGCAGGGAATACTAAGAGTGGTGATAGAGCATGGATGGTAAAGAAAATACGAAAATTACAAAAGAAGAATATAAAATAAAAGATGTATTTAACGAAAATTCAAAAATTGATATTAATGAAATTATAAAAGAATCTTTTTTATTAAGCCTAAGAGATTGTAAAATGTAGTAATGAAAAAATCGCCTAAAATATACCAAAATTTTGTGGTTTATGGTATAATGATTATAGGCGATTGCTTAAAGGGAGGGATTAGATGTATCAAACATTACCAATAAGCAATCAAAAGACCTTTAAAGTAGGTTTATATATTAGGTTATCTAGGGAAGATGGTGATAAAGAAGAAAGTTCTAGTGTTACAAATCAAAGAGAAATTTTAAAGCGATTTGTAAATGATAATGAAAACTTTTTCATTGTGAAAGAATATGTAGATGATGGATGGACTGGTACAAATTTTGATAGACCAAGTTTTAAAGAGATGATAAATGATATTGAAATAGGGCTAATAGATACAGTTATTACAAAAGATTTATCAAGACTTGGAAGAGAAAGGCTTGCAGTTGGGTATTATACAGAAATTTATTTTCCAGAGCATAGTGTAAGGTATATAGCACTTTTAGATAATATTGATACATACTTAGATTCAGGAATGAATGATATGGCACCTTTTAAAGGAGTTATAAATGATATGTATGTACGAGACATTTCTAAAAAAATTCGTAGTTCACTAATTGAAAGAAGAAAAGCAGGGAACTACTTAGCAGTAACAGCACCATATGGATATAAAAAAGATCCAAATAACAAATTTCATTTAGTAATAGAGCCTAAAGAAGCTGAAGTAGTTAAAAGAATTTTTGCATTATATAGGCAAGGAAATGGTTTAACAAAAATTGCACAAATTCTTACAAAATGTGGGGTAACTGTTCCGGGAGAAAGTAGAAATATTGGAAAAACTAGAGAAACTGTATTATATGGTTCTTGGAAACAAACGACCATTAGAAGAATATTGACCAATAGAGTATATTTAGGAGAACTTGTACAATTTAAAAGAAGAAAAGTAAATTACAAATCAAAAAGAAGAATAGAAGTGCCAGAAGAGGAAAGATATATTTGCAAAGGAACACATGAAGCAATTATTAATGAAGAAGATTTTGATAAAGTACAAGAAATATTAAAAGGCAATAAATCTTTTAAAGGGACCAAGCACGATTATTTATTTAAAGGACTTTTATATTGTGCAGAGTGTGGTGCAAGGTTAAATGTAACATATTCTAATTATGCATTAAAGAAATATGGAGAATATCGATATACAACAATATGCTACAGCTATTCAAGATTATATAGTGATATTTGTACAAGACATTCTAACAGTATTCCAGTATTAGAAGAAATTTTGATAGAACATATAAAAACAGTTTGTAAAAAATATCTTCAAAAGGATTTATCAAATGAATTGCTAAAATTAGCACGAAAAGAAAAAATGCAAAGATTACAAATGCAAAATGATGAAAAAAGATTAGAAGAACTAGAACAAAAAATTGCTGATTCTAGCTTGTATATTAAAAACTTGTATAAAGATAAAGTAAAAGGGATTGTTTCTGAAAATGATTATATTGAACTTGTAACAGAGTTTACAAAAGAGCGAGAAAATTATTTAAAAGAAAAACAAGATCTTGAAAGAAAATTATCAGAAGACAAAGTAAAACAAGATGATACAGATAAGTTAGAAAAACTGGTAAATGAATTTTTAAAACTAGATAAACCAACAAAAGCATTATTAAATGAATTAATTGAGAAAATTACAATTTCAGAAAATCATGAAATTACAATTTATTATAAATTTAGAGAACTTACTGAAATTGGAAAACATGAAGATAAGATAATAAAAGAAGCGGAAGTTGTAAACAATAGAAATAAGAAATATATTGCATAAAGAATAAGTTATTTACAAAGAATGGACGAGTAAGCCAAGGTCTTTAACTTAAGCAAAATATGGAAATGTAGGGGCGATTATTAATCGCCCGTGACGTCGAAGAATTTGCTCAAAATATTTAATTGATTTTTTAACCTTAAGTTAATGACAGTGTTTTAATCGCCCGTGCCTAAAAGGAATACAAAAAATCAATGAATAAATTAAAATAATACAACTAATATAGAAAATATTAATATTATTAAGCAGACTCTATGAAGAGCGGGCGATTAATAATCGCCCCTACAAAATTAAATATAAAATAAAAATATGAAGTAGCTTTTGATGAAAAGTTAGTTAAAAATTAAGTATAAATATATTTTTAACAGCCTCATCACTAGCTACTTCATATTTGAATTTATCTAAAGCGTCCATAGCTTCTGGAACTAATTTTTTGTTTGAATTTGTTGCCATTATCATTCACCTCCTAGAATAAAACGTTTTGCTATGAAACAATTTGGTCACCAAATCATTTCGTAATATATGTTGTGCAATATTTATAAAAATAAACAAGAAATATTTGGTAAAAATGTAAAGTTATAATATAAATTATAATTTAAAACTTTAAAATAATATAGTTATGTAGGGGCGGTGAAAGTGAGAAAAAATATAAAAATGAAAATTTATTTTATTTTTTATATTTTTGCGAGTGTAGCATGGAAAATTTAGCATTGCTCATCCGCAAATAAATCATTGTAATCACCAATGATTTTATTTCAAGGATTGTAAGTTTTGTTCACTAAAATAATGTAAAATCATAAATTTCCGTAAGCTAAATTATATAAAAATTATAATATTACAAAAATATTACACTAATATGACGTTTCTATTACAAAAAGTCACAAACTGTTGAATATTGAAAAAATGTAGCGTATAATATAAATTAGTATGATTATTTGTAAAAAAGGGAGGAATTTGAAATGGCATCAAATCCAATGCAAAGAAAAGCAAGAAATTCATTTTTATTAGGAGTTTTTATTACAATGATAATTGCAGCACTTGTAATAGCATTCCTTTTATATATGATGTATAAACAAAAAGCAGAAAAAGAAGAAATAGAAAATGATAAAGTAACAGTTTATGTACTAATAAAAGATGTAAAATCTGGAACAAATGTAGCAACAAAAACAGAAAAAGGTGGACTATTAACAAGTGAGTTATCTACTGTTGAAGTAACAAGAAAAGCAGCACCTGAAACAGCAATTACTGCGTCTAATTATTCAAATGTAATAACAGAAAATTCAATATTTAAGATAGATTTAAAATCAGGGACAGTACTATCAACAGATATGATAGCAGAGACAGATGACAAAACACAAGACGATACAAGAGAACAGGAATTTAACATGATAATTTTACCTACACAATTACAAGTAGATGATTATATAGATATAAGATTACGTTTACCAAGTGGAGAAGATTATATAGTTGTATCAAAAAAGAAAATACTAAATACTGATGAAATTACTGTATGGATAAAACTTGCAGAAGATGAAATTTTGACATTATCAAATGCAATAGTTGAAGCATATCAAATAGATGGAACATTATTATATGCAACAACATATGTAGAACCAGGAGTACAACCTCCTGCATCAGTTACATATATCCCAACAAGAGCAGTATCACAATTAATAAATAGTAACCCAAATGTTGTACAAACTGCAAAAGATGAATTAGCAAAAAGATATAACAATGGTACATTATTAAGCGGAAGAAATGACATTATAAATCAGGCAGTAATATTAACAGGAAATGAAGCACAAGGAAATGTATCAACAGGAACAGCTGCATCAATAGAAGCACAAAAACAATCAAGAGCGGATTATATGAAAGAATTAGAAACAAAACAAACAACCACTACCACAACAACTAAATAAAAAATATAAATTACCAATAAGCTTATTATTGTAGAGGAAAATGTAGGGGCGGTCGAAGTGAGAGAAAAGATGCAAATAAGAAAAGAATTTTCTTATTTGTATACTTTTGCGAACAACGCATGGAAAATTTTCAAAGCAAATTTTACTGAAGCAATAGGTAAAAACTTAACTAAATATACAAATAAGGAGAGAAACAATGAAAAAAGTCGGATTTATAGGAGCATACGATAAAGCGAATTTAATAATGTGTCTTGCAAAAATTTTATCAATGAAAAACAAGAGAGTATTAATAGTAGACACAACAGCAGAACAAAAATTTAGATACATAGTACCTACATTAGAACCGACTATGACATATGTAACAACATGGGAGGAGATAGATGTAGCAGTAGGGTTTAAGAAAATAGAAGATTTATACGATTATATTGGGATTTCAGAAGAAACAGCAGAATATGATGTAATACTAATGAATATAGATAATCCAAACACCTTAGAAAGCATGAAAGCTAGGGAAAACGATATTAATTGTTTTGTAACAGCTATGGATTTATATTCAATTAGAAAAGGGATTGAAATATTTAACAATATTAAACAACCTATGAGATTGGTTAAAATCATATTCTCAAGACAAATGAATGAAGCTGATAATCAATATATAGATTACTTAGCATCAGAGGCTAAAATGCAATGGGATGAAAAGCAAATATTTTTCCCATTAATATTAGATGATAAATATGTTGAAATGGACAATCAATTAATTTATAGACTTGGATTAAAATCAATGAGTTCTTTATACAAAGATAGTTTAGCACAATTAACAGCAATGCTATTTGGAAATGAAATTAAAGAACAAGAGGCAAAGAAAACAATAAAAGCACTAGAAAGGAATGGGATATAAATGTCTATAATAACTTTTTGGAATAATAGCAAAAGCGGTCATATAGGTCAAACAACATCTTTAGCAGCTGTAGCAACACTAATGGCCGTAGAGCATAATTATAAGATACTATTAATATCAACTGAAATTGGTGATATGGAATTAGATAAGGCATATGGAGTATCTGAAAACACAGCTATGAAATTTTTAGGATTAAAAGAAGCAAAATTTAATTCTGGAATAGAAGGAGTAATGAAACTAGCTAATAGTGGAAGACTAACTCCACAATTAGTAGGAAATTTTACAAAAATAGTATTAAAAAATAGACTAGAGGTAATTTCTGGGAAAAAGGAAACTGGAGAAGAAGAAAATGAAAAATTTGACGCAAATGATTATCCAGATGTAATAAAAATAGCAAATCAATATTATGACATGGTATTTGTTGATTTAGGTAGAGGTCTAGAATCAAACTTAATAAGAAGAATACTAGAAGCTTCAAACTTAATAGTTTGTAATATGGAACAAAAAATAGAAGAAATTGAAAAAATAGTAGATTTGCAAAAGCAACAAGAAATAATAAATGGAAAAAATGTTATTTACTTATTAAATAAATATGAGAAAAATTCGAAATATAATGCGAAAAATATAATAAGAAGTTCAAGGATGAAAAGAGACTTGTATACAGTACCATATGATTTAATGTATAGTGATGCATTACAAGATGGAGTAGTAGATCAATGGATGTTAAATCCTAAAATTAGAAAAGCAACAATAGAAGAAGAACATGGATTTTTCATATCAGAAGTGAATAGATTTTGCGAAGGTATAATCTATAAATTACAAGAACTACACGTATTACGATAGAAAAGGCATTATCATTCTTTATATAGTTAAGACCTTGGAAGGAGAGATATTCATATGATAAATTTTATAATGATATTATTACTAATAATAGTAGCGATTTTTGGAATCTATAAGCTCATTCAAAGTAAAAAAAATGCAAAAGAAGAACAAGATATAGAAATAGATGATAAAACGTATTCTTTAGAGGTAATGTCAAAATTCATAAAAAGAAGACTAGATGAAATTACAAAGATAAACTTATATGATATAGGATTATCAGAAGAGGAATTAAAAAGAAGAAAGAACAAAAAATATGAATTAAAAAAAGCATTAAAAGGCTGTACATATGGTGATGTAAATGATAAAAAATATGTAAAAGGAATTATGTTCGATTTACTTCTTCAAGAATATGGAGTAAACGAAACTAATGTATCAAAAGCAATTCCATTTGATATTCCTTCATTATTAACACCACAAGATAAATTTGATATACTTATATATAAATATAAGCAAGAATTTGGATATGAAGCTCTAACTCAATTTATAAAAAAATATGACTTAGCATCATTAAAATATTTACAAGGTGACGCTAAACCATGTTATGTTATAACATCACAAGAAATATGCGACATATTTGAAAAAGAGCAAATACAATTAGAATTTAATGAAAAACTCGAAGTTGTAGTACAAAGAATATATCAATATTATAAAGGATATAGTGCAATAGATGAGATAAGAGATATGAACATAGATGGTGTATCAGGAGGTGTTTCTGGATTACCAGAATCTTTCTTAAGTCAAGTAGCACAAACAGATGGAGATTATTTAGGACAAGTATTAGATAATAAAGTACCAAGATCATGTGATAGTATATGGATATTCTTCCAAGGAAAATCAATAAGACTTGAATTCCTTTCATTTGGAAGTGAGAGCGAACTAAAAAGAGTATGCCAAAACATATATAAATACAATAATCCAGGACAATTATCAGATTCAAATGGTTATAAAATTAATGAAATGAAAGATGGTTCACGTGTTGTTGTTGTTAGACCAAGTATGGCTGAGACATGGGCCTTTTTCGTAAGAAAATTCGATGTAAAACGTGCAACTCTAGAACAAATAATAACATGTGATGGTAAAGAAGAAGCAATTGATTTATTAAAATTTTTAGTAAAAGGAGCAAGGATTATTTCACTTACAGGAGAGCAAGGTTGTGGTAAAACAACAATGCTTATGGCTATGATTGAAAATATTTATGAAACATTAAATATAAGGGTTCAAGAAACTGCTTTCGAATTACATTTAAGAAAAATATATCCAACACGAAATATATTATCATTAAGAGAAACAGAAACAGTTTCAGGACAAGAGGGACTAGATGTTCAAAAAAAGACAGATGGTTCTGTTAATATAATTGGTGAGGTTGCAACAGACCCAGTAGCATCTTGGATGATACAAGCAGCTCAAGTTGCTTCAAAATTCACTTTATTTACACACCATGCTAAAACTTTTCCAAACTTAGTTACAGCACTAAGAAACTCAATGTTAAGAACAGGAGTATTCAAAGATGAAAAAACAGCAGAGGAACAAGTTATACAAGTATTAAACTTTGACATTCACTTAGTAAAAGACTTTAGAGGAAGAAGATACATAGAAAGAGTAACAGAATGTGTTCCAATAGAAAATGCAAATCCATATACAAGAGATTATAGAAAAGAGAAAACTTTAGAAGGTAAAATAGAAAAATTTATGGACAATGCTACCAATTATTTTCAGAATGTTACAGACAGACAAACATATGACTATGTTAATATAATGGAATTCAGGGGAGATGGATATGTATTAACAAATAAAATCTCTGATAAGAATATTCAAGAAATGAGAATTAACATGGATGAAGCAGATATAGAAGAATTTGATGAATTTATAGAAAGAAATTGGGGAAATGGAGCAAAAAAAACAAAAGCAAAAACAGTTAAATAAAAACTTAAGAGAGGAGGGCCTAATTAAAGATGTCAACTAATACACTAAAATTTATTATAATAATAGCTACAGCCATTTTTGGATTTATAGTTTTAGCATATATTTCATTAATGAAGAAGGTAGACAAAAAAGATATAAAACTTGCTAAACAGCTAAAAGAGGGAACAGAGACAAATAAGTTCTCATTAGATGTTATATACATGAAGTTATATACAATATACTTAAAAATTCCAGGTTTAAAAAGATATCTTTTGAAAATAAGAAGAAGATTAGAAATAGTAAATATTCAAGACGAATATCAAACAAGAAAACAAGCCTCATCATCTTTAACAAAGGCACTTATATGGGTAATACCATTAACAATTCTTATAATTGCAATTTCGTCAAGTAATACACTATTAATGGTAACCCTACTATTATTTGAAATATTTATAGTAGAATCTTTAGTAGAAGGAAATGTAAATAAATTAGATAATAAATTATTAAAACAGCAAATCGGGCTTTTTGCAGAAATAAGGCATGCATATCATGAATCAAGTATGGTTGAGGAAGCAATTTATCAAGTAGCACAAACAAATGAACAAGAAGTATCTTTACAAGCTGAGAAAATATACGAAATATTAATTGCAGATGATCCAGAAACAGAGCTAGAAAAATATTATGATATTGCACCAAATAGTTATTTAAAAGAATTTGCAGGACTATCTTATTTAACAAAGGAGTTTGGAGATAGGAAGACAGATTCAGGTTCATCACTATATTTAAGAAACCTAAACAATATTACACAAGAAATGCAGTTAGAAATATTAAAAAGAGATAAACTAGATTATGTATTTCAAAGCTTATCAGTAATTGCTTTAGTCGCAATTTTACTATTAGAGCCATTAAAAACATGGGCTATTTCAAACTTTACATTCGTAGAAGGTTTTTATAACGGAAAACTTGGAACAGTAGCAGAATTAATTATTATGATTTTGACTATAATCTGTTATGTTATGATTAGAAAAGTAAAAGACACTACTAAAAATAATGGATTGGAGATGCAGAATGAGCATCCATGGCAGGAAAAGTTATATAAAAAAACAATTGTGAAAACAATTGTAAATGCATTTATGCCAAAGAAGAAAACAAAAGAACATATGAAACTTACAAAATTATTAAAAGATTCAGCTTCACCTTTGAAGATTGAATGGATGTATGTTAATAAGCTTATAATGGCAATAGCAGCATTTATAGTATCGATATTTATATTCCTATACATACATGATGTAGCAACTAATTGGGTTTATGAAGAAGTATTAATGGAAGATGGAACTACATCAATGATGATGTCAAACACACAAAAAAGACAAGGCGAAAAAATAAGAGAAGTAGATAATAAAATATTAGATAAGCTAAGAGGAGATAATAGTATAAAAAAAGAAAGAATTAGACTAGAATTATCTTTAACAAGTTATTATGCAGATGCAGATGATGAAACATTAGATATAGCTACAGATAGAGTATATAAAAAATTAAAGACTATTAATGCAGAAAGTCAAATACAGTGGTATGAAGTATTAATGTCAATGGGATTTTGTTCAGTTGCATACATGTTCCCTAATATATTATTGATTTTCCAAAAGAAGATGAGGGAAATAGAAATGGAAGATGAAGTAATGCAATTCCAGACAATTATTCTTATGCTTATGAAAATTGAAAGGGTAAATGTTGAAATGATATTAGAGTGGATAGAAAGATACTCGAATATATTCAGAGTACCAATCTCAAAATGTGTTAATAACTATGAAAGTGGAGCATGGGAAGCTTTAGAAGAATTAAAAGAAGATGCTACATATCCTAAATTTGTAGAGATAGTAGAAAGTTTGCAAGCAGCCGTTGAGAAAATACCAATAAAAGAAGCCTTCGATGAACTAGAAACAGAAAGGGAATATTATAAAGAAAAAAGAAAAGAATCAAATGAACAATTAATTAGCAGAAAAGGTATGATAGGAAAAGTATTTGGTTTTGCACCAATGATAGTTTTATTTGTAGGATATTTAATTGCACCATTAGTTTTATTAGGTCTTATGAATATGGGGGCGTCTATGTCTACTATGCAATCCATGGTATAGGATTAGTGAATAATTGCCCTCTAGCATTGTTATTCATCAAGAGAAAATCCTCGACGTACAAAAAGTACGCCTCCAGTATTTCTTTTTCGAATGCCTAGCTAGAGAACAATTCTTCGCTAACCAAAGCAAATTTTACTGGGCATGTGCCTTAATAGAAAAAGGGGGGGATATGTATGGACAATGCAGCAAAAGGATTATTAATGGCAGGTGGAATGCTCCTTGCTGTAATAGTAATTTCCATATTTATATATGGATACAATAATATAACCCGACTATCACAAGCACAGCAAGATACAGAGGCACAAAAAGAAATAGAAGAATATAACAAACAATATTTAGCTTTCAACAAAAGTGCTATGTATGGAACAGATGTAATTTCTATTTTAAATTTAGCAATAAGCAACAATAAACTAAATAATGTACAAAACAGCCCAGATGATCAACTTTATGTGAATATATCTTTTAAATTAAAATTTGACTCAATACAGGACACAGTATATGTATACACATTAAATACTAAAACAAATAGATATGAAGTTACTAAAGCAAACACAAGTAAAAATGCACAATATGGAGCATTAGATTTTGAATTTACTCCTGGTGAATACAGTTTAAGAAATCATTTGGGACAAATAAATGAGTTTGTAAAATCAAAATCTAATTTAGAAGAAGAAAAAAGTATTGAATCTACAGACGTAGATGGTACAGTACTTAAATACACAGTAAAATATTCAGGAATAGCTGATTTTAAAAGAAAGACCTTTAAATGTTCAAAAGTAGAATATGATCAATATGGTAGAGTAAAAAGTCTTAATTTCGAACAAATTAAAGGATCATCATATGGAGGATAAAATTTCATGGAAAATGCATCAAAAGCACTATTAATAGCTGGAGAAGTAATGATTGGTCTAATAGTACTTAGCATTTTTGCATATGTATTTCAAAGGGTAGGAACATTTGCAGAAAGTTATCAAGATAATGCAGAACAAAAAAAAATAGTAGCTTTTAATACTCAATATACTAAATATGCAACAGGTGCAAATAAATACATATACTCTGAAGATGTAGTAACATTGACAGAGCAAGTGCTAAACTGGAATCAAACAACAGTTATTGATAGTGAAAAAATTAGATTAAATATATTAGATGAAAAAGGAGCCCTTTTGTATTCTACACAGGCACAAATTAACTATAAATTTGATAGGACAACCTTTTTAGATGATTATAAACTAAGGGGGGATCCATCACATGCTAATGAAAAGGAATACAAATTTTCCTGTATGGTAGGAATAGACTCATCATCTGGTAGGGTAAACGAAATAACAATCCAGAGACAAGGAGAGAGGGATTGATATAAAAAATATAGGGGCGATTAGTAATCGCCTGCTCTTCGAAGAAATTGCTAAAATATTTAAATAAAATCAATATAATGTTAAAAGCAGAAAGGAAATATATAATCATGAAAAAGGTAATTATAATATTAATTGTTTTGGCAATTGTTGCTATTACATCGTTAATGTTAGTGATATCACAATATACAGCAGAAAGAAATGAAATAAATAAATTTAATTTAGAATATGAACAGTACAAAGATAAAACTATATATGGTACAAATATTGGTTCATTAATAAATTATGCAATTAATAATAATGAAAAATATAATATTGAAAAAGATGAAAACGGAAATTACATAGATGATAATAAATATTGCATGAAGATTGAAATAAAAATGATAAGCTCAGAAGATGAAGAAAAAATCATAACATATTCAATGGAAACAATAAACTCATTAGGAATAGAAAGATTTGTAAAAAATTTTAATGTATTAGATTTTAAATGTGTTGACATAAACTACAATTCATATGGGAGAGTAAATAAACTAACATTTGAACTAATAAATTAATGTTTATTTAGAAATTTAATGATATTATAAAAATACTACAAGGTAAAAAGTAGGTTTTAGAAATAGTAGAGAGAATGTAGGAGCGATTAGTAATCGCTCGGGTTCTTAGAAAAATAGCTAAAAAATTCTATTGACTTTAGACCTAATTTGTGCGATAATAATAATAGGTGAAAAGAGGTTTTAATGTTGCTTTATGTAGAATAGAGCCTAAATATAAAAATAAGAAATATATCAAAGGAGGAATAAATTATGGAGAATGCGTCAAAAGCACTATTAATAGCAGGAGCTATTTTAATTGTTATAGTTTTAATTAGTATAGGGATGGTAATAGTACAATCATCACAAGGAATTGTGGATGAGGCAGGTCAAATGACAACAGATCAAGAAACATCTACATTTAATAATAGATTTAGGACATATCAAGGAACTCAAAAAGGTGCTACAGTGCAAAGTTTATTAAGTGCTGTATCTGCAAATAATGCTGACAATAAATCAAATGGACGTAAAATAAAAGTAATAATAAAAGACGATAAAGTTGAGGCAGACGGTAAAGATACTGGTATAACTGATTCAAAAATCCTTACAACAATTTCAGCAGATATACAAACTTCAGCAAGATATAAAGTAACAATGTCAGGAACAAATGGTGATGGTTATATTGAGGAAATAACAATAGAAAAAAAATAAATAGTATATGGGAGGAGTTCAAATGGAGAATGCGGCTGAAGCCTTAAAAATGTTTTTTGCAGTATTTGTATTTTCATTAGCTTTAAGTGTATTTTTCCGAATGACTTCTATTGCAAAAGACACTACAGACAAGATATTTGAATCAATAGATAAAACTACTTATATAAATTATAATGCAGATACAAGTGATGGAGCTAATAGGAAAGTAAAGTTCCAAGATATGATACCAACAATATACAGATATGCTCAAGAAGGATATGGAGTAACAATAATAGATCCTGATGAAGGCGGAATTGTAGCTAGATTTGACTTAGACACTGAATCACAAGTGTCTAGTTGTTTTTGGAATGATAGGTATCATAGTGCATCACAAATTGAAAAAAAGAAGAGTAACGACATAAAAACTGAGATATGTAAATATTTAAATGACAATATAATAGCAAAAGTAAATAATTTAGAACCACATATAACAACTATGACTAATTTAGATGAAAGCTCATTAGATAGTTTAATAAAAAAAATATATTCAACAGGAGAGACAGATCCTAAAAAAGAACTTGTATATACATCATGGTTAAATTCAAACACATATCAAAACAATAATATAACACAAAGAGTAAATTGTGATATGTATGGAGGAATTACAAATTTCAGTTTAAGAAACCCAGGAGTTGATGAAACCGATTTAAATTATATAGCTGGGAAACACAAGTCATTATATAGTAATGGATTATTAGAAAAGTATAAAAATGATACTTTTACAGAATCTATTGTACAGCTAGACAGAAATGAATACATTAAAGATGAAAATGACCAAGAAACAGGTTTATTAGTATTCGGAACAATTCGTTATACTAAAAAAAGAGAAATAATCTATGTAAAAAACCACAACTAATATTTTGTACGCAGTGGAAACTGCTGCAAAATATTAGTTGTGCCATAATTATCTTCTATAGAAAAGTTAATGCACTTTTGTTTTAATATTATATATATAAAGGAGGGAAATTAAATGGGAGATTCTTTAATTACTATTGTAACAATTATCTTAGCAGCAATATTATTATTTGTATTTCCAATGATAACATTAGCAGATAGAACAGATGATATATCACAAATAGCAGTCCAAACAGCTACAGTAGAGTTTGTAGATGGAGTAAGACAAACAGGAAAAATAACACAAGACAGTTATGATGATTTTATAGAAACAATTACCTCCACAGGAAATAATTACACAGTAGACTTAGAATTAAGACGTTTAGATGAAAACCCAAGTAAAAAAACAGCAAGTGCAAATGAGCAAAGAATAGGTGAAAATACATATTATTCAATTTATACAACACAGATTGAGGATGAACTTGATGATGGAACAGTATATTTGAAACAAGGAGATATGTTCTCAGCAGGAGTAGTAAACAGTAATCAGACTGTAGCAGAAGTTTTAAAAAACTTTTTCTATAAAATAACGGGAAATAGTGGAAATACCATAACATCAAAACATTCAGGAGTAGTAATGGTAGATGGTCAATAAGAAATAATATTTATATGGACACGGTACATCGTGTCTTTTTTATAGTATGACGGGCATGTCATAAATCTAGGGTGAAAGTCCCAAGGGGCG
>CAMUHU010000020.1 GCA_947088765.1 uncultured Clostridium sp. | reverse complement strand
ATGAACATGGTCTTCTGGGTCATATATTAAGCAGGGGAATTTAGGTTATAGATATTACGTCATGAGTAATAAAATAACGATTATAGAGAATATGTATTTGACTAATAAATTTAGCAATAGAAATGCAGTAAAATTTAACCGATTTTTTTAATTTCGTCTTTCATGAAATCCAAAGATACAGAAGTGTATGTATCACTAGTTATAGAGCTACCTTCAATATGACCAACCATTGCTTGAATTACAACTAGTGCCATTGATTTTTCTTGACAACGAGTAATAAAGGTATGCCTAAGTGTGTGAGTCCTTAAATAATTAGATATATTATTTTTATTTAAACTATCTAAAAAATCATTAATTCTTTTAGGTAAAATTAAAGAATTTCTCTGGTAATCCCAAAATAATAAATTATCAAAATTGTTAATTTTTTTCTGTAAAATCACTGATATAATTTTTCTTGTTTCAGGGGTCATAGGGAAGGTTCTTTTGCCTTTATCTATATTTGTTCTTCGATTATATGTCTTTGTATGTTTACCTAAAATATATTTATTATTTTTTTTAGTTAAAGTTCTATATACAGTTATAGTGTTTTTCTCTAAATCTATGCAATCGTTAGAGAGGGCTAAAATTTCGCCAATTCTCATACCAGTATTTAGTTGTAATAAAACAATTTGCTTATATTGTTCATTAATATTTGGTAAATTTAAACATTCAATTAGTTTTTGCTCTTCATCAATTGTTAATGCATGAATTCTTTTAGTTTCCTTTTTAGAAATTGGTTTATTCAAAGTTTCATCATTCATAGGATTAAAAGTTATTTTCCTTCTTGATAAAGCAATATTAAAAGTTTTATATAACAATCTCCAAATTTTATTAATAGAATTATTAGAATATTCTCTAATATTATCCTTAGCATCTTCGATATCATCAACAGTAATAAGGTAAATAGGTTTATTTATAAAATTACTACAAGTTTTTTTAATCTGTTCTTTAGTACCTAAATCTCTAGTATAAGTAGAATCACCTATCAAATTATCTTTATACTTTTGTTCAATATGTTTTTCCAAAATTTTAATAAAAGTATCTTTATCATTTTCAAAATAAGAACCATTATTAATCATAAACTTTATATCAGTAACTCTTTTTTTAAACTCCATTACTTTTTCATTTTTCCTTTGTTGAATTGTCTTTCTTTGACCATTGTAATGATATTGAAAAAACCATTTCTTTAGAGTCTCGCTATAATACAATGAACCTTCACCATTACCAACAGATTTTTTTCTACGATTTGTTGCTTCCATAAAAAATTCATTCCTTTCATAATAATTTCTAAAATATAGTACTACAATATAGAAGAAATGTCACGTATGTGTCTTTTGTAGACATATGTAAAGATAGTTGAAAAAATAATGGAAATGTGCTATAAATAAAAAGCGAAAAAATTGGGGCAATATTAACTAAAGACAAGGATTATTAAATTGTCAAAAATATAAAGCCATTTTGAATATACATAACGAAAGGAAGGTAAGAATATGGAGAAAGTAGGAGTTTTTTTAAGTAGAATGCAACCAATACATAATGCTCATTTATGGATGATTGAAAATGCACTAAAGGAAAATGATGAAGTACTTGTAATGATTGGAAGTGCTAATAAATTTGGAACAGAGAGGAATCCATTACCTATAGATATGAGAAAGCCAATGGTAGAAAGTGCTATAACTAAATATTTTAAAAATAAAAATTATCTAGAAAGTATTAAGATAATTACACTTTCAGATTGGTCATCAGAAGAAAATAATAATGATAAAGAATGGGGAAGATTAATTTACTATAATGTAGTTGGAAATATGGGAGTAAAGGAATTCTCATATTATAGTTCAGAGAATCCAGAAATGATAAAGGGTTGGTTTGAAGAAGAACTAAGGGAAAGAATCAATTTTAGATTTTTTTCAAGAGAAAATGAATTTAATGGACTTTCAGCAACAAAAGTAAGAGAAGCAATACTAAGGGATGATGATGAATTTATAAAAAATAATTGTCCAATGGAAGTTTTTGAGAGAAAAGATTTTATAAAACAAGAAATAAAAGTTATATATCGGGAGTTAAAAAATAATTTGTGGCAATTATTTTTTAACCAAAAGTATTGCATAATTTGTCAATATATGATACTATAAATAAGTCTTAAAGAGATAGGTTAAAAAAAAACCCCTAAAGAGGTTTTGATTTAATCTATTTTTTTATATTGTAGGGGCACCGTTTGCGAGAATACCTAGGGTAAATTTGACAGAGCGTGGAAAATTTGCATAGCAAATTTTACTCGTTTTACAAATTTAACTGGATTCGGAGAGAGACATGACACCACTGTGCCCATTTATTTTTATAGAAGACATACACAATAAATTTAGAAAAAGGATATATGTAATATGTCCATATAAATATAATAATATAAGGAGAGATAAAAATGAATACAAAGTACATATTTGTAACAGGAGGAGTAGTATCAGGATTAGGAAAAGGGATAACTGCTGCATCATTAGGAAGATTATTAAAAAATAGAGGATATAGAGTAACAAACCAAAAATTCGACCCATATATAAATGTAGACCCAGGAACAATGAGTCCTTATGAACATGGAGAAGTTTTTGTAACAGATGATGGAGCAGAAACAGACTTAGACTTAGGACATTATGAAAGATTTACAGATGTAAACTTAACAAGAAACTCAAGTGTTACCTCAGGAAAAATATATCAAGCAGTATTAGACAAAGAAAGAAAGGGAGACTATTTAGGAAAAACGGTTCAAGTTATACCACATATTACGAATGAAATTAAAGACAGAATATATGCATTTGAAAATAAAGATGTAGATATTGTAATAACAGAACTAGGAGGAACAGTTGGAGATATAGAAAGTTTAGCATTCATAGAAGCCATAAGGCAAGTTGGACTTGAAAAATCACCAGAAGATGTATGTTATATACATGTAACATTATTACCATATATATATGGTTCAAATGAATTAAAATCAAAACCAACACAACACTCAGTTAAAGATTTACAATCATTTGGAATAAAACCAGACATTTTAGTATGTCGTTCAGAACAAGAAGTTCCAGAAGATATGAGAGCAAAAATTGCTTTATTCTGTAATGTTAGAAAAGAAAATGTTGTTCAAAATTTAACAGCAGATAATTTATATGCAGTACCATTAATGTTAGAAAAAGAAGGGCTAGCAATAGATGTATGTGAGCATTTACATTTAGATAAAAAAGAAGCTGAAAACGAACAATGGGAAAAAATGATTAATAACATAAGAAAAATAGGAGATGAAAAGGTTACAATTGCAATAGTAGGAAAATATATAAAATTAGAAGATTCTTACTTATCAGTAGCAGAAAGTTTACAACATGGAGGATTTGCAAACGATGTAAAGGTAAAAGTAAAATTTATAGATTCAGAAGCCATAACAAAAGAAAATGTACCACAAATTTTAGAAGGAATACATGGAGTAGTAATTCCAGGGGGATTTGGAGATAGAGGTATCGAAGGTATGATAAATACTATTCAATATGTAAGGGAGAATAATATTCCATTTTTAGGAATATGTTTAGGTATGCAAATGAGCGTTGTAGAATTTGCAAAAAATGTATTAAAATTGGAAGATGTAAACTCAGAAGAATTTGATATAAGATGTAAAAATCCATTAATACATATAATGGAAGAACAAGTTGGAATAGAACACAAAGGTGGAACAATGAGATTAGGAGCATATCCATGTATTATAAAAGAAGGAAGCCTTGCAAATTCATTATATGGAGAAACAGAGATTTCAGAAAGACATAGACATAGATATGAATTTAACAATAAATATAGAGAAATGTTAGAAGAAAATGGGTTAATAATCTCAGGAACATCACCAGATGGAAAACTTGTTGAGATGGTTGAAAATATAAATCATCCATACTTTATAGCAGCACAATTCCATCCAGAATTTAAGTCAAGACCTGATAGACCAGGACCTTTGTTTAGGGGACTCATAAACGCAGCTAAGAATTATCGAAAATTATAAATAAAATTGTATTATAAACAGTAGGGGCACATTGCATGTACCTGTTAAAGTAACAATAAATTCGAGTAGACACGTAAAACCTATATATCAAGAAGGAGTAAAAGATGAAAGAAAAAGACATATTTGAAGATGTAAAATCTATAATGTTACAATCAGAATCTTTATTATCAGAGAATGCATGTAAAGCAGATAATTGTATTAGATTAAATGAAGATAAAGCTGATATTAGACCAGCATTTTTTAGAGATATTGATAGAATAATCCATTCACAAGGATATACAAGATACATAGACAAAACACAAGTGTATTCTTTTACAGATAATGACCATATAACACATAGAGTATTACATGTACAATTAGTATCTAAAATTGCGAGAACAATAGGTAGGGCACTAAGATTAAATGAAGACTTAATAGAAGCAATAGCATTAGGGCATGACATAGGTCATACTCCTTTTGGACATACAGGAGAGAAATTTTTAAATGAAATTTGTAAAAAAGAAGATATAGGATATTTCTGTCATAATGCACAAAGTGTTAGAATTTTAAAAGATATTGAAGATGTTAATATAAGCATACAAACATTAGATGGAATATTAGCACATAATGGAGAACTATTATTAAATAAATATGAAGTAAACAAAGAAAAAACTAAAGATAAATTTTTAGAAGAGCTAGATAATGTATTTCATATAGAGGGATATAGTAAATTTATAAAATCAATGACATTAGAAGGATGTGTGGTAAGGTTATCTGATATAATAGCATATATAGGGAGAGATATAGAAGATGCAATAACAATTGGAGTTATAAAAAGGGAAGAAATACCAACACAGATTACTGAAGTATTGGGAGACAACAATTCAAGTATAGTAAATACTTTGATTTTAGATGTAATAAAAAATAGTATAGACAAAAATTATTTACAATTTTCAAAAAGTACTTTTAAAGCATTAATAGACTTAAGAAACTGGAACTATAAAAAAATCTATGGTTCAGAGGAAGCATGCAAAAATAAGAAAGAACTAGAAAAAGCATTTTCAGAAATGTATGGTATATATCTAAACAAATTAGAACAAAAGGACTATAAAAGTAAAATAGAGATTTCAAATAATTTACCATATTCAGAAAAAAATTTATATGAATATGTAAACTTAAAAAATGATGAATATAAAAATAAAACAAATGTAAAAAGGATAGTAATAGACTATATTGCAGGGCAAACAGATAAATTTTTCTTACGAGAATGTGCAAGTAACCTAGATGAGCATTTTGTATAAATTCAAACTCTTGAAAAACAAAAACATATATGTTAAAATATAAAACATCAGAAAAAATAAGGAGATAATAACTGTGAACCTATTGATAATAGTATATATACTAATCATAATTATATTTGCATTAATTGCTTATTCTGTAATGCAAATAAAATTAGCAGGAATGAATGTAAAGGATTTCTGGGACTTTGTACAAGCAAACCAAATTTTAGAAAGTTTATATAGAGCATCAAAAGAATATGACCAAATGTCTCAAAAGGAACAGATAGTATTTTTAATGGAGGCAGAAAAAGTATTTTCAGCATTTGATAAAGTACCTAATATTTTATGGGAAGATGAATATCAAAAATATAGCAAAATATTAGAAATTTATAAAAACATAAAAGTACTTAGATGGAATAGAGAAACCAGCCATCAAATGTAAAGGGCACGGTAAATCGTGTCCTTTTACATAAAATTCACATAAATAATATATAAAATTCCTATATAAATGATAATATAAATATAATTGATTGTTTTTTATATTTGGGCAGATGCGAGGACTGCCTCTACAATACAATTGATTGGCTTAAAATTGTAGCATACGAAGAACAAATTTAGGAGATGGAGAAATTAATTATGAAAAATAGTACAATATTAATTGTAGATGATGAACAAAGAATGAGAACATTAATTAAAGACTTTCTAGAAAAAAAGGAATATAAAATACTACAAGCAAAGGATGGAGAACAAGCACTAGAAATATTTAATATAGAAAAAGACACTATATCTTTAATAGTACTTGATGTAATGATGCCAAAACTTGATGGATGGTCAGTATTAAGGCAAATAAGGCAAACATCTCAAGTACCAATTATAATGTTAACAGCAAGAGGAGAAGAACAAGATGAACTATTTGGATTTGAACTAGGAGCAGATGAATATATTTCAAAACCATTTAGTCCTAAAATATTAGTAGCACGTGTAGAAGCAATATTAAAAAGGGGAAAAGTATCAGAAAAGCCAAACGAAAATATTGATAAATCTGGAATAGAAATTGATGATAAAGCAAGAACTGTTACAGTTGATGGTAAAAATGTAGAAATGAGTTTAAGAGAATATGAATTACTTAAATATTTGCTAGACAATGTAGGAGTTGCACTTTCAAGAGATAAAATACTTAATAATGTTTGGAATTATGATTATTATGGTGACTCAAGAACAATTGATAGTCATATAAAAAAGATTAGGCATAAACTAGGTAAAAAAGGAAAATACATAAAAACTGTAAGAGGAATTGGATATAAATTTGAAGTAAAATAAGGGGAATAAAAAATGCCAAACAAAATGAAATCAATAAGGACAAGACTATTTTTAACATTAAGTATAACACTCACTATAATAATAGTACTATTTATAATAGCTAATAACATTATATTAGAAAGATTTTATATATACTCAAAGGAAAATAATCTATTAGAAGCATATAAAACTATAAACTTTTATTATAATAGTGAAGAAACAACAGATATAGATTCAAAACTGCAAGAAATGGAAATAAATAATAATTTCGAAATATTAATAACAACACCATATAATGCAACAGTCTATATGTCAAATAATGATTTCACACCAAGTTATATGAGTATAATAATAAAAAGAGAATTTTTGCATAATGCAAGTGCAATATATTCAGGAGATAAAATAATAATTAATCAATCACAAGATATTACAACAGGATATAAGTTTATATATTTAACAGCAACACTAGATAACGAATATAAACTATATATAAGAGTTCCTATAGCAGCAATAAAAGAAAGTGTAAAAATATCAAATACTTTTTTACAATTAATAGGTATCATCACATTAGTTATAAGTGGTGTCATAGTAGTAATAATATCTAAGAGATTTACAGAACCAATATTACAATTAAATGAAGTTGCAAGAAAAATGTCTAGATTAGACTTTAGTTCTAAATACAAAGAAACTAAAACTAATGATGAAATAGACAATTTAGGAAAAAGCATAAATGTAATGTCAAACACAATGGAAAAAACAATAAAACAATTAAGAAACACTAATATAGAATTAGAAAAAGATATAGAAGAAAAATCTAAAACAGATGAAATGAGAAAGCAATTTATATCAGATGTATCACATGAGCTAAAAACTCCAATAGCATTGATACAAGGATATGCAGAAGGATTAGTAGAAAATGTTGCAAATGATGAAGAAAGCAGAAAATTCTATGCAGAAGTAATATTAGACGAATCAAATAAAATGGATGTCTTAGTAAAAAAACTATTAGAACTAATAAAAATAGAATATGGAGCATTAGAACTTAATAATTCAGAATTTAATGTAACAGAACTAATATCTGAAATCATAAGAAAATCACAGGTAATGATTGACGAAAAAAAAGTAAATGTGATATATAACAAAGATGAAAAAGTCATTATAAATGCAGATGAATTCTATACTGAGCAAATAATAAATAATTATTTTACAAATGCTATAAAAAATGCAAAAGAAATAGAAGGAAAAAAAGAAATAAAAATAGAAATAGAGCAGAAAGATAACAAAGCAAGAATATCAGTATTTAATACAGGAGAAAACATAAAAGAAGAAGACTTAGAAAGAATATGGAAAAGATTTTATAAAGTTGATGAATCGAGAAACAGGCAAGATGGAGGAACAGGAATAGGACTAGCATTAGTAAAAGCGATAATGGAAAGAACAGGAAAAAGATACGGTGTAGAAAATAAAGAAAATGGTGTAGAATTTTATTTTGAAATATAGAATTTAAAAATAAAATCAATTATTAAAAACATTAATGTAATGGAAAATATCAATGTTATGTCTTTAAAAGTGGATGGTATAAAAAAATAAAATAAAAAAATTAAAAAAACTGTTGACAAAAAATGTTTAATGGTATATATTAAAACAAACATGCGTTTTAAAACAAAATCGAAGGGAATGAAAATTAATGAGTGAAACAAATAATGAAAGAAAAAAAGCCTTAGAAGTAGCAATGGGGCAAATAGAAAAACAATTTGGAAAAGGTTCTGTAATGAAGTTAGGAGATTTTAAAGCAATGGAAGTAGAAGCAATATCAACAGGAGCATTAAGCTTAGACGTTGCTTTAGGGATTGGAGGAGTTCCAAGAGGAAGAATAATAGAAATATATGGACCAGAATCATCAGGAAAAACAACATTAGCATTACATATAATAGCAGAAGCACAAAAGGAACAAGGAGAAGTAGCATTTATAGATGCAGAACATGCATTAGACCCAGTATATGCAAAGCATCTAGGGGTAGACATAGATAATTTAATAGTATCACAACCAGATACAGGAGAACAAGCATTAGAAATAACAGAAGCATTAATTAGAAGCGGTGCACTAGATGTAATAGTTGTAGACTCAGTAGCAGCATTAGTACCAAAAGCAGAAATAGATGGAGACATGGGAGACTCACACATTGGTTTACAAGCAAGACTAATGTCTCAAGCATTAAGAAAATTAGCAGGAGCAGTAAACAAATCAAAAACAGTTATAATCTTCATAAACCAATTAAGAGAAAAAGTTGGAGTAATGTTTGGAAACCCTGAAACAACAACAGGAGGAAGAGCATTAAAATACTATGCATCAGTAAGATTAGATATAAGAAAAGTAGAAAATATAAAACAAGATGGAGAAGTTGTAGGAAATAGAGCAAAAGTAAAAGTCGTAAAAAACAAAGTAGCTCCACCATTTAGAGAAGCCGAATTTGATATTTTATACGGTAAAGGAATATCTAGAGAAGGAAATATACTAGACTTAGCAGTAAACCTTGATATAATAGAAAAAAGTGGTTCATGGTTTAGTTATAATGGAGATAAAATAGCACAAGGAAGAGAAAACACAAAAAAATACTTATTAGAAAATCCAGACATAACAAATGAAATAGAAAAGAAAGTAAGAGATAATTTCAATAAAGCATTTGAAAACAGCTTAACAAATGAAACCGAAAATCAAGAAGAGGATGAAGAACCAGAAGAATAATTTATAGGGGCACGTAATGTAATGTGCCCCTTGATTTTAAAGCAATATTAGTATATAATGTATTTACTTTAAAAATTTAGAAAGGGAAAAGGTTGAAAAATAATTGGTAACAATTCTTTTCCAACCTAGGTTTGTGCCTTAGAAAGGAAATGTGATAATATGAGTGAACAACAAAATAATAATATAGAACAAGAAGTAGACGAGAATCATCTAATACAAATTAGAAAGGAAAAATTATTTGAATTACAAAAAAATGGACAAGACCCATTTGCGATAACAAAATATGATAGAACACATACAAGTAAACAAATTAAGGATAATTATGAAGAATTAGAAGAAAAAGATGTAAGTATTGCAGGAAGAGTAATAGCAAAAAGAATAATGGGAAAAGCATCTTTTTGTACATTACAAGATAGTGAAGGACGAATTCAGAGCTATGTAAGTATAAACGATTTAGGAGAAGAAAACTACAAAGTATTTAAAGCATGGGACATTGGAGATATTATTGGTATAAAGGGATTTGTATTTAAAACAAAAACAGAAGAAATATCAATTCATGCAAAAGAAGCTATTTTACTTACAAAATCACTAAGACCATTACCAGAAAAATTTCACGGTCTAAAAAATGAAGACTTAAGATATAGACAAAGATATCTTGACTTAATAGTAAACCCAGAAGTAAAAGAAGCTTTTATAAAAAGAAGTAAAATATTAAAAGAAATTAGAAATTTCATGGATGAAAGAGGATATATGGAAGTAGAAACACCTATGCTTACAACAGTAGCAACAGGTGATGCTGCAAGACCATTTATTACACATCACAATACACTTGATTTACAAATGTATTTAAGAATTGCACCAGAATTAAACTTAAAAAGACTAATAGTTGGTGGATTTGATAAAGTATATGAAATAGGCAAAAATTTCAGAAATGAAGGAATGGATATAAAACATAATCCAGAATTTACAGTTATGGAATTTTATTCTGCTTTTGAAGATTATAATGATATGATGGACATGGCAGAACAATTAATTTCTACTGTTGCGCAAAATGCTTTAGGAACAACAAAAATAAACTATCAAGGAACAGATATAGATTTAACTCCATCATGGAGAAGAATTACAATGATAGACGCAATTAAAGAAGTAACAGGTGTTGACTTTAACACGGTTAAAACAGATGAAGAAGCACAAAATCTAGCAAAAGAAAAAGGTGTAGAATACGAAGAATATAAAAATACAAGAGGGCATATAATTAATGAATTCTTTGAAACTTTTGTGGAAGAAACATTAATTCAACCAACCTTTATAATAGACTATCCAGTAGAAGTCTCACCACTTACGAAAAGAAAGAAAGATAATCCAAATCTAGTAGAAAGATTCGAATTATTTATAGGTGGAAGAGAATATGGAAATGCTTACTCAGAACTAAATGATGCAATAGACCAATATGAAAGATTTATGAAACAAGTAGAAGCAAAAGAAAAGGGAGATGAAGAAGCAGGAGGAATGGATGAAGACTTTGTGAATGCATTAGAAATAGGATTACCACCAACAGGAGGAATGGGAATAGGATTAGACAGATTAATTATGTTATTAACAAATTCTGCATCAATAAGAGACATAATATTTTTCCCAACAATGAAACCACTTAATACTACAAATGAGAAAAAGTCAAAAATAACAGAAAACAAAGAAAAAACTAACAGTAATAACAATGGTAAAAATTTTGAAACAAAAATAGATAGAGAAGAAGCAATAAAATTATTAAAGAAATATAACAAAGAGGAATTTCATATAAGACATGCACTTACAGTTGAGCAAATAATGAAATATCTTGCTAAAAAATATAATGAGAACGAAGAATTCTGGGGTCTAGCAGGATTATTACATGATATAGATTATGAAATGTATCCAGAAGAACATTGTAAAAAAGCACCAGAGATATTAAAAGAAATTAACACAAGTGAAGAATTAATACACGCAATATGTAGTCATGGATATGGAATATGTTCTGATATTGAGCCAGAACATCAAATGGAAAAGATATTATTTGCAGTTGATGAATTATCAGGAATAATTTGGGCAGCAGCAAAAATGAGACCATCACAAAGTACAAAAGATATGGAATTAAAAAGCCTAAAGAAAAAGTATAAAGACAAAAAATTTGCAGCAGGATGTTCAAGGGAGATAATTGATAAGGGTGCAACTACTTTAGGATGGGAATTAGATGAATTACTACAAAACACTCTAGAGGCAATGCAAGAGATGGAAGATGAGATACAGAAAAATGTAGAAAAATATATTTAATAATGGAAAATTTTAGTTGTAAGTAGTAGTTAATGAGAGAAATGATGTGTAAATATGGAATTAAAAAAATGTCATAACGAGTATAAAGAATTAATAGATACAGACAGTGTTAAACAGATACAAAATATTGATTGTATTGGAATATTAGAATATCTTGATAATTATGCAGGAAAAATGTACTGCGCCAAAGACAAAAGGAATGATGAAAATAGAAAACAAATAGAAAAGAATGAGGCTGCTGCTAAAAAGGCAGTAGCTGAATTTAATAAAATTGCTAATATAATATGTAAAGAAGAACGTGAACTAGAGCAAGATGGAAATAATGATTGGCTAGATGGTTCAAGACAAAAGTTAAGGGGTTATCTTTGGATTGAACTAAAGAATTTTAATAAAAAGGAGAAACCAGAAAGTATATCTTTATTTGTAGAGTCATTTGGAAAAGTTAAAAAAAGTAAATTTAGAGTTAGCCTTGAAATTAATAATGAAAAAGCAAAAAAAATATCAGGTGAAATGCAGAAATATCATAAACATTTGGAATTAAAGATTAATCATAAAAATGAATTAGTATACATTTCAGGTAGTAGCGAAGATTCTAATATTGAAATTATTAATGAAGCAAAAAAAGATATTATAGAAAATGTCAAAATAGGAAAATATAGAAAAGTTCAAATTAGTAAGGTAATAGAAAGAAGAGAAGGCTTAACAAATGAAGACTATGTAAAAGCTATTTTACAAGGAGTTCAGAGCTTATTACCATATTATGAATATGTAGTAGGAAATTTAAAATATGAGGAGGCTTTAAAGCAAGTGAATAATACATTAAATTTAAATGAATTTGATAAAAATATGATATTATATGGACCACCAGGAACAGGAAAAACATATAATACAGCTAAATATGCAGTATCAATTTGTGACAGAATAGATTTAAACGAACTAAGTGATTATAAAAAAGTTATGGAAAGATATAAACAACTAAAAGATGATGGAAGAATAGAGTTTACAACTTTCCATCAGTCATATGGATATGAGGAATTTATTGAGGGAATAAAGCCTGTAATGGATGATGAATATATAGATGACAGAGGTATTAAATACAAGATAGAACCAGGTTTATTCAAAAAGTTTTGTGAAAATGTAGAAATGAAAAATATTACAGAAAAGATAGATAAAAAACTTAATTTATCACCTAATGTGTGGAAAGTATCACTTAAGCAGACAGGAGATAATGATGTTAGAAAAGAATGTATGGATAAGGAGCATATAAGAATTGGATGGGATTCTTATGGAAAAGATATAACAGAAGAAACAAACTATGAACATGGAGGAAAAGCTGTATTAGAAGCATTTATTTCTAAAATGCAGATAGGTGATATAGTTTTATCTTGTTACTCTGCACATACGATTGATGCAGTTGGTATTATTATAGGAGATTATGAGTGGAACGATAGATATCCTGAATATAAACGTTTAAGAAAAGTAGAGTGGCTTGTTAAAGGTATAAATTATAATATATTAGATATAAATAATAATGTACCGATGACCTTATCAGCAGTATATAATTTATCTAGAATTTCGCCTGCTGAAGCATTAAAAATTGTAGAAAATACTAATGGAAAAATAAGTAATGATGAAAACAAAAACTATGTATTTATTATTGACGAAATAAACAGAGGAAATATTTCAAAAATATTTGGTGAATTAATTACATTAATTGAAACTAAAAAGAGAATTGGTGCAGAAGAAGAATTAAAAGTAAAACTTCCATATTCGAAAAGTGAATTTGGTGTTCCAGATAATATTTATATATTAGGTACAATGAATACTGCAGACAGAAATATTACAATTATGGATACAGCACTTAGAAGAAGATTTGAATTTATTGAAATAATGCCAGAACCAGAAAAACTTAGAAATATTAAAATAGAAGATACAGAATTGGATATTGAAAAGATGTTAGATACAATAAATCAAAGAATAGAAGCTTTATATGATAGAGAACACACAATAGGGCATGCTCTATTTTGGGGGTTAAAATATGAACCAACATTAGAAAAATTAGTTTCAATATTTGAAAAATCAGTCATTCCATTATTACAAGAATACTTTTATGATGATTATTCTAAAATTAGATTGATTTTAGGAGAAGCATTTATAAAAAAAGAAGAAATGGAAATAGAAAAAATATTTAAAATGGAAATTGAAGAAATTGATATACCAGAGTATAAATATGCAATTTCAAAAGATGCTCTAAAATCAATTGAAAGTTATATTAACATATATAAATGAAATATGGTGAATTTATGAATAAATTTAAAGAAGTAATGGAATTTGATGTAATTACATGTAATAAAAATTTTAAAGATAGTAATAACAAATACAAATACTTAGAGGAAAATGTATTTAATGAACTTATAGATTTTATCTATGAATTTAATGTAAGCAAAGAAAATACTGTAAATAGTGACATATTAGATTTTATGAAAATAGGATATAAGCGTAACATTGGAAGAGTGATAAGTATTAAAAATTATGTTGGACTTATAGAGTTGAAAAGCGGTTTTAAATTACAAATTTTACCTAAGATTTCATTATGTGAAGAAGTAAATGATAATAAAAACGCAAGGACTAAAAAAGTATTTATGGAAATGCTTAAAAGTCTGAAAAATTTTCCATGCAAAGTATTTACAACTACGAATCTTAATATAGATAAAATGAATTTATATGAAATTTTTATAAATATGTATATACAAGAAGTAAGAAGACTAGTAAAAAAAGGAATAAAATCTTCGTATATATCAAAAGAAGAAAATATACCATATTTTAAAGGAAAATTACAGGTAAATAAACATATAATGACCAATATATGCCATCAAGAAAAATTTTTTGTAAAGTTTGACGAATATCATATAAATAGACCTGAAAATAGAATTATTAAATCAACTTTACTTAAACTCCAAAGAATGTCTGAAAGTGCTGAAAATATAAAAGAGATAAAACAGCTTTTAGTAGCCTTCGAATTAATAGAGATTTCAACGAATTATAGAAAAGACTTTTCTAGTTGTAAAATAGATAAAAGCACTAAAGATTATGAGGTATTAATTAAATGGTCAGAGGCATTTTTGTTAGACAAAAGTTTTACTACATTTGTGGGAAACAATTATTCAAGAGCATTATTATTCCCAATGGAAAAACTTTTTGAATCTTATGTTACAAAATATGTAAAGAAAATATTTAAAAACTTTAAAGTTTCATCACAAGATAAAAAATATTACCTTTTTGATGAACCACGAAAGCAATTTGCATTAAAACCAGATTTAGTTCTAAAACGTAAAGATGGAAGAGTAGTAATAATGGATACGAAGTGGAAAGTTTTAAATAACAACGAAAGAAAGAATTATGGTATATCCGAAAAAGATATGTATCAAATGTATGTATATGCAAAGAAATATAAAACAACAGAGATATACATGATATATCCTATAAATAAGGAAATGATAGAACACAAAAAGATAAAATTTATAAGCAATGAGAATAAACAAGATTTATATGTAAATGTTTTTTTTGTTAAATTAGACAGAATAGAACAGAGTATGAGAGAGCTACTAAGAATGTGCGATGAAACATAATTAACTTGAAAATGTATCAAAAAGAATTGATAATTTCGAAGGTTATGATATAATATAGAAATATTATAGATAGATTTTAGGAGGATATTTAATGTTTAGTTTTGATAAAAGAGCAGTATATTTAATTCTTGCTATTATAGTAATTTTTAATATTGTGAATATGGGAACAGCAGGCATATTATCTTTATTATTGACAATCCCAGGAGTAATAATTGCCATATCTTTTCATGAATTTGCACATGCATGGATGGCAGTAAAATTAGGAGATGATACACCTCTTAGACAAGGAAGATTAAGTTTAGACCCATTAAAACATTTAGATCCTATAGGAATTCTAATGTTAATGTTCTGCGGAATTGGTTGGGGAAGACCTGTACAAATAGATTCAAGCAATTTTAATCCGAAATATAGAAGAAATGGAGAAGCATTAGTATCTTTAGCAGGTCCATTAATGAATTTTATATTAGCATTTTTGCTTACTTTAATTGACGGATTAATTTTTAAATTTGCAGGAGATGCATTTTTTGTTGCTACATCAGGTAGAGTTATCTTAACAATGATTCAATCTGCTATTATAATGAATATAGGATTAGGGGTATTTAACTTAATACCATTACCACCATTAGATGGTTCAAAAATATTTATAAGATTTATGCCATATAATGTTAGAAATTGGATATATGACCACGAAATGTGGTTCTATATGGCATTTTTAGTATTATGGATTACAAATTTATCAAGTATTATAATAACACCTATTATGAATGGTATATATCAAGGGATAGTTACAGTAGTAAAACTATTATTATCGTTGTTCTAGAAGTTAGAAAATTGAAAGGAAAAATATGAAAGATATAATTACAATAGGAATAGAATCAAGCTGTGATGAAACATCAGTAGCAATAGTAAAAAATGGAAGAGAAGTACTAGCCAATATTATAAATACACAAATAGAAATTCATAAACAATTTGGAGGAGTTGTACCAGAAATAGCATCAAGAAAACATATAGAGAATGTTTCTAATGTTACTAAACAAGCACTTAAAGAAGCAAATATGAGTTTTGAAGATATAGATGTAGTAGCATGTACATATGGACCAGGATTAGTAGGAGCATTATTAGTAGGAGTTGGATATGCCAAAGCATTAAGTTTTGCACTTAACAAACCATTAATAGGTGTAAATCATATAGAAGGACATATAGCTGCAAATTATATAACATTTAAAGAATTAGAACCACCATTTTTATGTCTTATAATTTCAGGAGGACATACGCATTTAGTTTATATAGAAGACTATACACAATTTAAAATATTAGGAAAGACACGAGATGATGCAATTGGTGAGGCGTATGATAAAGTAGCAAGAGTAATTGGATTAGAATATCCAGGAGGACCCAAGATAGACAAATTGGCGAAAGAAGGACAAGAAAATATAAAACTACCAGAAACGTATTTCGATAATTTAGACTTTAGTTTTAGTGGAATAAAAACAGCAGTATTAAACTTAAATCATAAAGAACCAAACATAAATAAGGCAGATTTATGTGCAAGTTTTGAAAAAACTACTACAGATATGTTAATAAATAATACAACAAAGGCAATAAAAGAAATGAAAGTAGATAAAGTTGCTTTAGCAGGAGGAGTATCAGCAAATTCATATATTAGAGAAAGATTTAAAATATTAGGAAAAGAATTAGGAATAGATGTATACTATCCAGAATTAAAACTATGTACAGATAATGCTGCTATGATAGCGTCAGCAGGATATTATAATTTTATAGCAGGAAATGAATCAGGAATGGAATTAAATGCAGTACCAAACTTAAAAATAGGGTAGTAATGGACCTTATCACATTATAAATAATGATTTTTATAGGCGAGCATTGCTCGCCAGTATTAGTTCAAAAGATAGAATTATATTAAGTATTAGGAAGGAAATAAATATGTCGATATATGCAATTTCAGATTTACATTTATCATTTAGTGCAAATAAGCCCATGAATATATTTGGAAATAATTGGAATAATTATGAGAAGAAAATCCAAGAAAATTGGATAAAAAAAGTAAAAGAAGAAGATACAGTGCTATTATTAGGAGATTTTTCATGGGGAATGACATTTGAAGAAGTTAAACCAGATTTTGAATATCTGAACAAACTACCAGGTAGAAAAGTAATGTTAAAAGGAAACCATGATTACTGGTGGGGAACATCAAATAAAATAAAAGTATTTTTTGAATTGAACAATTTTAAAAATATAGACATTCTATATAATAATGCATATTTAATAGAGGGTAAAATAATTTGTGGTACAAGAGGATGGACAATTAGTGGTAATAATGAAAAGGACGAAAAAATATACAAAAGAGAATTGTTAAGATTAGAGATGTCTTTAAAAGATGGAATTAATAGATATGGAGAAGATAAAGAAATAATAGCTTGTATGCATTATCCTCCAACAAATGAAACCCTAATGGAAAAGTCAGAATTCATAAGGATAATGAAAAAATATAATGTAAATAAATGCTTGTATGGACATTTACATGGGGAAGCACATAAACAAGCAATCGAAGGTAATATAAATGGAATAGAAATAGAACTAATTAGTTGTGACTATATAGAATTTAATTTAATATCATTATAGAAAAATATAAAATAAGCAATTAATTTTATGATAAAGAAGGGCAATTATATAAGTAAAAAATAATTACTCTTGTTTATTATTTTGAATTCTGATATACTATACATATTATGGTAGTAGAGATAATAATAAATAGTAATGTAAAAGATCTTAATAAAATATTTGATTATAATATACCAACCAATTTAGAAGATGCTATAAAAATTGGTAGGAGAGTTTTTGTGCCATTTGGAAGGATGAAAAATCTTCAAGAAGGATTTATTATTGGAATTAAAGAAAAATCAGATTATGAAATAAAAGATATAGCAAGTATTCAAAAAGAAGACTACATAGAGGAAGAAAAAATTAATTTAGCAAAACTTATGGCAAGGAAATATTTTTGCAATATTTCTGAATGTATAAAACTAATGCTTCCACCAGGCACAACAACTAAAAATATTGAAAATAGAATTAAGGAAAAATCTGGAAGATATATATATTTATTAAAAACAGAAGATGAAATAAATGAAGATATAGAAAATAAAGTAATAAAATCAGACAAGCAAAAAAGAATATTAAAATTTTTAATAGATAATGAAGAAGTTTCATCAGTGGATTTAGAGACTTTTACAGATACTACTAGTGCAAATATAAAACCTTTGGAGAAAAAAGGGTACATAGAAATAGTAGAAAAACAAGTAGAAAGAAATCCGTTTACAAACAAAAGCATTAAACCAACAACTAATTTAAATTTAACAGATGAGCAAAAAAAAGCCTTTGATGAAATTAATATTAATATAGAAAATGATAAATTTGGAGAATTTCTAATATTTGGAGTAACAGGAGCAGGAAAAACAGAGGTATATTTACAATTAATAGGAGAAGTATTAAAAAAAGATAAAACCTCAATAGTCTTAGTACCAGAAATCTCATTAACTCCACAGATGGTAGATAGATTTATAGCAAGATTTGGAGAAGAAAAAATAGCTGTTTTGCATAGTAAATTATCTGTAGGAGAAAGATATGATCAATGGAAAAAAATAGAGACAGGAAATGTAAAAATAGTTATAGGTGCAAGGTCAGCAATATTTGCCCCTATAAAAGATTTAGGGCTTATAATAATAGATGAAGAACATGACTCATCATATAAATCTGATAAAAATCCAAGATATAATTCAAAAGAAATAGCTAGATTTCTAGCAAAACAAAAAAATATTCCATTAGTATTAGGTAGTGCAACACCTGATATAATTAGTTATTATAATGCGATTAATAAGAAATCAAACTTAATTTGTTTAACCAAAAGAGCAAACA
The DNA here is from genome assembly GCA_947088765.1 of uncultured Clostridium sp. Lineage (GTDB taxonomy): Bacteria > Bacillota > Clostridia > TANB77 > CAG-508 > CAKPSH01. The sequence goes on along the minus strand of CAMUHU010000020.1, from coordinate 6,204 downwards.
ATTCTAACTTACCAAAAGTAGAAGTAATTGATTTAAAAGAAGAATTGATAAATGGAAACCGTAGCATGTTAAGCAATAGATTATATACTGCAATAGAAGAAAATTTACAAGCTAAAAAGCAAACTATTCTATTTCTAAATAGAAGGGGATATTCTACATTTGTAATGTGTAGAGATTGTGGTTATACTGTAAAATGTAACAAATGCAATGTAAGTATGACATATCATGGTGAACAAAATAGACTAAAATGCCATTATTGTGGTTATGAAAGAAGAAATGTAACAATATGTCCAGAATGTAATAGTAAAAATATAAGATATTTTGGGACTGGAACTGAAAAATTAGAAGCAGAAATACATAAATTATTTCCACAGGCTTCTACAATAAGAATGGATGTAGATACTGTAACAAAGAAAAATTCCCATGAAATAATTTTGAATAAGTTTAGAGATGAAAATATAGACATATTAGTTGGAACACAAATGGTAGTAAAAGGACACCATTTCCCAAATGTTACTTTAGTTGGAGTTATTGCAGCAGATTCAAGTTTATTTATGGAGGATTATAAAAGTAATGAAAGAACATTCCAAATATTAACACAAGTAGCAGGGAGAGCTGGACGTGAAGGAAATACTGGAAATGTAATAATTCAAACATATAATCCAGATAATTTTGCAATAGAATGTTCAAAACTACAAAATTATAAAATGTTTTATGATGAAGAAATAAAATTTAGGAAATTATTGAAATATCCACCATTTTGCGATATAATAAAAATCGAAATTAACGATGTTAATAGAAATCAAACATCTAGCACAGCTATACAAATATATAATAATTTAGTAAAACAAAATGAAAATAATATAATGGAAATATACAAACCAATGCCAGCACCAATAGACAAGATAAAAAATAGATATAGATGGAGAGTTATTATTAGATGCAGATTTTCAAATACAATAATAGATAAAATAAATAATAGTATTGTAGATATAAAAGGTGTTAATACTAGAATTACAGTAGATGTAAATCCAAATAGTATGATATAATTGTTTTGCAAGACTGTATAAATACGATTGTAAAGGACTAATGTGTTTTTATATTAGAGAAGGGGGAACATAAATGGCAATACGAAATATAAGACAAGAAGGAGACGATATTTTAAAGAAAAAATCGAGAGAAATAGAGGTAGTAGATGATAAAATTAGAGAATTAATGGATGATATGGTAGAAACAATGCATAAATTTGATGGAGTTGGACTAGCAGCAGTTCAAGTAGGAATATTAAAAAGAATCATAGTAATAGATTTATATGATGAAAAACCAATAATAAAACTTGCAAATCCAGTAATATTAAAAACAAAAGGAAAACAAAAAGTAGAAGAAGGATGTTTAAGTTTTCCAAATAGATTTGTACAAGTCGAAAGACCAAATGAAATTACAGTAGAAGGAATAAACGAAAATGGAGACAAAGTAAAAATAACAGCAACAGGTCTTCTAGCACAAGCATTATCACATGAAATTGACCACTTAAATGGAATAGTCTTAACAGATGTTATGATACCAGGAACTATGGAATATGTAAAACCAAACAATTCAAAAAAAAATAGCAAAAAATAGAAAAAATCGAATATAATAAAATAAGTATACAATTATTTAATTGTAGGAAGAATGACGAGTGTCTTTTTCTTGAAATCTAATGAATACGAGGCACAAAGATATGTTAATAGTAAAAAAATTCGGAGGAAAATTATTAAATACAAAAGAAAGGATATTTAATGTAGTAAATATCTGTAAAGAAGATTATGAGAATGGAGATGACATTATATTAGTTTTATCTGCTATTGGGGAGAAAACAGATGAACTAATTGAAAATGCAACAAATATAACTAAAAATTTTGTAAAAAGAGAAATGGATATGTTACTTGTAACAGGAGAGCAAATGGCAGTATCACTTGTATCAATGGCATTTAATAAAGAAAATATTCCAGCAATATCTTTAAATGCTTTTCAAGTACCAATATATACAGATTCAAATTATACTGATGCTGAGATTATAAGTATAGGCACAAAAAGAATAAAACAAGAACTCTCAAAAGGTAATATAGTAATAGTAACAGGATTTCAAGGAATTGATAAAGAAAATAATTATACAACATTAGGTAGAGGTGGCTCAGATACAACAGCGGTAGCACTAGCAGCAAAGTTTAATGCTGACAAATGTGAGATATATAAAGATGTAGATGGAGTGTATGATGCAGACCCTAAAACAAACATATATGCAAAAAAATATGATGAAATAGGCTATGATGAAATGCTAAATCTTTCAAATGGTGGAGCAAAAGTATTACATAATAAATCTGTTGAAATAGCTAAAAAATGTGATGTACCAATATTTATAAAATCTATGTTCACTAATGAAATTGGGACAGTAATAAAATAAATATTGACGTACGTAAAAACGTATGATAAAATATAAATATTAGGAGGTGTAGAATGACAAATATTAATGTTACAAATTTTAGAAAAGATATATATGAACTACTAGAACAAGCAATAAAATATAATGAACCAATTAATATTTCTACAAAAAATGGAAATGCTGTTGTATTATCAGAAGAAGATTATAATTCATTAATTGAAACATTATATCTTTCAAATATACCAAAAATGAGAGAAAAATTAATTAATGGAAAAGATGAAAATATTAATGAATGTATACCAGAAGACGAGGTGGAATGGTAATGTACAATATAGTTTATACAAAATCATCAATAAAAGATATTCCAAAATTAAAATGCTCAAATTTATCCAAGAAGGCATTATCTTTAATTGAAATAATAAAGGTCAACCCATATCAAAATCCACCACCATATGAAAAACTTATTGGTGATATGCAAGGACTATATTCAAGACGAATTAATATACAACATAGGTTAGTATATCAAGTATATGAAAATGAAAAAATAATAAAAGTAATTAGTTTATGGACACATTATGAATAATTGTAACAAATAGTTATTGACATTATCGCAAGAATATTTTAAAATAATATATGTAAGTAAACTGAATAGTCGCGTATAGCACGGTCGAAAGGCAGCGTACGAGGAAAGTCCGGGCCTCTAAAGAGCAGGGTGCTGGATAACGTCCAGTGAGGGAAACCTTAAGGAAAGTGCAACAGAAAATAACCGCCATACTTAGTATGGTAAGGGTGAAAAGGTAGGGTAAGAGCCTACCGCAACTGTGGTGACATAGTTGGTCAATGTAAACCCCACCTGAGGCAAGACCGAGACTAGGAGGATAAGATTGCTCTTTTCGTCTCCTTAATTTGGTCGCTTGAGACCTATAGTAATATAGGTAGTAGATAAATGACTATTCTAGACAGAACCCGGCTTATAGGTTTACTTATATTTTAAGTATAGAAATATTATATTTCGTTGTAGGGGCACATTGAATGTGCCCTTTACAAAATGTAAATAATGTTATATAAATTTGGTTTGTGCCTTAGAAAGGAATGGTAATTATAAATGAATCAAATTTTAATTATAGAAGATGATTTCAATATAAGAAATATGGTAAATGATTTATTAATAGCAAATCAATATATTACTGTACTAGCAAGTGGGGGCAAAGAGGCATTAGATTTACATACGAAATCAATAGACTTAATACTATTAGATTTAATGTTACCACAAATACATGGAAAAGATTTAATAAAAAAATTAAAAGAAATACATGATTGCCCAATACTAATTGTAAGTGCAATAACTGATGTAGAAATGAAAGTAAATGTATTTGATTTAGGAGCAGATGATTATATTACAAAACCATTTCAAGGAAAGGAGTTATTAGCTAGGATAAAATTAGCATTACGACATAACGGAAAAGAAAAAATTATAAAATACAAAGACATTAAATTGGACACTGAAAAATATTCAGCAATTTGTAATGAAAAAAACTTAGAATTAACTAAAACAGAATTTGAAATATTAAATTTATTAATTTTAAACAAAGGACAAATAGTAACAAAATCTATTTTATTTGATGAAATTTGGAATACAAAGGACTCAGCAGACGAAAATACATTAAATGTCCATATAAGTAAACTTAGAAATAAATTAAAAATTGCAAATAATTTAGAAGAATATATAGAAACAATTTGGAAAATTGGATATAAATTAAAATAGATTTATTAGAATTAAGAGTTTTTTAAGAAATAAATAATATAATTCCAAACAAAGGGAGGAATTATAAATGAATGAAATTATACTAAAAACAAATAATTTAACAAAAAAATACAAAGAATTCATAGCACTAGACAATGTTAATCTTAGTATTTCCAAAGGTGATATATATGGATTAATTGGAAGAAATGGTGCTGGAAAAACAACATTAATGAAAATAATTACAACACTATCAAACAAAACTGCTGGAGAATTTGAACTGTTCGGAAAAAAAGACAATAATTTAACAGAAACAAAGAGAAGAATAGGTTGTTTAATAGAAAATCCTGCATTTTTCCCAAATTTATCAGCAGTAAATAATTTAAAATACTATGCTATACAAAAGGGAATTGTAGATAACAAACAAATTGATGAAGCAATAGAATTAGTAGGACTAAGTGAAGCAAAAAACAAAAAATTCAAAACATATTCTTTAGGAATGAAACAACGTTTAGGAATTGCATTTGCAATATTAGATAACCCAGACTTTATTATATTAGACGAACCAATTAATGGACTTGATCCAATAGGAATTAGTGAATTAAGAGATTTATTTAAAAAACTAAACTTAGAAAAGAATATAACTATTTTAATATCAAGTCACATATTAAATGAATTATATCAAGTATCAAATAAATTCTGTATTATAGAGAAAGGAAAAGTAATAAAAGAAATTACGAAAGAACAGTTAGATGAAGAATGTAGTAAATGTATTGTAATAAAAACTAAAGAAACATCAAAAGTAGCTGTAATTTTAGAAGAACAACTAAAAACAAAGAATTATAAAATAATAGATAATACAGAAATCCGACTGTATGATTATTTAGAAAATAGTAGTAAAGTAAACAAAACATTAATAAAAAATGATATTGATATCATAAGTCTTTATGAATCAGGAATTACTTTAGAGGACTATTTTAAAACTATCGTAAAGGAGGAAAAATAAAATGTTAAATATAATAAAATCAGATTTATATAGAATATTTAGAGGGAAAGGAATATACATAGCAATAATATTAATGTTTATTATAATTGGGGTAAGTGTATTTTTAATGAGTCCAGGATATATAGGAACTACTGTTATGATAGATGAAGACACAAATCAGGGAATGACACCAGAAGACTTAGAACTTATGGAAAAAGTGAGTAAAGCTAATAACATATTAGATATCAGAGAGATTATGAAGGAGCATGCAGAATTTGATTTAGATAAACAAATTATTGGAGCAAATACCAATCTGTACTACCTATTTATTGTAGTAGTATTTATTGTAATATGTGTTGACTTATCTGACAGTACTGCTAAAAATACGCTATCATCAGCTATATCTAGGGAAAAATATTATATAGCTAAAGTCTGTACTGTAATGCTTATTGGAATTTTCATGACATTGTTAAACAATTATGGAATATATTTTTTAAATATAATTTTTAATGGTAAATCATTCTCATCAGACTTTATAGAATTTACAAAATATACTATAATACAAATTCCAATAATACTAGGAATGTTAAGCGTATTAATAGGTATAGCGTTTATAACAAAGAAAAAAGCGTTATTTAATGGTTTAACTATACCACTATTAATGATAATACAACTAATACTACAAGGAGCTATTACTATATTTCATTTAGAACAAACAATTATGACAGATTGGGAATTACAATATATGATTAGTAACCTTGCAAATAACCCATCAACTGAATATATAATAAAAGCAAGTTTACTAGCAATTTTTTATGTAATAATATTTAATTTATTAGGATATTATTCTTTTAAGAAATCAGAAATAATATAAAGATAGGAGAGAAATAGTATGATATTTATTATTTGTTTATTAATAGTTATAATTTTAATGCTATTTCTCTATATTTTTATATTAAAAAAAGAAATAAAAAGAATAGCAAGTAGAGTAGGAAATGTTAGGAGTGAAGACTCTAATGCTTTAATAAATAAAGAACTAGAAGAAAAAAATCTTGT
>CAMUHU010000019.1 GCA_947088765.1 uncultured Clostridium sp. | reverse complement strand
TAGAGGGTAGCGATTTAGATTATATGCTATCTAATGCTATTTCAAATATAGAATCTGAAATAGAAGAATTTGATTTAGACGAATTAATAGAAAACGAAGATAATTCTATACCAGCAGATCCGACAGTAAAAAATTATTCATATACAGTTGTTAATGGAAAGGTTTATTACAGAGAAAACAGTAGAATGTTTGAACAAGATTTGCCAGAAACAACAATAAATCGTATAAAAGGTATGGTAGAAATAAGAAATTGCACAAGAAAACTAATAGAACTACAAGTTGATGATAGTAGTGATAGTGAAATAAAAGCAGAGCAAGAAAAACTAAACCAATTATATGATAGATTTGTAAAAAAATATGGAAGAATTAACAGCAGGGGAAATAATCAAGCATTTTCAGAAGATAGTAGTTATTACTTATTATGCTCACTAGAAATATTAGATTCAAAAGGAAATTTTGAAAGAAAAGCAGATATATTCACAAAGAAAACAATAAAAGCCAGAAAAGAAATAACAAAAGTAGATACAGCAAATGAGGCACTTATATTATCACTGTCGGAAAAAGCAAAAGTTGATATTGAATATATGAAATCTCTTACAGACAAAACAGAAGATGAATTACTAAAAGAATTAGAGGGGCAAATATTTAGAATGCCTAACTCAGTCGCAGAAGAAAAAAGATATATTACAGCAGATGAATATTTAAGTGGAAATGTAAGAGAAAAACTTGCTATTGCAAAAGAACTTGCAAAGGGAAATCCAGAGTTTGAAGTTCATATAAGAGAATTAGAGAAAGTAATACCAGAAGATATAAAAGCAAGTGATATAGAAGTAAGACTAGGTGCTACTTGGATACCAGAACAATATATTGAACAATTTATATATGAATTATTAAATGTTAATGATTATTACAAACAAAGAATTAAAGTGCAGTATTCTGAATATACAACAGGGTGGAATGTAACAGGTAAATCTGAAAATAAGTCAAATGTTTTAGCTAATAATACTTACGGATTAGATTCAAAAATAAATGCGTTTAGAATAATTGAAAATATATTGAATTTAAGAAATACAAAAGTATATAAAGATAGTTACGATAGTAACGGAGAAAAGATTAGAGTTATAGATAAACAAAGAACAGCAATAGCACAGTCAAAACAAGATGAAATAAAAGCAAAATTTAATGAGTGGATTTTCAAAGATCAAGACAGACGAGAAAAACTTGTAAGAATTTATAATGATAAATTTAATTGTATTCGTAATAGAGAATATGATGGAAGTCATTTAAACTTTTACGGAATGAATCCAGAAAAAAAATTAAGACCACATCAAGCAAATGCTGTTGCAAGAATTTTATATAATGGAAATACATTGTTAGCTCACGAAGTAGGTGCAGGAAAAACCTATGAAATGGTTGCAGGTGCAATGGAAAGTAAGCGATTAGGATTATGTAATAAAAGTCTATTTGTAGTGCCAAATCATATAGTCGAGCAGTTTGCTAATGAATTTTTGACATTATACCCAAGTGCGAATATCTTAGTAACTACAAAGAAAGATTTTGCAAAGAATAATAGGAAAAAGTTTTGTTCAAAGATAGCAACAGGCGATTTTGACGCTGTTATAATAGGGCATAGCCAGTTTGAGAAAATACCAATGTCAGTTGAGAGGCAAAGACACTTTCTGGAGAAACAAATAAATGAAATAATGAAAGGAATAGCAGAATTAAAGGAACAAAACGGAGAAAAGTTTTCTATAAGGCAATTAGAATTAACAGCAAAGTCATTAGAAACTAAACTAGAAAAACTAAACAATGCAGACAGAAAAGATGATGTTATAACTTTTGAACAATTACGGAGTAGATAGATTATTTGTAGATGAGGCACATTATTATAAAAATTTATTTTTCCAAAGCAAAATGAAAAGAGTAGCAGGAGTTGGAAGTAGCGACGCACAAAAAAGTTCTGATATGTTTATGAAAACGCAATATATGGATGAAATAACAGGAGGAAAAGGAGTTATTTTTGCGACTGGTACACCAATATCGAATAGTATTGTAGAGTTATATACAATGCAGAGATATTTACAGTATAACACCTTATTAAAACACAATTTACAACACTTCGATTCGTGGGCAAGCACCTTTGGGGAGACCGTTACAGCAGTTGAATTGTTGCCAGAACGGAAATAAGTTCAAAATTAAGACTAGCTTTTCACGATTTTATAATATACCAGAGCTGATGAGTATGTTTAGAGAAATTGCAGATATTCAAACAGCAGAAACATTAAATTTGCCAGTACCTAAACTAGAAAAGCATATAATTGAAGTAGAGCCTACACAAATACAAAAAGATATGGTAAAAGCATTAGGCGATAGAGCAGAGGCGATAAGAAGTGGACAAGTTAGTATATACCAAGATAATATGTTGAATATTACAAACGAGGGAAGAAAACTAGCATTAGACCAACGAATTATAAATAGTATGCTACCAGATGAAAAAGAAAGCAAAGTCAATGCTTGTATAAATCATATATATAATATTTGGTATGATACAGCTGATGAAAAATTAACACAGCTTGTTTTCTGTGATTTATCTACACCTAAAAAAGCAGATAGTATTCCTATGAAAGAAAACGAAGAAAATGTATATGAAGTAGACAAAGAAGAAATGGAAAAGGTAGAACAAATAGAAGAAACACAAGAAGTACAAGAAAATGAAAATAAATTTACAGATGTTTATAATGACATTAAGAAAAAGCTAATAAATATGGGAGTACCAGAAGAACAAATAGCATTTATACACGACGCAACAACAGAAACAAAGAAAGAGGAACTATTTGCAAAAGTTCGTACAGGAGATGTAAGAATATTATTAGGTAGTACCTTTAAAATGGGTGCAGGAACAAATGTTCAAGATTTAGGAATAGCATATCACGATTTAGATTGTCCATTTAGACCGGGAGATTTAACACAACGCCGGTGGAAGATTTGTAAGACAATTTAATAAAAATCCAGTAGTACACCAATATATCTATGTAACAAAGGGAACTTTTGACGCATATATGTATCAAATGGTAGAAAAAAAGCAAAGAGGTATTTCACAAATTATGACTTCTAAAACACCAGAAAGAAGTATAGAAGATATAGACGAAAAAGCATTAAGTTATGCAGAAATAAAATCTATTGCAACAGGAAATCCACTTATAAGAGAAAAAACAGAATTAGAAACAAAGTCAAGTAAATTAAAAATGCTAAAACAAAGTTATTTAGGACAAAAATATGAGTTAGAAGATATGATAAACAAAAAGTACCCACAAGAAATTACAGAATGTGAAAAAGAAATAGCAAATCTAACAGAAGATAACGAACACTTAAAATCAAACACAGCTAATATAGACTTTTGTCCAATGCAATTAGATAATCAAGTATATAGTGAAAAAGCAAAAGCAGGAGAAAAAATACTACAATTATGTAATAAAGTACACGATACAAAAGGAATATATATAGGCACATATAGAGGTTTCCAGATGTATTTAGAATTTAATACTTTTTCAAAAGTATTTCAAGTTGCATTAAAAAATAAACAGATTTATAGAGCTACATTAGGAAGTGATAAGTTAGGAGTAATAACTCGTATAAATAACACATTAGAATCGATTATGAAAGCAATTCCAACAGCAAAAGACAAGTTAAAAAATTTACAACAACAACTAAAAACAGCACAAGAAAATGTAGCAGTACCATTTTCAAAGGAAGATGAATTGCAAGAAACATTGAAAAGATTAAAAGTAGTAAATGCAGAATTAAAAATAGGAGAAACTAGCAGTAGTGAAGTTATTGAAGTAGATGATGAAGATGATATTGAAGTTGGAGAATATGAAAAGCAAAAAGAATATGTAAGATAAAAACAAAAGTATAAAAAAGAAAAATTTTCTTATTTCGCACATTTCCTTTATATACAAACTTAACATAATATATAGCTATAGGAGGTATATATTATGAAAAAATTTTTTGAAAGGAACATTTTAGATGAACTATATGAGTCAAAAGAAAGTGAATTTGCAGATAACATTTTAGAGAAAATGCAAGAAAGGAATGAAAAAATCAAATCTTTAGTAATTGAAGAAAAACTAAAAAAGAAAATTGAAAAATCCATTACGAATGAGAGAATACAGAGTGAAGTATTAAAAATCTTGAATGAATACGAGTTAGAAAGAGGAAAAGAAGATTCGTTTTGGAATAAAATGTATTACAAATTAGGTGCTTATGATAGTATCAAGTTAAAAGAAATATTAAAAAATGAAGTAGAAGAAAAAACAACAGTTTTTAATGAAACTTTAGATGATTTTTATGATAACTTAATTAGTAGTAGAATAGAACTATTAAAAGAAAATACAAAATATAAAGAGATAAAAGATAAGATAGAAAAGATAAAAAAAGATAATCCAAATGTGAGGACTTTTATAGAAGTTAGAAAAATAGTAGAGTTATCAGATATGGAATTAAAAGCGATTTTAGATATTTTAAGTTTGCAACAAAGCCTTGATACCTTTGAAACAATAGAAACTTTTAAATTAGGCATTAGAGAAATGATACTATTTTTAAGACAGATGAAATTATTATAGTAAATTATTAATAATGAATAGGAGCTAGTCTATAAACTAACTCATTACTTTATTTATGTGTTGCATTTCTATTAAAATGTATTTGTCAAGTTTTCGGCTTTGTTTTAGTATTTTATTGTATGAGGCATTTTGTGAAATCAATTTTTCTAGCTTGGCAGTATTTTTTAAAATCAATAAGCATACTTGTGAATTCATAAAACCAACTCCTCTCTTATATACTATTATAGCAAATTTACATAAATAATACATGCGAAATTTGTCGAATATTAGAAAAATATTTGATTTAATAGAATTAAATGTTTTTTTATGATATAATTTTAGAAAATAATAAATTATGTAACTAAAGGAGGAGCAAGGTATGACTATTTCAGGAGAAAAACAAATTGAGTTAAGAAATAGAGCAAAAAATGAATTAGAAAGAATTGAAAGAATTCTTAAAAATGAAGAAAATAAAATGCTTATAGAGAATTTTAAAAATACTTTTCTTATGTGCGAAAGCACTTATAAAATTATATTAGCAGAGCATCAAAAGTATAAAGGTAAAGGGAAATCTAGGTTAATAATTTCAATGAGCCAAGCACCTTATGCATTAGAATTTGCAGGCTATGATTTTGAAAAGGATTTACTTACAAAACTTTTTGGAGCAGAAACTCGTGCTGGAATGAAATCTGTTAAGAAAATAAGAGATTCTCTAACACATAAACTAGATAATAATACTGTTGAGGAATTAAGCACCAGAAAAGAAGAATTATTTGGTTATATGAATGAGTTTTTAGAGAAAATTCGTAAATTTGATCAAAAGAAAATCGCATAGTAAAAGATATAATTGTAATGCAATTTATTTAAGATATAAGTTTATTGTAAGGACTTAACCTACTTATGGTAATAGTAATAAATTTTCAAAGATTGCAAGTTATCAAGTAGATTATAAAAAATAAAACAGCAAAATTAAGGAAGATATTAAGAAATTAGTATCTTCTTTTTTATTTAAAATCAGAGAGGAGAAATAAATGAATAAAGAATATTTTAAAGATAATAATGACCCAAAATTTTTATATCAAATGTTAAGTAGGCTTGAATCAGACTGTAAATATTTTTTAGGAAATGGTGGAGGAACAGAAAAACATTTATGGGCATTAACAGTTGATAATCAAATATCAGATATGAAAGAAATTTATAATAAACTTAAAGAAAAGCCAGAGTGGATAAGTTTAGAACAAATAAATAATTATGAAAAAGAAATGAAGGCTAAATTAAGTAAACAAAATATAAATACCAATGAAAGAAAGGATAAAACTAATATGCAAACAGAACAAATATTTAAACAAATTTATCAAGATTTAAAAGAAGAAATTTTGAAAGAAAATAAGAAAATATTTATTAAGCAATATGAAATTCCAAGTAAAAATTATAATAGTAGAGATATAAACGGGGATTTATGGTTTGCTAGTGGAATTGAAATGCAGTTAGACCAAATGATGAAACAATTTGATGGTAAAGTGTTTTTTTATAGCTATAAAGATAAGTATTTTTTCAGTAATAATGAGCAAAAAGCAATAGAAATAATGTCGAAAGAAATTGAAAAGGAAGTACAAAAGCAACAGAGAGAAGGGCGACTAAAAAGAAAAAATAGAGATGTAAGATAAAGAAGGAAGATATTAAGAAATTAGTATTTTCCTTTTTATTGAATGAAAGGAAAGTGATAAGTTTGCAAAGAGCAGAAATAACAGAAAAAATTGAAAAATTAAATATAAAAATTGCTAAAGCAAATAAGGAACTAGAAGAAATGGAACTAAAATATAAAAAAAAGAAATTAGAAATAAGGAAATATAGAAATGAATCAGCAGGGTTACAATTAGAATTACAAGAATTAGAGCTTGAAAATTGTAAAGAAATTAAAGAGCAAAAAAAAATAAAACGAATTGAAAAAGCAACAATGAAAAAATATGCAAATTCTAATAATGAATATTACTCACAAGAGAAAAGCTATTATACTTCAGAAAATTCATATAAGAGCTATATAGAAAAAAATATATTACCTTATAATGATTAGAAAGGACACGATATGAGTTATGATGATTTAAAAGAAAATACAAGAGAAAGAGAGGTAAAAGTGATGTCAAAAGTATATCAAATTGAAATAGAAGAAACTTTACAAAAAGTTGTTAAAATAAAAGCTAATTCATTAGAAGACGCTATAAATATTGCACACGATAGATATAGAAATGAAGAATATATATTGAATGAAGATAATCTTATGGATACAGAGTTTAGAGAATATAAAGACGAAGTTATAAAAGAAAAAAAGCATAAAGAAATGGAAAGGTAGGTGTAGGTTATGCCGTATATTGCACCAGAAATAGTTGCACAAGCAAGACAAATTGATTTACTTACTTATTTAAAAAATTATGAGCCATTTGAGTTAGTAGAAGTATGCAGAAATACTTATGTAACAAAGGAACATGATAGCTTAAAAATTAGTAATGGTTTGTGGTATTGGTTTTCAAAAGGAGTAGGAGGAAAAAATGCAATAGATTATCTAATGAAAGTTAAAAATTTATCATTTATAAATGCAGTTCAAACAGTATTAGGAAATATAAAAATTCAAACACCAATTAAGTATAAACAGCAAGAAAAAAACTATGAAAGAAAATTAAAAATACCAGTAAGAGCAACTAATAATGATAGAGCAATAAATTATTTATTATCAAGAGGAATAGACAAAGAAATTATAAAATATTGCATTGAAAATAAGTTACTATATCAAGAAGAAAAAACAAACAATGTAGTCTTCATTGGTTACGATAATAATAAAATTCTAAGCTATGCTTTTTGCAGGGCAACAAATCAAGAAAGGTTTATGAGAGAGCGGGGCAGGAAGTAACAAAAAATATTCATTTAAGATAAAAGCAGAGAAAGAAAATAATATAGTTCATTTATTTGAAAGTAGCATTGATTTATTATCATTTGCTACTCTTTTAAGTTTAGAAAATATAAATTGGAAAGAAGAAAACTTACTGTCATTAGGTGGGATTTATTCTTCAAAATATGATTTAGAAAAAACAAAAATCCCAGTTTCATTAACAGAATTTTTAGAAAAAAATCCTAATGTAAATGAAGTACATTTACACCTAGATAGAGATTTAGCAGGAAGAAATGCAAGCACTTTTTTTCAGCAAGTATTAAGTAAAAAATATAAAGTTTTTGATAGACCAATGCCTTATGGAAAAGATGTAAATGAATACTTATGTTTGAAAAAAGGCAATAAAAAAATTGAAAAAGAAATGGCAAGATAAAATATGAAAAAATATAAAATTTTAGTAAAGAAAACAAAAAAATAGAGATAGAATTTTGTGCAGATAGATGATATTATACACCAAAGATACTCCTAACAAGCACTGAATTTTTCCTCCCTAGAAAAATTCGATATTATGGGGCAATGCCCCAATCCCCATTTAAAAATTATAAATAAACGAAAGGAAAAGTTATGAGAAAAAGAAGAATAAAAAAGAACTTCTGGTTTGATGAAGACGAAGATAATACATTAAAAAATTTGAGCAATTTATCTGGAAGAACAGAAGTACAAGTTATAAGAAAATTGATAAAAGGAACAACAATAAAAGAAAAGCCACCACAAGAATTTTACGAAACAATGAAAGAACTTTTACAGTTAAGAAAAGAAATAAAAACAATAAAAGATTTAAGTAAATATACAAAACAATTAGACACGAAAAGAGTAGATAAAACATTAAAAGGTATTGATGAATTAAGAATGAGAATAGCAGAAAAATATTTGAAATAGTTTGGAGGAGATACAATGGCAACAACAAAAATATGGGATATACAAAGCAGACTAGATAATGTTATTGATTATGCAGTAAATGAAAAGAAAACGGACGCAGACAGTTATTACAATATGCATAGAGTAGTAGAGTATGCAAAGGCAAGTTATAAAACAGAAGAACAACTATATGTTACAGCAATAAATTGTAGTGAAGACACAATACTACAAGAAATGATGGAAACAAAAAAGATATTTGAACAAGAAGATAAAATTTTAGGTTATCACGCATTCCAGTCTTTCAAAGAGGGCGAAGTAACACCAGAAGTAGCACACAAAATTGGAATAAAACTAGCAGAGGAAATATGGGGAGATAGATTCCAAGTTGTAGTTACAACACACTTAAATACTCATTGCGTACACAATCATTTCGTGCTCAATTCTGTTTCGTTTGTAGATGGAAAAAAGTATTATGATAATGATGAAACCTATGCCTTAATAAGACACACATCAGACAATTTGTGTAGAGAGTATGGACTGTCAGTTTTGAAAGAAAAGCCAACAGGAAAATATAAAATAGATTATGCAAAGTATTTTGAAAAATATGCTAAAAAATCTAATTATCACACACAAACAAAGCAAGATATTGATTATGCTATTACACAGTCAAATACCTATAAAGAATTTGAAAATTTGTTAAAAGCAATGGACTATGAACTTATTTATAGAGCAGGTAAGTTAAGTATAAGGAAAGAGCCATATACAAAAAATATAAGAGTAGCAAGAGCATTTGGAGATGACTATACAGTAGAACAAATAAAGTCAAGAATAAAAACAGAAAAAGCAATAAAACTACCATTTCCAGAAAAGCGTTTAAATAGAATATATATTTATAAAGGAAAGATAAGTAACAAGAAAAAAGTCAAAGGAATTAAGGCATTATATTTATATTATTGTTACTTATTAAAGATATATCCAAAAACAGAAAAGAAACACAAAACACCAATTTCCATTAAAGCAGATGTGCAGAAAATGGAAAGAATATCAGAGGAAGCAAGACTTCTTTGTAGTAATGATATTAAGACTACAAAGGAGCTTTCTTTATATATGAATACTATAAATGAAGAACTTAAAAATCTCGAGGAGGAGCGAGATAAACTTTACTATCAGAACACCAAGCTGAAGAAAGAAGAAAGACAAGAAAATTATACAAAACTCTCTCAAATAGCAGGCAAAATTCAATTTCTAAAACACAAAATAAAAATGTGTAAGGAAATTGAGGCAAGAGTACCAAAGATAAAACAAAATCTAAAAGAGTTAGATGAGAAAAAAGAAATCCAAAAAGGAAAGGAGAAAGAGGATTATGAGTACAGCAGGCGAATCAGCAGATGAATTTGTAAAAATGATGTTAGATGGAACAGAAGTGTTGGCTAGACTAACAGGAAATATGGCAAAAGAAGTAGCAGTAATGTTATATGCTATTTCAAAAGAACGAAACGAACACAAAACAGGTAAAGTAGGACTAAATAAAATGTTAAAAAGTAAGGGCGATTTTAAAATATTCAGTATTAAAAAAGAAAACCTAGAAGACTTCAAAAAGGGTGCTAAAAAATACAAAGTACCATATAGTGCGATATATCTAAAAGGAAATAAAAATGGAATTATTGATATTGTAGTTAAAGAGGAAAATGCAGTTTTAATCAATAGAATAGTAGAAAATTATAACTTAATTACAGTTGAACAATCGCAATTAGATGAAGTATTAGAACAAGCAGAAAAGGAAAATCCTACACAAATACCAAAAGAAAAAACAGAAGTTCAAAAAGAAATTCAAGAAAAAAATACATCACAAGATTTAATAAACAAGTTAATGAAAAAACAAAATGATAAGGAGGAAAATGAGAACACCAACCCCAGTAACAAAATTCCAGTTACGGAGCAAGAAGTTCAATCAGAGAATTTATTGAAAGCAAACGAAAAGACGAGTGAGGCTAAAAAGGAAGAAAAACCATCAATAAAAGAAAAGCTAGACACAATAAAAAAACAGAACGAGGAAAAAGAAAAGCAAAAGGCAAAAGAAGAAACAAAAGAAACACCAAAACAAGAAAAATCAAACGAAACAAAACACAAACAGTCTAAAAAGGAAAATAGAAAAAAAGAAAGGAGCAAATAATTTTATGAGTATGATAAACGATATTATAAAAAGTGCAGTTAATAATGTGCAAAGTAACAAAAAAGAGTTTAATGCAGAAGAATGGGGAAAAGGAAAACAGCAAGACAGAGAATTTGCATATAACACACAAGATGAAATGGCAACAAAAATAACAGAAAGTGGAGAACTTTATAAAACCTACTTAAATGTGCAAAGTAAATTTCCAACTTATTCAGTAGGAAATGCTTTACTTGTAACAGCACAAAACCCAAAAGCTACACAACTAAAAGACGCAGAGGGGTGGAAAAAAGACAATATAAATTTTGCAGGAAAGCCAAACAAAATAATTATATTAGAGCAAGGATATATTTACGAAAGAGATGATGGAACAGAGGCTCAAAGCTATAATCCTAAAAATGTATATGATATCTCAGATATGAGAACAAAAAGGCAATTAAATACAGTACCATTTTCAAAAGAAACTATAATGAAATCTATACTATCTATGTCGCCAGTTGAAGTAAGACCAGTAGCAAATACTTCAAATAGCAATAAGTTAGTTAATTTTAATGCAGATGAAAGAATTATTGAAGTAGCAGAAAGAGCAGAAGTAGAACAAACAATAAAAGGACTAATAAGAGAAATTGCAAGTATTCACACATTATCTTTTGCAGATTCAGAACTAAACAACTTCAAAAATGAAAGTGTTGCATATATGATATGTAAAAGATATGGAGTACCAACAAAAGACTTTAATTTTGAAAGAATACCAGAAGAATTAAAACAGATGACACCACAAGAAGTAAAAGCAGAATTAGGAAAAGGACGAGAATGTTTTGAAATACTAGCAGAGGGTATGGACAGAGATGTAGGAATGAAAAACAGAAACAAAACTAATAGAGAATACGAAAGGTAGGAAAGTTCTATGGAAGATGAAAAAAGAGTAGTTGAAATGGACAGAATTGTATATGCAATTATAATAAATTCTCTATTAAGTATGAAAAATGAATTAAGACAGCAAGAAAAAGAAACAGACTTGATAGATAAAGTTATTATAAAAGTTGCGAAAGCACCATCTAAAAAGCAGAAGGGAATATTCCACCGAAAAAAAGGAGATAGAGATGAAACAAGATAATAGAATATATGTAATACTAACTATTATTGGAATAATACCTGTTATATGGCTTGCACTTTTAGTAGCACCATTATTAGACGGAGGACTTGCAAAAATAATAAATGAATTGCCAGTAGCACTAAACACACCATTAAAAATAAGTATTGTAGAGAATAGCACAAAAACTGTTGCTATTTTTTTATTTTCTTATTTTATAGGAATAGGAGCATATTTTTCAACTAGAAAGAATTATAAAAAAGGTAAGGAACATGGCTCTGCTAAGTGGGGAAATACAAGAGAAATCAATAAGAAATATAAACAACTACCAGAAAGCGAAAACAGAATACTAACACAAGATATAAGACTAGGACTAAATGCTAAAAAACACAGAAGAAATCTTAATACATTAGTAATTGGACGGAAGTCGGTGCAGGAAAAACATTGTTTTATGCAAAACCTAATTTATTACAAGCTTCTAATAACTCATATATTATTTTAGACCCAAAAGGCGAAATTTTAAGAGATACAGGGTATATGCTAGAACAAAAAGGATTTGAAGTGAAAGTGTTAGACTTAATCAATATGAATTTAAGTTATGGTTATAATCCGTTTAAATACCTAAAAACTGACAATGATGTTCAAAGACTTGTAACGAATTTGTTTAAGAGTACAACACCGAAACGGAAGTCAAAGTAATGATCCGTTCTGGGACACATCAGCCTCAATGTTACTTATGTCTTTAATCTTTCTATTAAAATATGAAGCTCCAGACTATGAGCAAAATTTTGATATGGTATTAGAGCTATTAAGGGCAGGAGATGTAAAAGAAGATGATGACGAATACGAAAGTCCATTAGACGAATTATTTAAAATGATAGAAGAAATAAACCCACAGCATATTGCATTAAAATATTATAGGAGCTATCACTCTGGTTCAGCAAAAACACTAAAATCAATTCAAATAACATTAGCCTCTAGGTTAGAAAAGTTTAATTTGCGAGATTTAGCAAACTTAACAATGGAGGACGAAATGGAGCTAGCAAGTATTGGAGAAAAGAAAGTAGCATTGTTTGCACTTATTCCAGATAATGACACATCATTTAACTTTATTGTTTCAATGCTATATACACAGATATTTCAACAATTATTTTATATAGCAGACCATAAGTACAAAGGAGCATTGCCTGTGAATGTTCATTTTATAATGGATGAATTTGCGAATGTAAGTTTGCCAGATGATTTTGACAAGATTTTAGCAACAATGCGTTCAAGAGGTGTATCAGTTTCTATAATATTACAGAACCTTGCACAGTTAAAAACGCTATTCGAGAAACAATGGGAAAGTATAGTCGGTAACTGTGATGAATTATTATATTTAGGTGGTAATGAACAAAGCACGCATAAGTATATTAGTGAACTCTTACGGCAAAGAAACAATAGACACTAATACTTATGGAAAAAGCACAGGACATTCTGGAAGTTATAGTACAAACTACCAGATAGCAGGTAGGGAACTAATGACACCAGACGAAATCAGAATGTTAGATAATAAGTATGCTTTATTATTTATAAGAGGAGAAAGACCAATAATAGACTTAAAATATAACACATTTGCACACCCTAACATCAAACTAACAGAAGATGGAGGGTATAAAGCATATATACACGGCAATACAAAAAATGCTATTGCTACTATATCAATAGATACCAATGTAAGTGATATAAAATGCAAAGAGTATAAAGATATAGGAAATTATGAAATCTTAATAGATGAAGAAATAGATGACTACTTAATGAACGAATCTAAAAAAGATAACTAATTTTGAAGAAAAACAAAATAAGACAAATATGCCCTCTTGGAAAGAGAGGAATTTTTTATGAAAAAGAAAATAAGTAAACAAAAATTATTAAGTATAGGTATGAAAATTTTAACAGTTGGAGCTGTATTAGTAGTTGGTAACAACACAGTATTTGCAACAGACGATCCACTAGCTGTTATCAATAATCTAAAAAACTTTATGTATCAAATCATAGGTGCAATAGGTGCAATTTTGCTATTATGGGGAATTGTTCAAATAGGTATGGCAATAAAAAGCCATGACCCATCACAAAGAGCAAACGGATTTATGACTCTTGCAGGTGGAGTAATAATAGCATTTGCAAAACAAATACTAGAACTAATTTTAGGTTAGAAAATTGAAGAAAAACAATAAAGAGATATTGCCCTCCTATAAAAAATATAGGAGGCGATAAATTTGAGTGATAATTGGATTGTAGGTAATCTACAAAACGCAATTGATACTTGGAATGGGAAACTAGGCGAGATATGGCAATTAGTTTCACAAACACCAGAGAATTTTAAAGGTCGGTGGAATTTGGAATGTAATCATTAATATACATGGAGCATTACAAGCAATACGGACTAGCATTACTTGTAATTTTCTTTTTAGCAGGAGTTATAAAGACTTGTAATTCATTTTCAGAAATTCGTAAACCAGAACACGCATTTAAGTTGTTCTTGCGATTTGCAATAGCATATACAATCGTTGTCTATGGACTAGACTTAATGCTTGCAGTATTTAAGATAGTGCAGGGCATAAGTTCTACAATAATGAGTTCAGCAGGTTTTGGAAATAGCACAATTACAGTTATACCTCCAGAAATAATCTCAGCAATAGAAAGTTGCCGGATTTGGAGAAAGTATTCCATTATGGGCAATAACACTTATACGGAGAACTATTTATAATTGTACTGTCATTTGTGATGATACTTTCCATTTATGGTAGGTTTTTCAAGCTTTATCTGTACACAGCAATAGCTCCAATTCCACTTTCGGCAATGGCAGGAGAGCCATCACAAAGCGTGGCAAAGAGCTTTATAAAATCTTATACTTCAGTATGTATGGAAGGGGCAATTATTGTGCTTTCTTGTATCATATTTTCGCTATTTGCGTCTACACCACCAGCAGTTGATATGAACGCACCTGTTGCAACGCAAGTATGGAGTTATATTGGAGAGATAGTTTTCAATATGCTTGTACTTGTAGGAACTATAAAAATGGGCGAAAAAATAGTGCATGAAATAATGGGATTATAAATGAAAGGTAGGGAAATATTATGATAGAACAAACCAATATAGAAACAGTATGGCTTATAGAAGACAATGAGCTAAAAAAAGCAAATAAGAGAGTAACAAAAGTAAATTATAATGGAAAAGAAATAGCAGTATTAAAAGAAGAACTAGGAAATTATGGACAATATGGGCAAGAGTATTTATTTAAAGATAAAGATAATGAATATTGGAAAATGAATATAGCAGGAATTGAGTTCAAAAAGTTTATTAGTGCTAGTATAGACAGTACACTAATAGACAGTAAAAACTATTGTGATCGTGTTATCGAAAAGCTATCTACATTTGATTTAAAAGAGTTCTTTACGAAAAAAATCGAAAGAAAAAATTATTTCAATAAATGTGAATTAGCATATATTTGTAAACATTTTCCAGATATGTATGATATGGCAAAAAATAGCAGAGAAGAATATATTGCAGAAAATAAAAGAGCAGAACAAGAAGAATTAAAAGCAAGAAAGCAACAGGAAAAAGAAACAGTAAAGCAAATAAATACAGAATTTAAAAGGCAATTAAAAGAAATAAAACAAAATATATACAAAGGAGAAACAATAAAAATATTTGATTTTAAATTTTATAAAGATAACGAATATAAATTTACTCCAGACACACAAAATTGTGTGCTTTTTTTAGCTAAAGAATATGATATAAAAATTCCACTTGCAACACAGGGATTTATCAATAATAGGCTTACAGATTATAATTTTAAAACCAAAAAGGGATTTTTTAAAGCTACTAGCAACAAAAGGTGTAGCCAAACAATGTTTGAATATTTAGATAAAATCTATGATAGTGTAAAAAAAGAATTGAAAAAACAGAGAGTATGTGAAAGATGAAAGGAGCAAAGACTGTATGGATAAAGAGAAAAAAGATAATAAATGTATTATTGAAACAGGAAAAAGAAACAATGTTAAAGTTGCACTTGTACAACATCAATTTAAAGATGGAACAAAAGAGTACATCATAGCTTTTCATTATAAAGTAGATGATAAGAAGTTAGACTGGGGCTATGGCTATTATTATGGAGAAGACTTAAAAAAAGCAAAAGAAGACTTTGAAAAAGTAAAAGCAGGAAGAAATCTAGCAGATACATTCAAATTGCTAGAAAATAAAGATAATAAAATGAAAGAAATAGTAAAAGAGAAAAAAGAATTTATTGAATCAATAAAGAAGCAATCAAAGGAAAGGGAAAGATGATTATGAAAGAAAATATGTATCAAAATTTGAAAAATAAACAACAAAGGCAATTTAATGAATTTCCAATATTTTTTGCTTTTAGTGATGAACAATTTAAAGTTGGAATGAAAAAATTAGGACTTGAAGAAAAAGATAAAGATAAAATATGTTTTATTGGTGCAGGAGGATATATAAAAAAAGAGAATAAAAAACAGTTTGAGGAACTTTTTGAATGTTTTGAAAAAGAAAAGAAACAAGCCATTGAACAAGATAAAGATGGAACAGGTTTTATTAAGGATATGTTTTATTATGAATTGGGAAATCATGAATATATAATTACTTATGATTTGAGTGATACATTAGCTGCACTAGACTTAACAATAGAAGATGTAGAAAAAAGCAATACATTAAAGAAAGGATTGAAGTTAGCGAAGAAACAGTATTTAAAAGAATTTGAAAAAATAGAAAAAAATAAAAAGGAAAAGGAGAGATAATTACTTATGGAAGTTAAGATAAATAAGGAAATAAGGCAGTACAAAGAAAATATATTTTTTGGACTGACAATGAGGCAATTTGTATGTTCGGCATTAGCTTGTATTGTAGTAGTCGGAATATACTTTATAACAAAACCAATATTTAATAATATAGGAACTGTATCGTTGCTGTGTATGGCAGGTGCAGTTCCTTTTGCATTACTAGGATTTGTAAAATATAACGGAATGACATCAGAAAAGTTTTTTATAGCTTGGGTTAAGTCAGAGATATTAACACCTAAAAAATTAGTATTCAAACCCAATAATCTATATTTAGATATGTATAGACACTATGAAAAAGGGAAGAGGGAAACTAAGAAAGAAAAACAACACAAGAAAGAGAAAAAGAGCAAAAAAGAAAAAAGGAGGACAAAAAATGTTTAGATTTATTGATTTATTAAAAAAAGACAAAGAAAAATATATAATTCCGAAAGGGGTACAGGACGTTATACCAGTAAAACGAATATGGCGAGATGGGGTATTTTTACTAGGAAAAAATAGATATTCCAAAACTTTTAAATTTACAGATATTAACTATATTGTAGCAAGCGAGGAAGATAAAGAGGCAATGTTTTTAGACTATATGCAAATACTTAATTCCTTTGAGTGTGAAATGCTTGTAAAAATCAGTATATTAAATAGTAAAATGAACGAACAAAATATAGAAAATAACATTAAAATAGAAAATGAAAAAGACAAACTTGATAGATTAAGAAGTGAGTATAATAGGCTAATAGATGAGGGAGCCAAAACAAGTAATGGAATTGTGCAAGAAAAGTATATAACAATAACTATAAAAAAGAAAGACTTAGAGGAGGCACGAACAGCTTTTAGAAGAATAGCAGTAGAATTAAATAAGCATTTTAAAAAATTAAATTCAGTTTGCATAGAGCTAGATTCAAATGAAAGATTAAAAATGTTACATAATTTTTACAGGATAGGAGAGGAAAGCAGTTTTAATTTTGATATGATAGACAATATGCAAAAAGGACACAGTTTCAAAGACTATATATGTCCAGACAGTTTTGAGTTTAAAAAGGACTATTTCAAAATGGGAGATAAATTCGGTAGAGTAATATTCTTAAAAGAATATGCGTCCTTTATAAAAGACAGTATGATAACAGAGCTAACAGACATTAGTAAAAACTTAACATTGACAATAGATATATCGCCAGTCGCAACAGATGAGGCAATAAAAAATGCAGAAAGAATATTGCTAGGTGTAGAAACAAACAAAGCAAACTATATAAGAAAACAAAGTGAAAATAATAATTTTCTTGCGTCAGTTCCTTTTGATATGGAACAACAAGAACAAGAGGCAAGAGAGTTCTTAAATGATTTAATGACACGAGATCAGAGAATGTTTTTAGGACTAATTACAGTTGTATTCATTGCAGATACAGAAAAAGAACTTGAAAACACAACAGAGGCAGTGCTAACAACAGCAAGAAAAAATTTGTGTCAGTTTGGTATATTGAGATTTCAACAGCTAGACGGACTTAACACAACACTACCTATTGGAATAGAAACAATAGAAACATTGAGAACATTAACAACAGAAAGTCTAGCAGTATTTATGCCTTTTAAGGTGCAAGAAGTACAACATCAAAATGGAATATATTACGGACAAAATGCGATATCTAAAAATATGATATTATTAGATAGAAAGGAATTGTTAAATGGAAACAGTTTTATACTTGGAGTTTCTGGAAGTGGAAAAAGTTTTACAGCTAAACAAGAAATAAGTTCGATAATGTTAAAAGAAAAAGACGCAGATATAATAATCATAGACCCAGAAAATGAATTTGCAGGACTTGTAAAAGAACTTGGAGGAGAGCTTGTAGAAATATCTTCAACAAGTAAAAATCATATAAATGCAATGGATATGAATAAATTTTATGCAGATAATGCAAATCCAATAGTCCTAAAATCAGAGTTTGTGCTTTCATTATGTGAGCAACTAATGGGGAAAGCATTAGAGCCACAACAAAGGTCAATAATTGATAGATGTACAGCAAATGTATATAAAAAATATCAAGAAAATGACTATGAGGGAGAGCCACCAACATTAAAAGATTTTAGAGAAGAACTACTAAAACAAAATGAGAAAGAGGCAAAAGATGTAGCATTAGCAATAGAATTATTTAGTAATGGTAGTTTGAATACTTTTGCGAAACAAACAAATGTAAATATTCATAATAGGTTAGTTTGTTATAATATATTAGAACTAAAAAAACAGTTAC
This sequence comes from uncultured Clostridium sp., assembly GCA_947088765.1. GTDB lineage: Bacteria > Bacillota > Clostridia > TANB77 > CAG-508 > CAKPSH01. Next base: position 7,163 of record CAMUHU010000019.1, on the reverse strand, counting down.
AACCTATTGCAATGTTAGTTATACTAGACAGTATTTTCAATAGAATAACAGCAAACAGACAAAAAGGAAGGTCAACTTATATTTATATTGATGAAATATATTTATTATTTCAATATGAATATTCAGCTAACTTCCTTTTTACTTTGTGGAAAAGAGTCAGAAAGTATGGAGCTTGTTGTACTGGTATAACACAAAATGTAGAAGATTTATTACGAAGTGATTTAGCTAGAACAATGCTTGCAAATAGTGAATTGATTATAATGCTTAATCAAGCAAGTACAGACAGAGCAGAGCTTGCAAAACTACTAAATATATCAGACCAACAATTAAGTTTTATAACAAATGTAGAGGCAGGACACGGATTATTAAAAATAGGAAATTCGTTAATACCTTTTGTAAATAAATTCCCAAAGGATACCGAACTTTATAAATTGATGACAACAAAATTAAATGAAGTATTTTAGAAAAGAATATAGACTTTTGTCTAAAAATAGTATAAAATGAAATGCAGAAAGTGAGATTTGCAGATGTGTGTGTTACCCCTAAACCTCGATTTTTATCGAGAGTGAGGAGGGGAGGCTTATGTTAGAAATATTAGCAATTCTATTTATAGGATTAATGGTATCGATGACAATAAATTTAGCCTTGCTATGTATCTTATACATACAATGGGTTAATATGCATATAAAATAAAAACACGGCACATTTGCTTTGCAGAGCGTGTGCCGTATTATCTAATTTTTAGGTAACCACACATCTGTGGTCTTGCTTTCTATATTTATTATACAATGAAATTAATATGAAAGTCAATAAATTTATAAAAAATGAATATAGTGCTATGTAACTTATGTTATATAGTGCTTTTTTATGCAAAGGAAGTGAAGAATTTTGAAAAAGTGGCTTATTAGAATACTAACAGTTATTTTAATAATTAATCTGATTATATCTTATATATATATAATCAAAAATGAAAAAGAAGACAAAGAGCAAAACGAAGTGTTTGAGAGATTAGAGAATATTATAATAGAAGACAGCGAGGTACAAAAAACAGAACAACAAGAAGAAAGCATAAACTTACAAAAACTATATGAATTAAATGATGATTTTGTAGGGTGGCTAAAAATAGAAGATACAAATATAAGTTACCCTGTTATGCAAACAGAAAGCAATAGAAAAGATTACTATTTAAGAAAAAACTTTTGTAAGCAATATTCACAGTTAGGAACACCATACATTGCAGAATATTGCAATATAAAAACAAGCGATAATATTATTGTATATGGTCATCATATTAAGAATAATCAAATGTTTGGAGAATTAGAAAAGTATAAAAAGAAAGATTTTTACAATAATCATAAAACAATAAATTTCAATACCAAATACGAAAATGCAGACTATGAAATAATAGCAGTATTCAAAACAGTTGCTTATAAAGGTTTTGAATATTATAAATTTGTAAATAGCAGTTCAAAGCATGAGTTCGATACTTTTATACAAAAATGTAAAGAACTTTCTTTTTATGAAACAGATAAAACAGCACAATATGGCGACAAACTTATAACATTATCTACTTGTGAATATTCCAACAAAGACGGACGATTAGTAGTTATAGCAAAGAAGATAAAAGCAGAATTGGAGGAATAGCAATGATAGATATAAAAACAAAGAAAAAACAAGAAGTAAGTATAAAAAAACTTGATAGAGCAACGATAATTGGGAAAAATCTAAAATCAAATATAATAAGTATAAAAGACAAAACAAAGGAAAATTATGAAAAGAACGAAAACACAGCACAAGAATATGCAGAAAATAAAGTAAACAAAACAATGCACGATATTATCTACTATACACCACAATTGAACAGGAAAGGAAAGCAAAGTTTTGAAAAAACTATACAAAACATTAAAAAGGGACAAAAAGGAATAAAAAATGTAAAAAGAAAAGGAAAAATCACAATAAACAAAACAAAAAGAAATATTAAAAAAGTTCAAAATACAGTAAAATCAGCCAGAAAAACAGTAAAAACAGCTGAAGAAACAACAAAGGCGACAATCAAAACTACTTCTAAAGTAGCAAAAACAAGTACAAAGGTAACACAAAAAACAGTACAAACATTAAGAGCAACAGCAAAAGCTACAATAAAAACAATTCAAGTAGCGACAAAAGCAACTATTACAGCAGTAAAAACAACAGCTACAACAGCAAAAACAGTAGTTTCCACAATTATAGCGGGAAGTTGGATAGCTGTTATTATAATTTTAATTGTTTGTTTAATTGGAATGGGCTATTCCATTTTTATGGGAGAGGATATAGAAACAGAAAATAAAATTGTTACAGTTGCTCTATTAGAAGTTGGGAATGTTGGAGGAGAAAAGTTTTGGAGATGGTATGGATTTAATGAACATGTAGAATGGTGTGCAATTTTTGTAAGTTGGTGTGCTAATGAGTGTGGTTATATAGAAAGTGGTACAATACCTAAATTTTCAAGTTGTAAATACGAAGGAGTACCATATTTTAAGGAAAAAGGATTATGGCAAGAAAGAGGATATATAGCTAAATCTGGAGATATTATTTTTTTCGACTGGGAACAAGACGGACTTGCTGACCACGTTGGAATTGTACAAAAAACGGAAAATGATACAGTTTATACGATAGAAGGCAATTCGGGTGTAGATACTTGCAGACAGAAAGAGTATAACATTAATAGTAATGTAATTTATGGTTATGGAACACCATTATATTTAACACAATAGTAATTTGAGTATTGATATTTGTTATGTTATAGTATATAAGTAGGATAATATATAATAAATTAATAAAAGCATAAAAAAACTCAGACTCTAATAAATCAGAGTCTGAGAAAATACATAGGTTGCAATTAGATTAATAAAGTTGCTTAAAACAAATCAATAGGCGATTACCATATCCAGCAGTTGATTCTTCCAGGGCAGTTGTTTTTTTTGATTTTGTACTGAATTGTATATGTGCCAACTGTTCCAGGATTAAACTGTTGATTGTCGAACTCAAAATCGCCGACACGAATATTATCTGAGTGGTAGAGTAACTGATATTTACCGTTACCATCTGTAATGGGGCTGTAAAACCAAAGCTCCATCTCTGTATCATCTCTGAAGTTTTCAAAAGAGATTGTGCAGTGAGCATTGATCCAAGGAGCACCTTTAACATCGATAAAAAATGTTCCATGATCTCCATCCACAGCAGGATTGTGCCATTTTTGACCATACCCATTTAAAGTACCATAGGGAACAGCTGTGTCTTCAACATCATCTGAAGATACAACTACCACAGCCTCAGCAGGGTCTGTATTTACCTCCATGGCATATACAGGTGTGGTACAAAACATAACGATTACCATAGACATGACAGTTAAAAATGAAGTGGTTTTTTTCATAGTGAAGTCTCCTTATACTGTTGTATTGCCACCTAAATATTTTTTTATTTACGAGACAATTACTTGAATTGCTCGTATAATAGTATAATATCGAACTTTGTCGAAGTCAATAGAAAAATGGAAAATTTTGTAAGAAAATTTTTAAAATTTTTGTAACGAAATGGCACTTTGAAAAGTCTAATAAAGAGTGTATTTTTTTATACAAAAAATTATAAAATTTTTATATAAAAAAATAATTATTTTTAAATTATTGTAACGAATAAAAGAAAAAAAAGTCTAATAATTAAGAAAAGTTTTTAGGTACAAAAGGTAGAAGGAAGGAGGTGTTTTTTAGTGCAAGATTTAGAAGAAATATATATAGAGAATTACGAATTGGTTTATAAGTATCTATTAGCTAATTCCCATGATGAAAACATTTCCGAAGAACTAACTCAAGAAACTTTTTATAGAGCAGTAAAAAATATAAAAAAATTTAAGGGAAATTCAAAAATCTCTACATGGTTATGCAAAATTGCTAAAAATCTTTGGGTGGACGAAGTCAAGAAAAATAGTAAATTAAAAGCATTAGATGAAAATAATTCAGAAATTACATTTGAAGATCAAATATTTGCTGATGAAGATAAAATAAGATTATTTAAGAAGATACAGAATTTTAATGTAGAGATGAGAGATGTTATGTATTTAAGACTAAGTGGAGAGTTGAATTTTAGAGAAATAGGAGAAATAATGGGGAAAACAGAAAATTGGGTAAGAGTAACATTTTATAGAGGAAAAGAAAAATTAAAGGAGGATAATGAAAATGAAAGAAAGTCTAGAGTGTGAAATTGTTAGAGATTTATTACCAAACTACATAGAAAAATTAACAAGTGAAAAAACAAGTAAATTTATTAAAGAACACTTAGAAACTTGTGAAGAATGTAGAAAAATATATGAAAGTATGAATGTAGATTTAAATATTAAAGAAAATGGAGATATAGATAATAAGAAAAAAGTAAAAATATTTAAAAAAGTGAATAAGAGAATTAAAATACTACAAGCAATTATTATTGCTATAATTGTAATATATTTAGGAATATATGCTAAAAATCTTGTTATTTTAAATAAAATGGTAGATTTAAGTGAAAGTAATAATTTCAGTAATTATTATCAAAAGTCAATAATGACAAATAAAAAATCTAGTTATAAAAGCGAGTATTATCAAAATAATGACAATTTTTTAAATATTACTATTCGTACTAATTCAAACAATACTGTAGATAAAATAGTAACAGGAAAATTTAAAGGAGAATATTTCTATTATAATGAAGAAAATGGAATTGATAAAACATCGGATTATAACCCAAGTATAGAAACTAAATTACATTGGAGATTTACAAATAAGGCTGGAAATTTGGGACTTGCATTAATACCTACAATAGTAAAAAGTAGTTTTATTGGTAAAAGAGATTGCTATCGTGTTGAATTAGAAAACGATATATTTTTCATAGATAAAGAAACAGGTATGGAGATAAAAAAGATATATTCAAGTGATAATACAGTATATGATGATGAATATTCTTTTGGAATTGTAACAGATGAACAAATTGAAGAATTAATTAAGCCATATAAAGATTCATTATTAAAATATATTGAACAATAAGGGTAACAAGATTAAATAGATACAAATAATTTTAAAAGTTTACAATATGATAATGGAATAAAAAGACATAAAATAAATGTAGGAAATAAAAGATTAGAAAGTTACTCAAAGAGATTTCTAATCTTTTATTTTACCAGAAACTAATGGATTCTTACCAATTATAGTCGTTCAAAGAATTTCTTTACAATTTTATTATTGCAGTTATCTATTTTATTTTTAAACTTAAGCTTAAAAAAATGTAATATCATACATACTACTAGCATTACAAACTGAAAAAGTAATATATTTAATTTTTCAGTTTGAGTTAAACTAATACATATTGTAGGCATAAAATTGCACCTCCCTAATTACAATTTCATATAATTTTTTCTTTTTTTATTCTATTTAAGAAATCGTTTATCTGTTTTGAGAAATTCATATTTATAATCAAATTAAAATCCTCCCAATTGCATTAGCTTGTTGTAGATTTAATCAAAAAATAACATTGCTTTTTATAATAGCAATCATAAATTATCTTGACTAAAAACAAATGCGGACAATTAGTATACATTTTCTCTAATATTATACAGACTCATAGTATACTTGTCAAGAAAAATTTATAGGAAGTGATAAGTTTGAAAATAATAGCAAATGATTATGAGCCGAAAGATATAATAAAAATAATGAGAGAGTGGACAGAGTTAACTCAAGAAGAATTTGCTAAGTCCATTAATAGAACAAGAGATGGTATACAAAAAATAGAAACTGGGAAAAGAGGATATTACATAAATACACTATTAGCCATTGCTAATAAGCATAATATAACTATTACAATAGAAAAGAAATAAAGGACTAGTCTTTCTATTATAATTATCTTTAATAATTAAATATTTATATTAGCTTGTTACATATAAAATTAAGCAATAATAGGCTAAAGATACAAAAGTTAAATTATAAAAGTATATAAAAAGTCGTAAACCGACTTTTTATATACTTTTTTTTTACTTTTCCCCACATTTTAACAGCATTCGACAAATGGGTTATGCTAAAATATCAAAACAATATATTTTTCAAAATTAAATGATGATTATTAATAAAGATACACAAAGCTAAAACAAGATAGAAATTTGTAAAAAAAGTTTTATAAGTTAAATTTCGAAGTTTGGTTAGTTACACCAACTTATAACACTTTTGAACTGTGATAGGTGTTACTTACCATAGTTGGAGTGTGGTATGAAATGGTGGGAAATAGATAAAGAGTGTGTAATTGAATATTTATATAAAGAAAAAGAGGTTAGAGTTATCTCTGTAAATAGTACAGATAATTCTGACCTCTTTTTTTGTCGAATTAGTAAATACAGAATAATTTTTAGTAGTGGTTGTCGAAGTCCTCCAAAGTTCAATTTGAAAATTCAAATTGAATGGAGGAATAAAAATGGATCAAAGACCTAAAAGAAATAGGAACAAAGATAATCCATACTTTTTACATAGTGATGAAGAAAAAAACATATATATAGTTCAATTTTCAGATGGAGATAGCCAATATAACGTAGAAATATCAAAAGAATTATTTAATGAATTTGATGATATAGAAAGAGATGAGGCAAGAAAAATTCAATATGATAAAAGATATTTAGAACAGTCCTATCAAACAGATATAAGTTTATATAATAAAGCAGTTAATAAACCATTAAGTGTAGAAGATAAGACTATAAAAGATATTGATTATATAAAATTATATAGAGCAATAGAAACATTATCTAAAATGCACAAAAGAAGAATTTTATTATATTATTACGATAATTTATCATTATCAGATATAGCTGAAATAGAGGGCTGTTCAAAGGTGGCTATTAAATATAGTATAGATAATGCTATAAAACAATTAAGAGAATTTTTTAAAAAAAATTAAAAAATTTCAAAAATAGACTTAACGATATTCAATTTTTTGTACAAACAAGTGAGAGGGTAAAATCTCTTACTTGTTTTTCTTTAAATGAGAGTTAAAAAAGCACATTGAAAAGTGAATATCAATCCATTAGATACAGTCCTTTGATTACTTGAGCTAGTAATATTTTTATTACTTAAATATTAGCTTGCAACTAATAAGGCGAAGATGAGTGTAAAAGGAAA
>CAMUHU010000018.1 GCA_947088765.1 uncultured Clostridium sp. | reverse complement strand
ATGAAGGTAGTACAGAATATATAAATTCATCATACATTATGTATTTTGGATAGAATAAGAAGGTGAGTGAGGTGGCAAAATCAAAGTGGGAACAAGTTAAAAATAAATTAGTATTGGTTGAAGGTTGGGCAAGAGATGGATTAACAGATGAGCAAATAGCCCAAAATCTAAGGATAAGTCAAGATACATTTTATAAATACAAGAAAAAGTATCCTGAGTTTTCTGAGTCCTTAAAAAAGGGAAAAGAAATAGTAGATTATGAAGTGGAAAATGCATTATTAAAAAAAGCATTAGGATATACAGTTACATTAAAAAAAGAAAAAGTAACAAAAGATGGAGATGTTGTAGAAATAGAGGAAGAAATACATATACCAGCAGACACAACAGCTCAAATCTACTGGTTGAACAATAGAAAGCCTAAACAGTGGAAGAATAAAAGAATTGATGAAGATACGGAGACAGAAGATACTAGCAAAGATAATTTGGAACAGTTGTCTGTAGAGGAGTTGAAAGCTATTGCATACGCAAGTATTAACAGAAGCAATACAAAAGAAAGCTAAGTGTGTATTAGCTTCTAAAAGTTTATTTGACTATTGTAAAATAAGAGACAGTGAAACATTTTATAATGAGGAGAATGCTCCTTATTTACTTGAAATATGTCAAGCAATAGAAGAGTTTGAAAATGATGATAATGAATTATTAATGGTAAATATGCCTCCTCGTCATGGAAAGTCAAGAACAGCGACAAATAGTGCTAGTTGGTTATTAGGAAGAAATCCTCAGTATAAAATAATGACAGGTACATACAACACAATATTATCAACTAAGTTTTCAAAGCAAGTAAGAAACATAATAATGGAACAACCAAGATTAAATAAAATATGTTTTAATAATATATTTCCCAAAGTAAAAATCAAATATGGCAGTGCAAGTGCAGGTATGTGGGGACTTGAAGGAAATGAAGAAGACAATTATTTAGCAACAGCACCAAATAGTAGTTCTACAGGTATAGGTTGTGATTTTCTTATTATAGATGACTTGATAAAGAATAAATACGAAGCATATCATAAAGAATTATTAAATAAGTTATTTGAAGATTGGATAAGGGATACGTTATATCAACGTCTTGAAGGAAAAAGAAAGATACTTGTATTCATGACTAGGTGGTCAACTAAAGACCCATGTGGAAGATTAATTACATTATTTCAAGAACAAGGACGTAAATATCGATTAATAACTAAAAAAGCATTTGATAGTAAAACGGGCAAAATGTTAAATCCTATGATACTAAATAAAAGGCAATATGGCTTATTAATACAGACAATAGGAGAAGATATAGTAGAAGCAAACTACAATCAAACACCAATAGATTTAAAAGGTTGTCTATATAAAAGATTTCTGGAATATGACCCAGCAGATATAAGAAGTATTGATAATCCAAATGGGAAAATAATTTTTAAAGACATAAGGTGTAGATGTGATACAGCAGATACAGGAGACGATTTCTTATGTTCAATAGTATATGGAGTAACAAGAGATAATCAAGCGTATGTATTACCTATCAATGCAATAATATACACGCAAGACGATATGGAAACAACAGAAAAACAAGTAGCAAAACAACTACTAGAAAATAATGTAAAAGTATTTAGACCTGAAAGCAATAATGGTGGAAGAGGATTTTGTAGAGCAGTTGAAAAGGAGTATAAAAAATTAGGTGGAACAAAATGTGTATTTAGACCATATACTCAAACATTAAACAAGGAAGCGAGAATACTAAGTAATAGTACAGAGGTACAGAACATTATTCATTATCCATTAGATTGGAAATCAAGATATAGAGAATATTACATAAGTATGAAAGAATATCAAAGACAAGGTAAAAACGAACACGATGACGCACAAGACTGTACAACATCAATAGCAGAAGAATTATCTATAAATAATGGATTGAGAGGAGCGTAAATAATGTCAAATATAACACAGGTAGATTTAATAAAGGCTAATATCGAATATGGTGCAAAAGGGACAAGCAACAAAGAAATAACTAAAAACATCTTAAATGAATGGAGAGGCAGTGAAAAAATCACCAATATGCAATTAGCAGATAAATATTATAGGGTAGAGAACGTTGAAATAGAAAAGAAGACTAGAGCATATGAAGATGAAAGTGGAAACTTGATATTAAATAAAACACTTTCAAATGCACAAACTAAAACAGCAAGATACAGAAAATCTATAAATCAAAAAGCTAATTTTGCTTTAAATAAGCCTTTTACAATCAGTTGTGATAATGATCAATATAAAAAAGCATGGATAGAATTTTTAGAAGAAAATAAGAGGAAAATCATAGCAAAAACAGGAAAGCAAGCAATAAGTAAAGGGCTAGCTTGGGTTTATCCATGGATAGATGAAAAAGGTGATTTACAGATTATAGATACAGAAAGTGAAAATGTTTATCCTGCATGGTCAGATACAGCACATACGAAACTGGATGCAGTAGTAAGAGATTATGTAGTAACAGAATACATAAATCAAACAGCACAAGATGTTTACAAAGTAGAATTTTGGGACAGTAAAATATTTCAAAAATTTAGAGATTATGGAATGGGAGAAGGCAACGGAGACTTAGTAGACGATAATTTTAATGGAGAAGATGAATTAAGACAAAGAGCAAGTTCTATTTACTCACACATGGTTAATGCAAAAGGCGAGAGCATTAGTTGGGATAGAGTACCTTTTATATTCTTTAAAGGGGCAGATGATGAACTACCAGCACTGAATGAATGTAAAAGTGATATAGACAATTACGACATGATAAAGTCAAAAGGAATAGACAGTATACTAGATGATATTGACGCAGTACTAGTAGTTGAAAGTATATCTCCAGAATTAAACGACTTAGTCAAAGCTAGAAAAATAGTTCAAAATTCAAGAATATTAACGCATGAAGCTGGAGGAAAAGCTTATTACTTAAAAGTAGACTTAGATATAAATGCAATAAAAGAAAAGCTAGAAATCTTAAAAAAGGACATAATAGATGACACTAACACAGTAGATGTAACAAGTATAGAATTTGGAAGCAATCCAAGTGGAAAAGCTATGAGAATGTTCTTTGAGCCACTAAATATTTGGGCAAATGGTTTTGAAGCAGAATTTAGAGTATTTATGCAAAACTTAAAGTATTTCTTTGATAAATGGCTAAGTTGGAAAGGTGGATATGGAACATTTGAAGAACTACAGGCAATACCAATCACTTTTACATTGGATAGGGATTTAATGATAGATGAAACAGAAATAATAAATAATATAAATTCGCTAGGCGAAGAATTATCACAAGAAACAAGAGATGAATTAAATCCTTACATAGAAAATCACGAAAAAGAAGAAGAAAGACGTGAAACAGACAGAAAAAAAGCAGAAAAGCGAGACGAATTAATACAATTTGGAAATACAGTAAATAGAGATAATGAAGAAGATAAGAAAGAAACATCTAGTTAATTTGATACTAGGTGTTTTTGTTACTTAAATAGAGGTGATTGTATTTGGATAAAGAAAAACAGCACGAATATTGGAAAGAAAGAAACGAACAATTATACTTAAATGGAGAGAAAAAAGGACTAGAACTAGCGCAAGCACTTCAAAAAAACTATAAACAAACAATAAGAAACATACAAGCAGAAATATATAAACTTTATGGAAGATATGCAAAAGAAGGACAAATAGATTTAGCAGAAACTAAAAAACTATTAAACAAATCAGAGCTAAAGACATTTAAAGAAAGCACAGAAGACATAGCAGAATATGTGAAAAAAACAAATGATGAAGACTATAAGAAAAAGTTAAAAATGTTAAGAATAAAATCACAAGTAACTAGATTAGAGGAACTAAAGACTAATATTGAATATGAATTATCAAAATTAACGCATAAAGCAGAAGAACAACTAAGAGAATATTTAGAAGAAATATATGAAGACAGCTATTATAGAACAATATTCAATGTAGAACAAAACATAGGCTTTGCAGTAAGTTATACAAAACCAAACCAAAAACTGATTGAAAAAGCAGTTAGTAAGCAATATCAAGGTGTAAATTATAGTACTGCAATTTGGAATAGTAAATATACTTTGTTTAAAATACTAGAGCAAAAAATACCACAAGGGTTATCTGCTGGTTGGAATCCGAAGAAATTAGCACAAATAGTAGATAAGCAGTTAAATACAAGATATAACAACACAGTTAGATTAATAAGAACAGAATACAACTTATTAATGAACGAAGCTACAGCAGATGGATATAAAACTTGTGGAATAGAACAGTATCAGATACTTGCAACGTTGGATAATCGAACTTCGGAAATATGTCAGGAAATGGATTTAAAGGTATTTGATTTAAAAGATAAAGAGGCGGGAATAAATTACCCACCATTCCATTATAATTGTAGAACAACAACAATACCATACTTTGAGCCAGATGAAATAGACAAAGAATTTGGAATTGGAACAAGAATAGCGAGAGATGAAAACGGCAAAACTTACGAAGTACCAGCAGACATGAATTATAAGGAATGGTATAAAAAGTATGTTAGCAAAGAAGAAGGAATAGTAGACAGAACGTTAAAAAAGAATACACCATTAAAGGACATCACTAATCAAAAGACTAATATTATTAATGAAGCATTCAGAAATGAAAATATAAAAAAGATTGCGTTAAACGCAGATATAAAGTCAATTAAAACAGGAGGAAATAAAGCATATCATAAGAATGGAAATATCGTATTAAAAGAAAATTATGATAGACGTACTTTAATACACGAAATTGGACATACAGTTGATTATAATAATAAATGGTTATCGCATTTTAAAGAATTTAGGGAGGCAGTACAGTTAGATAAGAAAAATGTATTAAATAATCTAGATGTATACAAAAAGATGATAAAAGATAATGCTAACTATAGAGAATTGAGTGATATAATTGGAGGTATTACTAATAATAAAGTAGTAGGTAGATATAAACATGAAGACAAATATTGGAAGGAAGTAGACAAATTAGAAAAAGAAATATTTGCTCAAATGTTTACAATGGCTGGAAATAATGATATAAAACAATTAGAATTGTTCCAAAGATATTTACCAAATATTTTTATAGAATTTGATAATCTTATCAGGGGGTTGTTGTAATGTATTATGATATTTTAGATAAAGAAGTAGAAAAGAAATTAGACGAATATGAAAAAATATTTCCAGAGGGTTTTCCACTAGCACAATTTGATGGAAGCAAAAAAGAATTAATAGAAGAAATAAACAAATGTATTGAAACTAAGACAGAATATGATACAAGTTTTTGGGACGACCCAGATATTTTAACCTAATTGGTAAAAATTGACAAAATATTACCTTTATAGTATATTATTATTCGAAAGGTAGGTTGCCAATATGTTGCTTTTAATAGTATGTATTCTAATAATTATTATATTTTTATATAAAAATCAGAATGAAAAAGTATTTGATGAAAAGAAATATATAAAAAAGAAAAATGAAGAAATGAGACAACAAGTTTTAAGCTATGATGATAGTGTTTCAGAAGAAGAAATAAGGCAGGCATTAGACAGAATAAGGAATGACCAATTAACAAATAGTGAAATAAATTTTTTAAAATATATAAATAACAAAATGGTGAACATTAAGTTTTCTCCACGTTGGGAATTTGAATATGAAATAAGACCAAGAATAGAGGTGGCAAAATTACTTAAATTACAATACATAACATATAGTAGTTGGAAAGATAATATACAAAGCAGTACAATGACCGAATTGAAAGAAGTACTTAAATTAAAAAACTTAAAAGTGTCAGGCAATAAGCAAGAACTAATTGAAAGAGCAATAGATAATATAGATACAGCTTTATTAGAAAAAACGTTCAACAAAAGCAAATATATACTAACAGATAAAGGAAAAGAGATTATAGATAAAAATAAAATATTGTTTATGTCAGATAAAGAGAAAGCTGGAAAAGAGTTTGAAGAGTTGACTGACTTAGAATATAAGCAATTACAAGTTTTTGGAAAAGTTGAAAGGTATAAAGCACTTAAACATAATGAATTGGCATTTACAAAAGGGTATTCGAAATATGATGTTTTGTGGGGCATATACAACGAACAAACATTAGAATATATGAATAAGAAAGATTATGTTATGGTTGGAGTAGTATATGAACGAATGAGCGAAATTTTAGAAAAAGAAGGAAAGTATGAACAAGCTATACAATTTTTAATATGCTGTATGTATTTAAAGGCATATGAAACACTACCTCATTACGAAACATCCTTAAAAAAATACTGTGATTACAATTTAAAGAAATTGTTAAAAAAAAGTAATAAAGATATAACTGATTATTGGACTAGAGTTAATTTTATAACAAAAGACATAAACAAAATATTAAAACATTATATTCCTCAAAAATTATTAGATATTGATAAAATTAGCAAGTTTCGAGTACAGGTAAACCAATTTCTTTTAGACACCTAAATAGGCGTCTTTTATTTTACAGAATAATAAGCATCAGATTAAGTTATGGTGCTTTTTATATTGACCTGGCTGTAAGTCAAAAAAAGACAACAAATAAAAAACAAGGAGGAAACAACATGAATGAAGATACAAAAACTCATGGAATAGATGAGGCAAACCCACAAGGGGCAAATCAAAACACACCTCAACAAGAGGGCACTACTAAACCTCAAGTAGAAAAAATGGAGGGCAAATTCACTCAAGAAGACTTAGACAATATATCTGCTAAAGCAAGAGGAACAGCAGAAAGAGAAACAAAAAGGAAACTTTTAGCAGAATTAGGGCTAAGAGCTGATGAGGAAGAAAAATTAATTAAGTTCAAACAGGCTTATGAAGCAAGTTTATCAGAAGATGACAGAAAAGCTACTGAGCTTAGTGACTTAAAAACAGACAATTTAAAATTGTCGCAAGACCTTGAAGAAAAAGATTATACTTTAAAAGCATTATTTGAACTAACAGGCAAAAAGGAAGACGATGTTGCAAAAATAGTAAAAATGGCAAAAGGATTAAAAACAGATGAAAACACTATAGAAGACGCAATAAAAGAGGTTATTTCAATGGTAAATCCTAAGTTAGGACAACCTAATAATACACAACCGACAAATCCCAATATGCCTATTGGAAACCAATTACAACAACCATCAACGGTAGTAATTGATGTACAAGAAAATCCATTTAAAGCAGGAAGTTTCAATCTTACAAAACAAGGCAAATTATTAAAAGAAAATCCTGAACTTGCTAAGAGATTAGCAGAAGAAGCAGGAGTAAAATTAAAATTTTAGGAGGTATTAAAAATGGCAGATGAATATACAAAATTAGCCGACGTAATCGTACCAGAGATATTCGTACCTTACGTAATAGAAAAAACAGCAGAAAAATCAAAATTATTACAAAGTGGAATTGCAGTAGCAAATCCAAAGTTAAATCAATTAGTAACAGCAGGAGGAACAACAATCAACATGCCTTTCTGGCAAGACCTAGCAGGACGTTCACAAATTTGGACAGAAACAAAAGATATTGAAATAAACAAAATCGCAGCAAAATCAGACATCGCTGCTTTATTATTAAGAGCAAATGCATGGGGAGCAACAGATTTATCAGGTGCTTTAGCAGGAAACGACCCTATGTCAGCAATTGGCGATAGAGTTGCAGATTTTTGGGCAAGAGACGAACAAAAAACATTATTAAATATATTAAAAGGTGTATTTGCTAGTACAGAGATGAGCGACCATGTATTAGATAAATCAACAAAAGGAATAGATGCATCTACAGTATTAGATGCAAAACAGTTACTAGGAGACGCATCAGATAAACTACAAGCAATCGCAATGCACAGTGCAGTATATACAGAATTACAGAAACAAAATTTAATAGAATACACAACAGTACAAGGGCCAAGCGGTTCTCCAATTACGATTCCTACATATTTAACATACTCAGTTATTGTAGATGATAGTATGCCTAAAGAAGGGGATGTATATACAACGTACCTGTTTGCTAGAGGGGTAATTGGAAGAGGAGAAGGAACTCCAGTATCAATGGTACCAGTAGAAACAGACAGAGATAGTCTGGGTTCTAAGGATATTTTAATTCATAGAAGAGTATTTGTAATGCATCCATTCGGAATTAAATGGAAAGGAACACCAGAGCTAGAAACACCATCAGAAGAAGAGTTGGCAACAGGAACAAACTGGGAAAGAGTATATGAAAGCAAAAACATTGGTTTAGTTGCTCTAAAACATAAAATAGCTTAGGAGGAAGTGTAAAATATGGGACTATCAGCATTCAATAGAATGAGATTAAAGCAAAAAGAAGAAATGAAACCAGAAAATATTATTAAAAGACAGGAAGAAGCAAAACAAAAAGTATCTAAAAAGAAAATAAAATAGAGGTGCAATGATGGATAATAATGATATAGAAAAATCAATTCTAGAGGATTTTAAAATAATGAATAATATAGAAGATGAAAAGCAAGACAAGATTATAGACTTATATATAAAAAAAGCAATACAAACTATATTAAACCTAACAAACAGAAACAAATTTCCGAAGGGGCTAAGATATGTTGTTTTAGATATGGCAAATGACTTTTATGAAGTCTATTTTTTTCGCTCTAATAGTGAAGAAAACAACAATAGCAATACTATTATAAAATCTATGTCAGAAGATGGAAGAAAGGTAGACTTTGAAAATGCTTCGGAATTGTATATAAAGTCATTATTATCCTCACACATTCAAAATACGTTAGAGACTAGAGAAAAAGAAATAAATAGATATAAACTACTATACAAGAATAGTGCAGGTGTTGAAGATGAATAAAATAAACTTTGAAACAATTAGTAAAGCTATGCAAATATTTGATACAGATACAATAGATATTTTCAGAAACATAGAAACAATAAATTCAGATGGAACAACAGGAAATGAAAAACTAGAAGAACCAATATACAAAGATATCCCATGTCATATTTCATTTATTACAAAAGATAATCCAAACCCAGAAGCAATAGACAGTCAACCAATAATAACTATGCTAAAAATAAACTGTGATTTATCTGTAGACTTACAGAAGGGAGACTATATCGTAGCCAGAAAATTAGCAAACGATGGAACCGTTTTAGAAACTTACAGTGGGATTATAGGATTTCCACAAGTAAGTCAAAGCAGAAAAGCAGTGCTGATGGAAATGAGGAGTGATGTGTAATGGCAAAAAGTGGATTTAATTTTAAACAATATGAAAGATGGGCGAAAAATTTACATGTTGCTACAGAAGAATTTGAGCTATTTTTAAAGCAGTTTTTACTAGAAATGGCACAAAGATGTATTGCAAAAACTAAAAAAAGAACACCAGTAGATACAGGAGCATTGAGAAACAGTTGGAGCATAGGAAGTCAAAAAATAGAACTTAGAGGAACAGGAAAATTCAATAAGAAAACAGGACATGAGCTAGTTGAAATAGACCCAGATAAAAGCGATGTAGCAAGTATATTGGTTGTAGGTAATACTATGTATGTAGAAATATATAACTCCATGGAATACAGTCTTTATGTTGAAAAAGGACACAGTCAAGAACCAGGAAGATATGTACCAGCAATAGGAAAAACGCTAAAGAGAGATTGGGTTGAAGGAAAATTCATGCTAACAATTTCTATAGATGAAATACGACAACAGATACCAGCCAGATTTAGTAAAGCATTCAAAGAATTTATAAAAAGATATGAGGTGTAAGTAATGTATGAAATTATAGGCGAAACAGTAAAAAGTGCTACATCTGTTAAATTAGGAGAAATATTTGGAGAAAACACTAAAAGATATAAAGAAGCTATGGCAAAAATGGAATATCCTAATTTCTTTATACATCAATTATCTGCAAATATAAGAGAAGACACAAGAAATAGGTGGTTTATAGATTATTTAATAAATATAAGATACCGATATAAAAAAGATACATCAAACATCAATGATTTAGAACAAAAATTAGATGAAATAGCAATAAAGCTAATGACAGGATTTACTGAAATACAATTAGAACGACCTGTTAAAGTAAGAAATGCAAGATACGAAAAAGTAGATGGAGTACTGCATTTCTTTTTTAACGTGTCAATACAAGTGCAAAAACAATTACAAGAAGAACCTAAACTAGAAAAATTAAATATAAAGGAGGAAGTGGTATAAATGGCAGGAGGAAATTATAGTGCGATGAACAAAATAAGACCAGGTGCTTATTTAAACTTTGAAACACAAGGACAAACAGGAGTAATAGTTGGAACACGAGGAATTGCAACAATGTTAATGGACTTAGACTGGGGGGAAGAAAATAAACTAATAGAATTAACTACCAGTGATTTATTAGATTCGACCTCACTTGCAAAAGTAGGGCTATTAACTACAGATAAAGAAGCATTACTAATCAATTTAGCAATACAAAACTGTAATAAATTAAAGCTATATAGAGCGAATATAGGAGGAAAAAAGGCAACTGTCACATTAGAAAATGGACTAAAAATAACAGCAAAATATAATGGAGTATTTGGAAACAAAATTGCAATTTTAATTAAAGAAGACAAAGAACAGTTTGTAGTAGAAACTTATGCCAATGGTTATTTTGTAGATAGCCAAAAAGTAACTGCAATCGACGAATTAATGGAGAATGGCTATGTAACATTCGAAAATACAAATGAAGAAGAAAAAGCATTAACATCTATTGCTTCAACATTGCTAACAGGTGGAGAAAATGGAGTTGTTGAAAACAATTCTAATAGTTATATGTCATATTTTAAATTATTAAGAACAGCACAATGGAATACATTAGGAGTTGTGGACAACTCATCTGAAATATTACAATCAGTTGTTTCATTTATAAAAGAAATGAGAGAAGATGAAGGAAAATATGTACAAGCCGTAGTCTGCAATTATGATGGAGCAGATTATGAAGGAATAATAAACAATGTAAATGGTGTGGTAATGAAAGATGGAACAGAAATCACAGCAAATCAATTTGTATCTTGGGTAACAGGAGCAACAGCAGGGGCAGATATATCAGAAAGTACAACAGGTAAAGTAGTAGAAAATGCAGAAGAAATAATAAATATGCTATCAAATAAAGAGATAATTGAGGGATTACAGAATGGTAAATTCATCTTATCTTTAAATCAAGCAGGAGATGTAAAAGTAGAAAAAGATATAAACAGTTTACACACATTTACAAAAGAGAAAAACTACATATTCTCTAAAAATAGAGTTATAAGAGAGTTAGACGAAATAGGTTCTTCTATTAGAAACATATGGGAGACAACTTATTTAGGAAAAGTATCAAACAATGATGAAGGAAGAACATTATTTAAGTCATCAATAATTGATTATTTAACAGACTTACAAAACAGAGGAGCAATACAAGAATTTGACAGTTCAAAAGTAATTATATCAAAAGGTAATGATATAGACAGTGTAATTGCTTCAATATATGTAAAACCACTAGACAGCATGGAATTTTTATATATGAATGTTAATGTAGAACAATAAAAGGAGGGGTATATTAATGAATATTATACAAGCAGAAGACTGTGTAAATGGACGCGAAGGTGTCGCAACAGCTGAAATAGATGGAGAAATTGTTGAACTCATGGAACTTGCAAACATAAAAATACACATAGATAAGACAAAGACAGAATTTAAAGCAATGGGAACTAGAAATACTCAATCTAAGACATCAGGGTGGAAGGGAACAGGTAGTGCAAATCTAAGATATGTTTCAAGTAGATGGGCAAAATTAATGGAAAAATACGTAAAAACAGGAAAAGATACTTATTTCACAATAGTTGTAACAAATGAAGACGCAGGAAGTAAAACAGGAAAACAAGTAATTCAAATATTAGCTTGTAACTTAGATGGATTAGACTTAGCACTATTAGATATTGATAGCGAAATACTAGACCAAGATGTAGACTTTACCTTTAATGACTTCAACGTATTAGAGGAATTTAATAGTCTAGTATAAAAAATAATAAAATTGGAGGAAAAAAATGAATGATTTAGAAAAATTTTTAACATTACCCGATGTATCAGAAATAGAGGAAGAAGTTTCTGTTAGCAAAAGACTCGGAAAATTCAAGGTAAAAGCTATGACATCAGATGAATTTGGAGAATATCAAAAAAGAAGTAGAGGAAAAGTAAATAAAAAAGGTGTTGATTTTGACAGCACAAAATTCAACTTATTAATAGTAGCAGGGCAAACAATACAACCTAACTTTAATAATGCCGAATTATTAAAAAAGGCAGGTTGTGCTACTGCAACAGAACTAATAAAGAAAAAATTACTTCCAGGAGAAATTGCAGAATTAGCAGACAAAATCACAGAACTAAGTGGTTTTGAAATAGACAGAGATGAAGAAATCGAAGAAGCAAAAAACTAATAAAAGAGGGAGGAGAAGCCTCTGCATGTATGTATGCAGTTCTAAACATGGGCTATACTCCCTCTCAATTTATAAACCTAAGCAGAAAGGATAGAAATTTTATCATAGCTTGTATTCAAATTAAACTAGACGAAGAAGAAGAGGCAAGAAAAAAAGCAGAAAGAAAGGGGAGGAGATAAATGGCAACAATTAAAGACACATTAGCACTAGAAGATAGGATAACTCCTACCTTATCAAAAGCTGAGAAATGTGCAATTCAAAATATAAAAACATTTAATCAAATGTCAAAAGAAGTTGATAATCTTAAAAGGTCTTTAGATGAAGCTGAAAAAGTTAACCCTAAGATAGTTGGAACAGAAGCCTATTCAAAACAATTCGAACTAATTGAGAAATTAGAAGGAAAATTGCATGATGTTGCAACAGGTCAAGATGCATTTTCAAGCTCGTTAGATAGAACAAAATACAGTTTAAATAGTACTTCTTCAAATGTTGGTAATTTTATAAAAGGGTTAGTGGGACTACAAGCTGTTCAAAAAATATTTAGTCTAATTACAAATCAAATAGGCTCTGCTATATCAAGATATGATACATTAAACAACTATAGTAATGTAATGCAAAACTTAGGAATAAGCGAAGAACAGGCAAATGCTTCAAGAGAAAGACTAAGTGCAGGTTTAAAAGGACTACCTACAACTTTAGATAGTGCAACAAGTGCAGTTCAAAGATTTACAAGTGCCAATAGCAATATTGGATATAGTACAGAAATGTACCTAGCTTTAAATAATGCTATCTTAGCAGGTGGTGCTAGTATGCAAATTCAACAGTCAGCACTAGAACAAATAAGTCAATCATATGCAAAAGGAAAACCAGACATGATGGAATGGAGAGCTCTACAACAAGCTATGCCAGGACAATTAAAACAAATAGCAACTGCTATGAATACAACAACTACAAAATTAGGCGAGGGGCTAAGAACAGGTAAAATTAGAATGAACGATTTTATGAACACAATTATAAAACTCAATAAAGAAGGCATAAATGGATTTAAAAGTTTCGAAGAACAAGCTAAAAGTTCAACGAATGGGATAAATACATCAATAGCAAACATGAAGTCAGCAGTTACAAGAGGGGTAGCAAAAATAATTGAAAACATTAATAAAGAATTAGAGAAAAATAAATTGCCTAATATTTCACAAATAATATCTGGAATAGGTAAAGCCATAGAAAAGGTGCTAGGCACTATAAGTAAAGTAATAAAAATGATAATAAAAATACTATCGCCTGTTCTAAAAATTATTCAGCAAATAGGAAATTTCATTTCCAAAAACTGGTCAATTATAGAACCAATAATACTTGGAATTGTTGGAGCATTAGGATTTTATTATGGTTCAAAGTTAGCAATAAATACAATACAAACAATATTAAAAGCAAGTACAGTAGCACTAACTATAGCACAAAATATTTTTAACGGTTCATTGTATGCATGTCCCATTACATGGATAGTAGTAGCTATAGGAGTTTTAATAGGAATACTAGCACATTTGTACAATACTAATGACGAAGTAGCCTATAACTTGTTGTATGCTTGAGATTGTTTAAGATTAGGTGCAATGGATTTAAAATTGATATGTCAAGAAGCGTTCTACGGAATAGTATTAGCAGGTCTTTATATGTGGACAGGTTGGTTAGGCATTAGAAAAGGAA
This sequence comes from uncultured Clostridium sp., assembly GCA_947088765.1. Lineage (GTDB taxonomy): Bacteria > Bacillota > Clostridia > TANB77 > CAG-508 > CAKPSH01. The sequence goes on along the minus strand of CAMUHU010000018.1, from coordinate 12,192 downwards.
TGGAAACAGGCTTTTACGCAGTAGTATTAGCAGGACTACAAATGCGATTAAAATTCGAAGGTGTTTGTGAAGGAATAGTCAATGGGTTTATCTGGATGTATAACAAGATTGTAGGCTTGTTAAATAAGTTAGGTGCAAAATTTGAAACAATGAACTATGCAGACTTCACAAGTCAAACAGTAGGTCAAATAAATAATACCATGCAAAAATATCTTGATACAGTAGGAATAACGCAAGGACAGATAGATGAAGCAGTTGGGAAGGCAAATGACGTTAAGAAAAAGATGTCAGATATTGCTAAGGAAGGTAGTAAAAATATATTAAGTAAAGCACAGGAGTACAATAAAACTAGAGATGATAGAGTAGCAAATAGAAAAAACATATCTGATTATATAGGAGAATCAACGACAAAAGCATTAGAAGGCTTAAATGATGTAGTAGGAAGCGACAATTCAGGAGGAAAAGCGTTAAAAACAACAACAGATGACAAACTATTTAGTGATGAAGATATACAGTTATTGCTAGATGTAGCAACAAGGGATTATAAATTAAATTATCAACAAGTAACACCTCAAATAACATTAACTTTTGGAGATATAAAAGAAACAGCAGATGTAGATGAAATATTAGACGAAGTTGCCGACAAACTACAAGAAATTTACGATGGAAACTTGGAGGTTGTATAAAATGAGTGTTAGTATAATGATACAATTTAACGGAAAAAACTTAACAATACCAATAAATCCAGAGCAAATTTCTCCTACAAGAAGTGCAGACAATGCAACAATAGACATAATAGGGCTAGGTAAATCTACAAGAAAAGGAGAGCCAAGTTTAAAGAAAATTTCAATAGAAAGTTTCTTTCCAGCTCAAAATTCATACTATTATACAGGAGTTTTACCTAAAACATGTGTAGAATTTATCGAAGAAATTTGGTATGCAGAAAATACAAATAATAATGTAGCAAAAATAGTAACACTGGGATTACCAATAGAACTTAACATGTACTTTGTTATAGATAGTTTTGTATATGACCACAAAGCAGGAGAAGAAGAAGACATATATTACAAATTAGAAATTACAGAATATAGACCATATGGTGTAAAAACTGTAGATATAGACTTGAGTGGTCTAGCGGCTGCAAGAGCGACATCAACAGCAGTTCAAAATCCTCCAGTTTCTAGTCAATCCGCAAATAATACATATACAGTTGTAAAAGGAGACTGTTTATTTAATATAGCAAAAGCATGTACTGGAAATGGAAATAACTGGAGAGCATTATACGATTTAAACAAAGCTGTAATAGGGAAAAATCCTAATCTTATATATCCACGGACAAGTATTGACTTTGCCTCAAGGTTGGGCAGTACCTCAGAAAGTTGCGAAATTAAAAAGTCAACCTAAAAAATCAAATAAAACAGCAGTTAAAAAAGCAACTATAAAAGCAGAAGCAACACCGCCAATAATAGCAGGAGCATCAGCACCTGGAGGGGGAGGCTCTGGTTCATTTGGTGGTGGCTCTGGGGGAGGAGGTATAAGATAATGAATTTAGAATTATATCTTCAAAACAGTAACACAGGAAAAATATATGATGTATCACAAATAGCAGAAAAAGTAACATTGTCTGACAGTATAGAAGGAGAAGCAGGGAAATTAACTTGCTCATTACAAAAAGACCCTAATAATCTATTGCAAATAGCAAATGGTAGCATAGTATCATTTATAGTTGATAAAGTTGGAATGTTTTTTGGATATGTATTTAAAATAGGAACAGACGCAAAAGCAAACTATTCAATAACTTGTTATGACCAAATGCGATACATGAAAAATACAGATGTATACACAACAGCTAACATGACAGCAAGTAATATATTTGCAAAAATATGTGAAGATTATGGATTAAGATATAAAATAAAAATTCCAACTAATTATATACCTGAACCATACATTCATGACAAGAAAACGCTATACAAAATAGTAGAAAGAGGGATAAATTTAGCAAATATAAACGATAAAGCAAAATACTTTATAAAAGATGAATTTGGGGAACTTGTATGGAGTGAATTAAGTTATGAAAAAACAAATGTGCAACTAGGAGATGGCTCAATGCTAACAGGCTTTAAATATGAAAGAAGCATAGATGAAAATACTTACAACCAAATAAAGCTATACAGAGATAATAAAAATACAGGAAAAAGAGACGTTTGGATAGTTAAAGACAGTAACAACATAAAAAGATGGGGATTATTACAATTTTTAGAAAAAGCAGATGACAATACAAATGAAGCACAATTAAGACAGACAGCAGAAAATTATTTAAAAGTAAAAAATATTGAAACAGAAAAACTAAAACTAGAAGCAGAAGGAATAAAAGAATTAAGAGCTGGAAAAGGAATAAAATTTATACTACCACACGAAAACATAAATAAGTGGATGTGGATTATAAATTCAACACACAGTTTTACGAAATATGAGCATACAATGGAATTGGAGGTAGCAATTTAATGGCAAATGGTGCAAGTAGAATATTTAGAATAATGCAAAAGAGTGGTACAGACACAATAAGTGAAGTAGTTTATCTAACAGTAAAAAGCATAAAACCTTTAGTACTCAATTTAGAAAATAGACTAGATATATCTGAACAATTTATAGTTTTAAACGATGAAATTGATAAATCTAAAATAAAAACAGGAGACAAGTTAATTGCTTCAACTTTTAACGGAGGACAATGCTATTTTATACAGCAGGCACAAAATAAAAATATAAAAAAATCAACTGGATTAGAAAAACGAATGGCCGATTTAGAAAATAAAAATTCAAACTTAGAAAAAAGAATTGCTACACTAGAAAAGTTAATTCAATAAAGGAGGAAATAGATGTTAACACCTCAAATAGAAAACAGTTTAAAGCCAACAACGCAAATAGTATTAGTACCTTCTAAAACATATAAAATGAACGAAGAAAGAATTGCAGGGTATGTTGATGGATTGGAAGCTGTAAAACAAGCAATATATCATACATTAATGGTAGAAAGATATAGTTGCTTAATTTATGATGATAATTACGGAGTAGAACTTGAACAATATATAGGACAAGATATAGAATTTTTAAAAGCGACTATTGAAAGTACATTAAAAGAAGCGCTTACACAAGATTTAAGAATTAAAGACGTAATAGTAACAAATATTAAAGAATTAGAAAATATAATACTCGTAAAATTTACAGTAAAGAGTACATATGGAGATATACAGATGGAGGTAAATATAAATGTTTAATTTTTCCGAAGGAAATGGATTTAAAGACATATTACAGCGAATGCTTGACACCATACCAGACAATTTAGACAAAAGGCAAGGCTCAATAATATATGACGCATTAGCACCAGCCTCAGCAGAATTAGCACAATGCTATATAGCATTAGATGTATATGCAGACCAAACATATTTATTGACAGCAGTAGGAGAAAATCTTGATAACAAAGCATACGATTATGGTGTTGAAAGAAACAAAGCAACCTATTCCAAAAGGATAGGTGTTTTTTTAGATAATGAAGGAAATTCAATGGAAATACCAATTGGGAGTAGATGGAGTACCCCAGTTTCTTCTGGAGGACACAATTATCAAGTAACAGAACAGCTAGAAATAGGAAAATATATTTTAACATGTGAAACTACAGGAACTATTGGAAATGAATATTACGGAGACTTATTACCACTTGAAAGTATAAATAATGTAGGTAGTGCTACTTTAACAGATATTTATATTGGAGGAGAAGATACAGAAGATGATGAAAGCTTAAGAGCAAGGGTACTTGAAAAAGTAAATACACATCCATATGGAGGAAATATAGCAGATTATAAAACATATGTAAAAAGCATTCAAGGTATAGGAGATTGCTTGGTAATTCCTGTCTGGAATGGTGGAGGAACAGTCAAATTATTAATAGTTACATCAAGCTATCAAATACCTACAGAAGCAAAAGTCGAAGAAGTACAAAATTTAGTAGACCCACTAGCAAACAGTGGAAAAGGCTATGGAAAAGCACCAATAGGGCATGAAGTAACAGTAACAGTTCCAGAAGTATTTAATATAAATGTAGAATTTAATATTGTATTAGAAGATAATTTTACTGTCTCAGGAGTAAGAGAAAATATAAAAAATGCTATAAATGAATATCTTAAAACAGTTCAAAGAAGTTGGTTTACAGAAGATGAAGTAATTGTTTATATATCAAGAATAATGGCTGCTATACTGTCAGTAAATGGAGTTGTAAGTGTAAATAATTTAACTTTAAATAATAATGTAGTCGATATAACAATAAATCCTAAAGATGAAGATAATCCTTATCCAATGTTAAATGAGGTGGTAATAAATGAAAGTTAGTGATTATGTACCTGATTTATATAAAAATAATATAGAAATGACAAACATAATAAACAGTAAAGAACAAGAATTTGAAAATTATATAAAATTAGATATAGATAATGGTTTTGATGACAATTTTATAAAAACAGCAACAGAAAAAGGAATAGAAAGATATGAAAATATGCTTGATATTCCAGTAAATAAAAATTTAGATACTGAAGATAGAAGAAATCAAGTAATAATAGAATTGCTAGCAACACCTCCATATACATATAATAGGCTATTAGAGATATTAGATATGTACTGTGGACAAAATAATTATGAAATATATCAAAATATAAATAAATACACAATGAAAATAATAACACATTTCATCAACAATAAATCAGCAACAAGTTTATTTAAAACATTAAAAAAAATATTTCCAGCAAATATAGATTTAGGATTAACGAATACAAATAATGTGGATTTAGAAGGATATGTAAAATTAGTAAATTATATAACTACACTTGAAACAATAAATATAATAAGTGAAAAAAAATCCAATACTTTTAAAATAAAAGGTAAAATATTGTCAGAAAATATATATGGTAAGCATAAAGGTTATATAGAAATTTATTCTTCGAATAGTACGGAAATACTTCAATCAGTTGATACTAATGGTGATGGAACATTTGAAGTGATATTGAATAAAAATACATACAATGATGTATATATTTGTAAAGATGGTTATTTATATTATTGTATTGAAAATGTTTATGAAGAAAATTTAGATGAAATAGATATAGGAGAATTAAAATTAGTTGCAGGTGATTTTAATGACAATGGTACAATTAATACAAGAGATACATCTTTAATAAATAAACAATTAAATCAACCTGTAACTGAAGAAAATGAAATATATGACTTAAATGGTGACGGATTAATAGATGATGCTGATTTAGAAATTTATAATGCACATAGTATAAATGAAGCGCCTGTTATAACCTACACAGAATTAAAAGAAAAATTAGGTATAAATTAGAAAGGAGTAAATCAATGGCTGAATTTAATAAATTGATAACTACATCAGTTGGGAAAGAATTATTTGCTGATATATTAGTAAATGAGGATAAATTAAAATTTACTAAAATTGTAACATCATCAAATATTTATCCAACAAATCAATTAACATCTTTAACACAATTAACAAATACAAAACAAGAAGTTCTAATATCAAATATAACAAAACAAGATGAAACACAAATAAAACTTGAAGCTATAATAGAGAATACAGAATTAACAGAAGGATATACAATTAATTCAATAGGAATATATGCAAAAGGAACTGACACAGAAGAAATATTATATGCAGTTGCAAGTGTTCCTAATGAAGGAAAAAGTTCATATATTCCTGCATATAATAATCTTACAGTTTCAGGTATTACATTAAATATATTAGTAACAGTTACAGATAGTGATAGTGTTTCATTTACAATAAATCCATTATCAGGTGTAACAGAAAAAAGACTACAAGAAATAAAAAAAGAATTAGAAAAATATGCAGACGATAAAAGTATAAATTGGAATGATTTCTTAAATAATGTGTATCCTTTAAAATTATATAAAGGAACGACCACAAATATAAATACAGTACCAATAGCAGGTGGACAACTATTAATATGCACAGATAGTGGAAAAATATATTTAGATATTGATAACACGCAAAGAATACTAATAGGTGGGACAGAAATTCCAATCAATCCAACAGATACATCCGGATTAAATTTATGGATAGAAACAGGTGATTAGATGAGTAATTATTTAGTAGTGCAGGCTGAAAATCAAACAAAATCGTATAAATATAAAACAACTCACACAGGAAATCCTTATATTCAAGTAAATAAAACAGGGTATTTAGATTTAACAACCAAAACAACAACTGGAATACAATTAAAATACAGACAAGAACAAAAATCAACCAAAACAATAACATATAATCAACAGTCAACGGGGGTATCAATTACTGGATATAGTGGTCAAGCAGTATTTGAACAAACTACTGGGTATCGAGGAGTAAGTACAGAACAACACGTTACAACAAATTCAATAGCAACTAAATATTCTGGATACAGCAGTATAGGTTCATCGTACACAAGATATAATGGTGAGGTAGTTAATGCTGAATATACATCATTGACTACAACTTCTACATCAACCTTATATAGTACAAAAAAATCTATAAGTACCCGAAATAATACTAATCCTAATAATCAAATGTATGCTACAAGATTAGAAACCTTATCTATAACGAATATAACAGTTCCATATCAATATTCTACAACTAAACAAACAAATATAGCTTCTGCACTTGCAACATCAACAGCAGTAGGAAATTTATTAAGTACAACAGCATTAATAAGTACAAGCATAGGAAATACAACCTCAAGTGCTATAAATAATTCAATAAGTGTACCTCTAACAAAAACAATAACTTATATAAATAATATAACAGAAACAGTATCTTCAAATGTGTTTGTTACAAGTTCTAAAAATTCGACAACATCAAATAGTGGAACTATAACATTATCAAAAGATATAAGTACTATTTCTACAATATCTAAAAAAACTATAACTACTGGATATAGTGGATACAGTGTTGAAAATAAAACAACAACTAGCACATTGAGCTATTATGCTAGAATTATTGCATACACAGGAGTTAAGAGCATATTTGAAGAAAAATTATTTACAAATACCAGTAATAGTAGTTTTAGTTCACGTACATATAACATCAATGTAACCTACACACATACGAAATCAACAATAAATTCAGAAACAGCCACAGGAGTTGTATATCTGGATGATTTATATACTTATATGATGTCAAAAAAGTATACTGAGCAAGCAACAAAAATAACAACAATTACACAACTTACATCACAGTATAATTCAAATGTAATGACATTGACTAGTAATGCGCAATATAATTCTTATTTTACTAAAACAACTAATAAAACTTCATTAAGTATGACATCATCTCAGTCGGGAAATTTATCTAATGAAATACCTTTAACTATAACAAGATTAATAACTACCTATACAACTACATCTATAAATAACGTATATAGACCATTGGAAGTTGTTACAAAATCTAGTAGTTCATCAACACAAGTATCAGTAACTACAAAATATAGCGGAAAAAGTACTTACTATAGAACTACTACTTACTATAATGTTAATAGTAGAACAACATCAGTAACATATAAAACCTATAGTGGCTATAAAGGATATAGATACAATAACGATATAAATCCTAGCATATTCTATGTAACAAATAATGCAACCTCAAATGCTTATAATAATAGTTCGTATTCTGTAACACAGGCAAATTCTGCTAACGGAACCACTTATCAATTCAGAACAACATATATGACAAGCATTAATAATCTTCAATCTAGTAGAGTTCAAACAGGTATACAAACTTATTTGGGAAATTCATATACACAACGTATAACAACATCATCAACAGCAACGTCAATAGCTTTAGGAAACTTAGTTAGTACTACAGCATTTACTACAACAAGTTCAAGCTCAACATCTAAAAGTTATACAACTGAAATATAAAAAAGGAGGAAATATGAAAGAAAAAGGAATAACAGTGGTAAGCCCGATGTGGCGGAGATAGAAAATTAACTGATAGAATGGTGTTTTCTGTAATACATCAATATATCAGCAAAGCAAATCCTTTTAATATTCATTTAGTTTTAGTAGATGACTATTTAGAAGGAAGAGATAAAAATAATGAAAGTTATTACAAATATTATACTTCTGGAAAATTTAAAGAATTTTACGATAGTGAACATATAAAAATATCAATAGTAAAAAATGAAGAACATAAATATCAAGGAGAAAGTAGAGAAATCGGTTGGAAAGCAGGAGATTATAAATATTTCTTATTGATAGACTGCGATGATATGTTAGCACCAAATGCTTGTGATAGATTTTTAAACATAATAAATCAAGAAAATCAAAAAGAAGACAGTAAACCAATTTCTTGCATTCAGGGATTGGTTTATTCTTTCGACACAAATGGATATGAACACAATATTGTAGGACATTCAATTTGGGTGCAAAGTAGATGTTATAATAGAAATTTCTTGGAAAAATATGATATACATTGCCCAACGGGCATTAATTCAAAACAAGGCGAAGATTATCCATTTATGCGAAAATTAGATTACGCAATTGAACACGATAAAGAATATCAAGTTGTAAGATTTAATTACGAGCAAGGACAAGACTGTCAATGTTCAGCATATTGGTTTCCTAATGAAAATTCATTGTCAAGGCAAGACCCACATTATTCTCAACATTTATCTGGTTGGACAATGGCAAGTAGCAATTCAATATTAGATTACTTTGAAGAATTTAATAAAAAATACGGGTTTGAAGATAGCGAGGACGAATTTATGAAACATGAATTTCTGAATATGGCTATCTATTCTTTTTATAATTTACTAGATTTTTTAAAAGAAGTTGCAAGTACTAACTATAATCCTAAAGAAGAAGACTGGTATGCATTAAGAGACAACGTTGCTAGATTAAGAAGCAGATTAAAAAGTAAATACTGGGAAGAAATTGTTTATTCAGACATAGAAGATATGTTATATCAAGTTAAGCATTTTTCAGATGCACACTTTACTGAAAGCTGGCTAGGAACATTTTATGACTACATAAACAAAGAAACAAACATATTAAAAATGAACTATGAAGAAATGAAAAAATACTGCAAAACATTAGAATTTGATAGTGTTGGGCACGAAATCCATGCTTCTTATGTACAAGCATGGAGTAAAAGACATAATAGGGAAAGCGAGGAATAGTAGATGGATATAGATATATTGCAAATTATAATAAATTATTGTGTTCCCGCAATTTTTGGGGCAGTAATAGGTTTTATATCAACAAAATTAAAGAAAAATAAAAGTAAAGAAGAAGCGATAGAAAAAGGATTAGTAGCACTTCTTAGAAATGAATTAGTACGAAGATATAGAGAGTATGAAACAGCAGGAGAGATTAGCATACTAGACAAAGAAAACTTTGAAGATATGTTTGCACAGTATGAGAACTTAGGAGGAAACGGAACTATGAAAAAAATGGCTAAAGACGTATTAAATCTGTCAACAAAAATAATAAAATAGGGGGAATGATTTTATGAAACAAGCAGGGAAGAAATTATTAGAAAATCTTGCAGATTTACTCAAAGTAAAAACAATATTAAGTTTATCAGTAATAATTACAGTGTGTATATTAACTTTTAAAGGAATTATAGATGTAGGAGCATTCATGGCGATATCAGGTTCTATAATTACATATTACTTTACTAAAAAAGACAATACAAGCGAAAATATTAAGAACGAGGAGGACAAATAGATGTTAAATGTAAAACAAAGACAAATGAACCTAAGATTTTTAGGATATTATGGTGGAGCAATAGACGGAATAGCAGGAAATGGAACAATAGGAGCAATAGAAGAATTTCAAAGAAATTACAGACTAGTTGTAGACGGAATATACGGAGCAAAAACAGACGCAAAATTAATCGAAGTAATAAAAGCAGAACAAATAAAATTAGGTGTAACAGCAGACGGTATAGCAGGAACACAGACAGTAAATGCTAGAGATAATAAACAATTATCTTGGAATGATATAAAATACTTTAAGCCTTATGAATTTGCTTGTAAATGCGGTTGTGGTAAAAACAATATTAATTTAAAATTAGTAAAGATATTAGATGAAATAAGAGAAACTTTAGGTGTAACAGTAGTTACAAGTGGATGTAGATGTGCTGCTCACAATGCAAAAGTAGGAGGAGTACCAAATTCAAGACATGTTTCCGATAAGGCAGCAGATTTCTATATAAAAAATGTAAGTAAAAGTGTAGTGCTAGCAAAATGTAAAGAATACGTTGCAAGTGGTAGAGCAAGATATACTTATACTAATAATACTAATATGAAAAATGTAGTACATATAGATATATTGTAATGGCTAGAGAAATCTAGTCATTTTATTGCATATAAAGTAAAAATATAGTAAAATGTACAAGAAAGGAACAGAAATGGAAGAAGAATATGTAGAAATAGGAAAAATAGATATAAGCTCATTAATAAAATCATACGATATAAAAACAGATAAATTAATAATAACAAAAGAAAGAATAGAACACATCAACAAAAGACATAATAATGATTATGATTTGTATAATAAATATATGAAAGAAATAATTGATAATCCAGACTATATATTAAAGGATATAGAAAATATTAATACATTGTTGTACTTGAAAACCATAAAAGAGTTGAATTTACAAATGGTTATAAAATTACAAACTGAGGAAAATGTTAATAAATCTAACACAGTTATAACTTTTTGGCATATGAGAAAGAGAAGCTATAAGCAGATTATAAAGAAAAATATAAAAATTTTTGAAAAACTAGACAAAAATGAATATATATGCTAAAATAATAGTACAATATAGATAGGAATTTTGTGGTGGTAAAATATTGTGCCGACCACACGCCGACTCGGTAATAACAGGGGAAACCCGAGAGATGCAGGATTATGGCATGCCTGCCAAAATTCCTATGAACGTATTCAGAAGCACTTACAAAAGTAGGTGCTTCTTCCAATTATTAATTTGTTTTATTTATTCGACAGCTTTCGACACACTAAATTAACATAATATGTTATAATGAATTAAGGGAGCTGATGAATATGAAAGATTATTATGAAAAATCTATACAAATGATAAAATCACTAAATACTAATTTAACAAAAGAACAGTATAATAAATTAGCTAAAAAATTTAATTTATTGTGTTCCGAAAGTTTAGAGTACATATCAAGAAAGAATTTTGATGAACTTATATTAGAGAATGTAGCATAAAATTAGACTAGCTTAGTGCTAGTCTTTTTAAATGAAAAGGGTTTCTTAAAAGAAACTCAAATAAGGTAAAAAAATATTTTCATATATAAAAATGCCACTTTTGCACCATAGTGCATGAAATACATGATATATAAAAAAATGTGCATACTAATGATGAGGAAGTGGAAACTTATGAAAGTGTTGATTTTACTAAAAGAATTAAGAAAAGAGAAACGGATATAGTTTAATGCAATTGTCTAAAATGACAGGAATATCTGCTTCTCACTTAGGTTATATAGAAAGAAATGAAAAAGAGCCTACAATTTCGATGGTTGTAAGGATAGCGATGGCTTTAAATGTAAAAGTTGAAGAATTATATAAAGTAATACCATAGCACTGAAAAGTGCTATTTTAAATTTTCGTATATAAAAAACGGCATTTCATAAAATATGCACCATAGTGCATAAAAATTATTTTAATATTCTCTAAAATAAAAAATAAGGAGATTTTATATATGAAAAAAGATGTAGTATTGTTTGAAGAAAGAATTTATCAAAAAATAAAAAAAATGATGGACAAAAAAGATGATTATTTTAATGTAGAAGAATTGCAAAATTTTATAAATATTTACTTTAAGTCAGGCGAAAATTAGGCGAACCGACTATGAAATAGTGCGTATTTTTATGCAAATATATACAATATAAAAATATCAGTAGAATATAGTATTCTCAACGAAAAAGCGTAAAATATGAAAAACTCAAAATATGCAAAAGACACCTTCCGACCTGATAGCGCGGGTTCGATTCCCGCTACCCGCTCCAACGACGTATCTGTTCGAACTTTTTATAGAATAGATAGATACAAAAAAGTTGTCAGGTGTGTGTTAAGGAGATGAACGAAAGTGAACCACTCTTTGAAAGT
>CAMUHU010000017.1 GCA_947088765.1 uncultured Clostridium sp. | reverse complement strand
TTGAATCACTTTTTTTCTATATTTTTTGTTTCACATCAATTGTAACACTACATTTGATATTTTTTATATATATTGTTAATGCTAACCTTAAATGACGGACGACCAATGGTCGCACTTCACCATTAACTATTCATTATTAATTATTCATTAAAAATACATAATATTTATTACCTATATGTTGTAATATTTACAATACTATTCACTAAATAATCTATGTCTTGTTTTGTATTTTCTTTTCCTAGTGTTATTCTTAGTGCTCCTTCTGCTTCCTCATTATTTAACCCTATTGCCATTAGTACATGTGATGGGCTTGTATCTCCTGTGCTACACGCAGATCCTGCTGATGTACAAATTCCTTTTTCGTCTAACTTTAATAGTAAGTCTGAACTGTCTTCTCCTAAAAATGAAATATTTATATTACCTGGTAGTCTATCTTTTCTTGAACCATTTATCTTTATTTTTGCTATTTTGCTTTGCAATTTTTCTATACAATATTCTCTTAGTTCTATTAATTTTTTATTGTACTTTTCTATATTTTCATATGCCAGTTCTATTGCTTTTCCCATCCCTACTATTCCTGCTACATTTTCTGTTCCTGCTCTTTTTCCATTTTCTTGATGTCCTCCATCTTGTATTTCTTTAAAGTCTACTCCCTCTCTTACATATAATGCTCCTACTCCTTTTGGTCCATAGAATTTATGTGCTGACATTGATAATAAATCTATATTCATTTCTTCTACATCCATTTTTATGTTTCCTATTGCTTGAACTGCATCTGTATGAAATAGTATTTTATGTTTTCTAGCTATTTTTCCTATTTCTTTTATTGGCTGGATTGTTCCTATTTCATTGTTTGCTGTCATTATTGATATTAAAATTGTACTTTCTTTTATTGAGTTTTCTAGTTCTTGTAAATTTATCTTTCCGTCTTTATCTACATTTAAGTATGTTACTTCTACTCCTTCTTGTTCTAATGTTTTACAAGTATTTAATATTGCATGATGTTCTATCTTAGTTGTAATTATATGCTTTTTGTTTTTACTATTTGCATACGTTATTCCTTTTAATGCTAGATTATCACTTTCACTTCCACATCCTGTAAAATATATTTCCTTTGGTTTTGCATTTATCGCTTTGGCTACCTTTTGCCTTGCTATATGTATTGCCATCTTATTTTGTCTACCTATTGTATATGCAGATGATGGATTTCCATAGCTATATGAAAAGTATGGTATCATTTCTCTTAAAACTTCTTCATCAACAGCTGTTGTGGCTGCATGATCAAAATAATATATTCTATTCATAATCATTTCTCCTTGTTTATATATTATATTGTTATAAATTTGATTTAAGAACAATTCTAAATTGATTTTGTCATTACGAAAGGGCACATGCAATGTGCCCCTACAGTTATTTTATACTATTAAATATGTTATTAATTATTTTTATTCCAATTATTTTTATTAGTTTGCTTTTCTCTTGCTATTGCTAAAGTTCTATCTGGTACATATTCTGTTATTGTAGAACCAGCAGCAACTAAAGTGTCATTTCCTACTTTTACTGGTGCAATAAAGTTTACATTTGAGCCTATAAAGGCATTATCTCCTATTACTGTTTTGTTCTTATTTTTGTGTATATCATAGTTACATGTAATTGTTCCACAACCTATATTTGTGTTTTCTCCAATTTCACAATCTCCCATATAACTTAAGTGTGGCACTTTTGTTCCTTCTCCTATAATGGTTTTCTTTATTTCTACAAAGCTTCCTACTTTTACATTATCTGCAATTTTACATTTTTCCCTTATATACGCATTTGGTCCGATTTCACAGTTTTTACCTATTTTTACTCCTGATTTAATTGTGGTATTAGGGTGTATTACTGTATCTATTCCTATTTCTACATCATCATAGATGTATGTAGAGTTCATATCTTCAATGGTGACACCTTTTTCCATTAATTCTGTATTTATTCTAAGTTTTAGAACTTGTGTTACTAGCTCTAGTTGGACTCTATCATTTACACCTAGTATTTCTGTATTATCATCTATAATAACAGCACCTGTTTTTAAACCTTTTTCATTCATTATCTTTATAACATCTGGTAAATAATATTCTCCTTGAGCATTATTATTGTCTATTTTATTTAAAGCTAAAGATAATTCTTCAATATCAAAACAGTAAACTCCTGCTCCTATTTCGTTTATTAATTTTTCTTCTTCATTAGCATCTTTTTCTTCAACTATAGATTTTACATTTCCACCAATATCTCTAATTATTCTTCCATAGCCTGTTGGATTTTCATAAATTGCAGTTAAAACTGTTGCATATTCTTTATCTTTAATACTTTTCTTAATTAAATTTTTTAGGGTTGATGGTCTTATAATAGGAACATCTCCTGATAAAACAACCACTTTTCCTTTTCTTCCTTTTAAAAGTGGAAGTGCTTGTTTTACTGTATCTCCTGTACCTAAGAGTTGCTCTTGATATGCATATTTAACAGAATCTTTTAAAACTTCTTCTACTTGCTCTCTTTTATGCCCTACTACAGTTATAATTTCATTTATTCCTGCTTCTTTTGCTGTATCTACAACTCTTTTTACCATTTCTTTTCCATATATTTTATGTACGCATTTGGCTTTTTCTGTTTTCATTCTAGTTCCTTTTCCTGCTGCCATGATTATTCCTATTATTTCTTCCATGATTATAATCATTCCTCCTTATTTACGATTTATAATATTACATATATTATAAATTGTCTTAAATTATTCTATTTTTAATAAATTGTGTGTGCTTATCTCCCCTTGCAAATACCATATAGCATTTCTTACAATTTCAAGTTCTATTACTTTTCCTATTAAATCATTGTTTCCTTCAAATACTACTACTTTATTTGTTTCTGTTCTTCCTGTTAGCATTTCATCATTGTTTTTACTTTTTCCTTCTACTAGAACTTTTTGTTTTGTTCCAACATATTTTTCACTATTACTTTCTGTTTGTGCTTCTACTAATGCTTTTAATCTATCAAATCTTTTATGTTTTATTTCTTCTGGTATTTGGTTTTCCATCATATCTCCTGGTGTCCCAACTCTTCTTGAATATATAAACATATATACTTGTTCATAGTTTATTTTTTTTACAACATCTAAGGTGTTCTCAAAATCTTCTTCTGTTTCTCCTGGGAATCCTACTATTATGTCTGTTGAGAATACTATATCTGGTATTTCTCTTTTTATTTTCTGTGCTAACTCTAAATATTGCTCTTTTGTGTATTTTCTATTCATTTCTTTTAAAACTTTTGTACTTCCTGATTGTAACGGGAGATGTATAATCTTACAAACTTTGTCGCATTCTTTAATCGCTTTTATTACATCTTCTGTAAAGTCTTTTGGATGTGGAGATACAAATCTTATTCTTTCTATTCCTTCTATTTTATTTACATCTGTTAATAAGTTTGCAAAATTATAGTTTTCTCCACCATTATAGGAGTTTACATTTTGTCCTAATAATGTTATTTCTTTGTAGTCTTTATCAGCAAGGCATTTAACTTCTTCTATAATATTTTCTGGTTTTCTACTTCTTTCTCTTCCTCTAACATATGGTACTATACAATAACTGCAAAAATTATTGCATCCATACATTATTGTAACAGATGCTTTTAATTTATCATTTCTTTTTATAGGAATGTTTTCATACACTTCTCCATCTATGTCTATAATGTCTTCTATTCTTTTTTTCTCTTTTAAAGCATTATATAAATCTTCTGGAAATTTATGTAATGTATGTGTTCCAAATATAATATCTGTATAAGGATAACTTTTTCTTAGTTTTTCTTGAATATGATTTTCTTGCATCATACATCCACCAATTGCAATTATTGTACCTTTTTCTTCTTTTGCTTTTTTTAGTTCTCCTAGCTTTCCAAATAATCTATCTTCTGCATTTTCTCTAACACAACATGTATTCATTACTGCTAAGTCTGCTTGTTTCGATTCTCCTATTTTAGTATATCCCATTTCTTCTATCATTCCACATAATTTCTCAGAATCGTTTTCGTTTAGTTGACATCCCATAGTAAGGATATTATATGTTAAATTTTTATCTTTATTTAATTTTTTTACTTTATCTATGAATTCTTTTTGGTATTCTATTTCTTCGTTTATTTCCACTTTAAACTCCATTCCTTCCGCTAAACATGTATTGTATTTTATCACAATTATTTTATTTTTTCAACTTAATAACCAATCTATCGCATTTATCTTTTTTATTCCATCATAGTCTGCTTCTAAATCATCGTCTAATGTTATTATATATTTAGGATAATTATCGTTTATTTTTTTTAGTGGTGTTAGCTCTCTCTCTAATGTTTTTTCATCTCTTACTGAAAATGCCACTTGGTAATATTCTATTCCTTCAAAGTTTTGTGCTACAAAGTCTATTTCTAATTCATCTAATTTACCTATATATACTTTATATCCTCTTCTTAGTAATTCAAGATATATTACATTTTCTAAAATATGTCCCATGTCTTGACCTGCTTTTTTTCCTAATAAATAATATCTTAGTCCAATGTCTACTGTATAATATTTTTCTTGCGTTTTTAAATATTCTTTTCCTTTTATGTCATATCGATTTGCTTTATATAAAATATAACTATCTACTAATGCTTCTACATAGTTTGCAACTGTATTGTATGATGTTTGTCTTGCCATGGATGTTAAAGTATCACTTATCTTTTTTATACTACAACTACTTCCTATGTTGTTAAATAAGTATTTTATTATACTCTCTAATATATTTTTGTCTGCAATACCTTTTCTTGATATTACATCTTTATAGACTACTGTATTAAAAATACCTTCTAAGTATATATTTATATTTTCTGGATTTGCTTTATACAGTTCTATTGATTGAGGAAATGAGCTGTATCTTAGATAGTCTCTGAATTTTCTCGATAAATCTGTTTTATTTTCAAAAGCAGATATATATTCTTTAAATGATAATGGTAACATTTTAATTTCTATATATCTTCCTGAAAGTAATGTTGCAAGTTCAGATGATAACATATATGCATTAGAACCTGTTATGTATATGTCTACATTTTTATTAATAAATAATCCATCTACAGTTTTTTCGAATTCTGTAACATTTTGTATTTCATCTAGGAATATATATGTCATTTTCTCTTTTATTAGTCTTTCTTGTATATATTGATATAACTTTTTTCTATCAGTTAATTCTTCAAAATTGGGATCTTCAAAATTTATTGAAATTATTTGATTTTCTCCTACTCCATTTTCTTTCAAGTATTTTTGAAATAGTTCCATTAAAGTAGATTTTCCACATCTTCTTATTCCTGTTACTACTTTTATTATCTGCTTATCTTTAAAATTTTTTAATATTTTTAAATAATTATCTCTTTCTATCATAGACTTTTTTCCTCCTACTATATTTTTATTATACTTCTTTTATATATTATAGTCAAGTTTTTTCAAAATATTGAAAAAACTTTGCAGATTTGCAAAGTTTTTACCATTTCATATCTTGTTATTTGTATATATAATGGAGAAAAGCCAGAGAGGAGAATACTTTCCTCCTTCTGGCTTTGAGAATTTGGTTATAAGCTTTCTGTGAAAGCTTGTACTTCATCGCAAAATGTATTTATAACCATTTAATTTTATTGTTATGTTAAATGTTATAATTTTTGCCTATTTCAATGGGCACGGTGCGCCGTGCCCCTACATTTCTCTACAATTTTAAATTATCCTAAAAATTTATCATCCCTACAAACTCCAATTTTGGTGAACCTATGATGCCTGTTCTTTTAACTTGACTAATATATTCAACGCCTCTATTGGTGTTAGTTCTTCTACATTTATCTTGTCTATTTCATGTGCTATTTCTGCTATTTTATAATTGTACATACTTAATTGTCCTGCTACTTCATCATTTTTCTCTTTTTCCATTTTCCTTTGCCCTAACATACTTTTTCTTTCTAAGCTTTTCAATATTTCATTTGCGTTTTTTAGTACTTCTTTTGGTACTCCTGCAAGTTTTGCTACGTGTATTCCATAGCTTTCATCTGTTCCGCCTTCTACTATTTTTCTTAAAAATATGATGTCTTCTCCTTTTTCTTTTACTGCTATTGAATAGTTTTTTACTCCTTCTTGCTCGTTTTCTAGTTCTATTAGTTCATGGTAATGTGTTGCAAATAATGTTTTTGCTCCACATTTTTCTGTGTCTGAAATGTATTTTGCTACTGCCCAAGCTATTGATAGTCCATCATATGTTGATGTTCCTCTTCCTATTTCATCTAGTATTATTAGGCTGTTACTTGTTGCATCTTTTAAGATATTGGCAACCTCCATCATTTCTACCATAAAGGTACTTTCTCCCATACTTAAATCATCTGATGCTCCAACTCTTGTAAAGATTTTATCTACTACACCTATTGTAGCTTTATCTGCTGGTACAAAGCTTCCTATTTGTGCCATTAATGTTATTAGTGCTACTTGTCTCATGTATGTTGATTTCCCTGCCATATTAGGTCCTGTAATTATTGATAGTCTATCACTTGTTTTGTTTAAATAAGTATCGTTTCCTATAAAGCTTCCTCTTGGTAACATTTTTTCTATTACTGGATGTCTTCCATTGTTTATTACTATTTCTGCTCCATTATTTACTTCTGGCATTGTATAGTTCATGTCTTCTGCAACTGTTGAAAATGCTGTTAAAACGTCTAATGTTGCTATTATATTTGCAGATTTTTGTATTCTGTCTATTTGTTCTGCTATTTTATTCCTTATTTCTAAAAATAAGTTGTATTCTAATTCTACTAATTTCTCTTCTGCTCCTAATATGTCTTCTTCTAATTTTTTTAGCTCCTCTGTTATATATCTTTCTCCTGTTGATAATGTTTGTTTTCTTACATAGTTTTCAGGTACTAAGTTTAGGTATGATTTTGTTACTTCTATATAATATCCAAATACTTTGTTATAACTAATTCTTAGATTTTTTATTCCTGTTTTTTCTCTTTCTTTTGCTTCTAATTCTACTAACCATTTTTTTCCATTAGTAGTTGCTTCTTTATATTTGTCTGCTTCTTCGTTATAGCCATTTTTTATTATATTTCCTTCTTTTATTACTATTGGTGGATCTTCTACTATTGCTTTTTCTATTAATTCATGAATTTCTTTTACTTCATCTAAATTTTCATATAGATTTTTTAACATTGGAGATTTTGTTGTGCTTAATATTTGTTTTATTTCTGGTATTTTTCCTAAAGAGTTTTTTAATGATACCATGTCTCTTGCATTTGCATTTCCATATGAGATTTTTCCTACAAGTCTTTCTATATCATATACTTTTTTTAGGTTTTCCCCTATATCTGATTTTAGAATTAAATCTTCTTTTAGTTCCTTGACTGCTTCAAGTCTATTATGTATTTCTTCTATGTCAATAAGTGGATCATTTATCCATCTTCTTAGATGTCTTCCTCCCATTGATGTTAATGTTCTATCTAATACCCAAAGCAAAGTTCCTTTTTTGCTTTTGTCTTTCATTCTTTCTGTTATTTCTAAATTTCTTCTTGCTGTAATGTCTAGTGCCATATATCTTGTTGTGTTGTATATTTTTATTGCATTTATATTTTCTATTTCCATCTTTTGCATTTGTGTTATGTATGATATTAAGGCATTTACTGCTGATACTACTAATAATTTATCTTTAAATTCTGTTATTTCATTTTCTTTCATGTCTAATATTTGATGTTTGTTTTTTATTTTTTCTATGTCTATATCAAAGTATGTTTCATCATATTTTGATATATAACATTTTTCGAATCTCTGAGAAATTTTAGACATTTCTTCTATTGTAGAACTCATTAATTCGTTTGTTACTATTTCTACTGGTGAGTATCTTGCTATTTCGTCTAATAATTTTGCAAAGTTATTGGTTTCTTTTATTTGTGTAGCATAAAATTCTCCTGTTGATATATCACATACTGCTAGTCCAAAGAATAATCCTTGTTTATATATTGACATTATATAGTTATTTTTCTTTTCATCTAATACTGTTTCATCTAATACTGTTCCTGGAGTTACTATTTTTACTACTCCC
Source organism: uncultured Clostridium sp. (assembly GCA_947088765.1). Classification (GTDB taxonomy): domain Bacteria; phylum Bacillota; class Clostridia; order TANB77; family CAG-508; genus CAKPSH01. Next base: position 18,286 of record CAMUHU010000017.1, on the reverse strand, counting down.
CTTTTTACCATTCCTTTTGTGTTTTTTGGGTCTTCTAATTGTTCACATATTGCTACTTTATATCCTTTTTCTATTAGTTTTGCTATATATACGTTTGCTGCATGATAAGGTATTCCACACATTGGAGCTCTTTCTTCCATCCCACATTCTTTTCCCGTTAATGTAAGTTCTAATTCTCTTGATACTTCTATTGCATCATCAAAGAACATTTCATAGAAATCTCCTAATCTGTAAAATAAAATACAGTCTTTATATTCTTCTTTCATATTTATATAATGTTGCATCATAGGTGAATATTCTGCCATTTTGCGTACCTCCATTTTGATTTTTTTCTACATATTTCGTATTTTATCATACATATTTTAGAAATTCAATGTATTTGTTCTATTTTTACTCCTTTAGTTATTACATACTTTACCATATACACCACCACCTCCTACTTGTAATTTTAGTTTTCCTTCTCTTCCTAGTATTATTTGGTTTGCTGTTTTTTCCCCTACAATTGCTTCTATATCATCACTTTCTATTTTGTGTAATATATTCATTTCTGTTCCAAATTGAGCTAATAGTTTTTCTATTGTTTTTCCTCCTAGCCCTGGGATGAATGTTAATGGTATTTGATATATATATGGTGGTCTAAATCCAGGGCTTTTGCTTGACCTCTTATCTTTTATAATTTCTATTCTATCAAAAACTCCCATAGTAATATTTTTACTGTCACAAGTATCACATTTTGTTACTGGTGCTTTTCCTTCTATTGTTTTTTCACATGTTTCGCAATATGTCCTATGATATTTTCCAAGTTTTGGATTAAGTCCATAATTACATAATATTTTTCTGTTATCTTCGTTTTTTAATGCTTTTAATAATTCTTTAAAACTAATGTCTTTTATTTGTATTTTATTATATTCTCTTGCTATTTTAGGTAATGAATGTGCATCTGAATTTGTTAAGAATGTGCGTGTTTCTAGTTCTGATATTTGATCTGCTAAATACGTATCTGAACTTAATCCTAATTCTATTGCAAATATTTTATCAAATTTTTCTTTAAATATTTTTTCTAATCTATCTGTACAGTTACCATAAAAACTTTTATGTGGCGTAAATGCATGTGCTGGTATTAATATTCCATTATATTTTTCTACTATATCAATTAAATCATATGCTGATATGTCTGCTCTTTGTGAGCTTAATGTCATGTTTGATATATGGTTTTCCATTTCTTTTGAAAATCCTTTTATGTCTTTTAGATGTGGAAAATAGCATAAATTATGTGCACATCCTTTTTTTCCATCAGATCTTTTTTCTGATGTTTCTATTTCACTTCCTAAGATTATACAAAGCTTGTCTTTATATATTATCCCACCATCTTCAATTTCATAAGCTTCTCCATTTTTCAGAAATTCTTCTATATCTTCTATCACATATGGTGATGCACAGTCTATTATTCCTGCAATGTTTATTCCTTTTCTTTCTACACATTCTTTTGCTATATTTTCAAAGTTTAAACTCCTTGCTGCTGTTATTTTTATTGGTTTATTGTTTTTTGTTCTTCCTATATGAATGTGTAAGTCTGCAAATATTTCGTACATACAATCAAATCCTTTCTTATATTACTAAAGGGTACGATGCCTCGTACCCCTAAAATTTACGAAATCAATCTTATTATATATTGATTTCTGTTTCTTTATCATTAGTTATTGTTTTTCCCTTTAATTGTATTTCTTCAAACCTATATTTTCTAGTTATTGATGCTATTGAAGGTTTATCTCGATTTATGTATGTAAAGAATTCAGTTATACTACTTTTTGTTTTTTTTGTTTTTTTACTATTTCCGTTTACTACTGTTTCACTCACTCTCTCAACATTTTGCATATTATACTGTAACCCCCTCTTCTTTATATATAAACTCCTTAAATTGATTTATATATCTGTTTGACACATTCTTTAGTTTATCATTTATTAATAATTGCATACCTTGTTGAATATTATATGAAGTATTTTCTTCTTTATTCAAAAGTAAAACTCCTAGATTATCTACTAATTCTAAGATATCACTTTCTGGTTCTCTTGGTTCTAATCCACTGTATCTGTTTACTCCTTCACATATTCGACAAAACCTATCATCAAATCCAATTTGCGATAAATACTCTGCTCCATCTTTTGCATAAAATTTGAATTTCTCAAAATTTGTAGAATCCATAGTTTTTTTGCTTGCATATAATAAACAGGCTGTTATAATTAAATTTTCGTCAACATCTAAATTCATCGTTTCTATAAATCTTCTCGCTAATTCTGTTTTACATATAACTGATTTATCAAAAAATATATTTGTCTTTTTATGCAAATAATATGCTATTTCTATTTTTCGAAAATAATTATTTTCATTTAGGATATATTCAGCAAAACTCTCCATTTTATCCTCCATTCATTTGTATCGATGTTATTATATTTCATTTTTCATTTTTTTTCAATATTAACAAAAAAATATAATATTTTTGTAATGTTTTTGTAATATTCTTGTAATATTTATAATTTTTTTATCGCATTACGTGCTAATTCATCACATCTATTATTATATTTATTTGTACTATGTCCTTTAACTTTTATAAATTTTACATTATATTTATTTACTAATAAATATAATTCTTGCCATAATTCTTTGTTTTTTACCTCTTCTTTTTGGGAATTCTTCCATCCATTTTTTTTCCATCCATCTATCCAATGACTATTAAAGGCATTTACTACATATGCACTATCACTATAAACCTCTACATTACATTGCATTTTTAATGCTTTTAACCCTTCTATCACAGCGGTTATTTCCATTATATTATTTGTTGTAAGATTTGCTCCTCCTGACAATTCTTTTTTATAATCTTTATACATAAGTATTGTTCCCCATCCCCCTGGGCCAGGGTTTCCTGAACACGCTCCATCTGTATAAATAATAACTTTTTCCATAAGTTGATCTCCTTTTTTATTCTATATTTATATCTTTTTTGCAAAACTGTCAATAGTATTTGATTTTTTTTTTATTTTAATATATAATGTTTTAAATTCGAAGAGGTGATTTTTTTGTATAATTTTTTATCTAAAAGCCCTAAGGATACTTTGAATTTTGCAAGAAATTTTGCAAAAGATTTAAAGATTGGAGATATTATTGTTCTTATCGGGGATTTGGGTTCTGGCAAAACTAAGTTTACTGAGGGGATTCTCTCTTTCTTTGGAATTCAAAATGAAATTTCTAGTCCTACTTTTACTATTGTTAATGAATATACTACTGAAGAGGTTACTATATATCATTTTGATGTTTATAGATTAAAGAATTCATTAGATTTTTACAACATTGGTGGAGATGAATATTTTGATAAAGGAATTTCTATTATTGAATGGGGAGATATTATCGAAGATGCTTTGCCTCCTAAATATACAAAAATCACTTTTGAAAGAGTTACAGAAAATGAAAATTATAGAAATTTGATTATTGAGAGATGAGATGTGAGAAGTGAGAGATAAGATGAAAATTTTAGCCATTGATACTGCTACAGAGGTTTGTTCTGTTGCAGTTTTAGAAGATAAAAATGTTATTTTAGAAAAAACTTTAGAGGCAGTTAACACCCATTCTGTTGCACTTATGCCTCTTATCAAAGATGTACTTTTTGAAGCTAATTTGACCCTTAATGATATTGATTTATTTTCTTGTGATAAAGGTCCACGGTTCTTTTACTGGAATTAGGATTGGTCTTTCTACAATTAAAGCTTTTTGTGATGTTACAAATAAACCATGTGTTGGTATAACTTCATTAGAAGGTTTTGCATATAAATTATTTAATATTCCTAATCTAAATTTTATGGACGAGCAATGCTCTCCCCTACAAGCTACTAATGAATATTATATTTGCTCTTTATTAAACGCTAATCATTGTAATGCATATTGTGGAATTTTTAAATTTGATAATGAAAATCTAGTTCAAACTCATGATTATTTCTTTGATTCTGTTGATAATATTTTGGATTTCGTAAATAATCTACAAAAAAACATTTTTTTTGTGGGAAATTATAGAATTATTTTAAATGATATGATACAATCTGATAAAATGCAAATTATTCCTAATGAAATTATATCAGCTACAGATATTGGAAGGTGCGCTTTTGATAAATACTGTAATGGTCTTTATGGAGATTCAAATTTTCTTACTCCTTTGTATTTAAAAAAGTCTAGTGCAGAAAGTATGGGTGTAAATTAATGGAACTTCGTAAAATGACTTTAGATGATTTAAATAAAATTTCTAACAGTCTAAATAATTTCGATGATTTTTGGACAGTTGGTATTTTTAAAGAAGAATTAATTAATCCTAAGTGCCATTATATTGTTGCAGTTCAAGATGATGATATTGTAGGATTTGGTGGAATTTCTGTAGTTTTTGATGAGGCTAATATAAATAATATAGCTGTTAGAGTTGATAAAAGGAATAAAAAAATTGGTTCTAAGATTTTAGAAAATCTGATTTATATTTCTAAGTCCCTAAATTGCTCATTTATTACTCTAGAGGTGAATGTCGAAAATTCACTTGCTATTAAATTATATGAGAATTTTGGGTTTAAAAATCTTGGAATTAGGAAGAATTATTATAAAGACGATAAAGATGCTTACATTATGAAATTAGAAGTTAGAAGTTAGAACTTAGAGCTTAGAAATTTATTCTAACATCTAACCTCTAATATCTAACTTCTAGAAATATACATATGAATTTTAGAAAGAAGGTACTTATGATGAATAAGAAAAATGAATTAAGTTACAAGGATTTAAAGGCTTTTTGTAGTACAGATAGTTTTAATTTTGAGACTACTGCAGAACTTGATAGTAATGATAAAGGTATAGGACAAGATAGTGCTATTCGTTCACTTGAATTTGGACTTAATGTTGATGTTCGTGGAAATAACTTATATCTTGAAGGTCCAAGTGGTGTTGGAAAAACTATGTATACCAGAAATTACCTAGAAAAACTCTCTTCTAAAAAGAAAGTACCAGTTGATTGGTGCTACATTTATAACTTTGATAATCCAAATGAACCTATAGCTGTTTCTTTACCTGCTGGACAAGGTAGAGAGTTTCAAGAAACTATGGATGGATTTATAAAAGATGTAAAATTAGATATTGCTAAAACTTTTAGCAATGAAGATTTTGAAAAAGAAAAAACTTTAATTCGTCAAGAATTTGAACAAAAACGTGCTGATTTATTAGATAAACTAAATGAAAAAGCTTCTAAATATAATTTCATAGTTAAAACTGCTCAAAATGGTGTATATATGATGCCAGTTTATGAGGGAAAAACTTTAGAAGAGGCTGACTTTGAAAAATTGGACGATGCCATTAGACAAGAATACGAAAATAATTCTTCAATAGTTCAAGAATATATAATTAGTGCTATTAGTGAAATAAAATCTATTGAAAAACAATCTGATAAAAAAATAGAAGAATGGCAATCTAATGTATCTCTATTAACTGTTAATGTACATGTTAATTATGTTAAATCAAAGTTTAAAAGAAATAAAAAAATTAACCATTTTTTAGATAATATTAAAAAAGATATCTTAAAAAATATCCAATATTTTGTTAATACTAGTGATGAACAAGAGAAAAAAAGCGATAATTCCTCTACTCCTGATAATACTAAGCCCTGGTTAAATTATAGAGTTAATCTTTTTGTGGATAATAGTAAATTAGAAGGTGCACCTGTAATAATGGATTCTAATTATTCTTTCCAAAATATTTTTGGAAAACTTGAATATGAAAATTACATGGGAATGTTTAAGACTGATTTTACAATGTTAAAACCAGGTCTTCTTCACATTGCTAATGGGGGTTATATAATATTTCAAGCAGAAGACTTATTATCTAGTCCTGCTTGCTATGAAAATTTAAAAAGAGTCTTAAGAGTAAAGGAAATAGGTATAGATAATTCTCAGGAACAACGTAGTGCTATGGTAATGATATCTTTAAAACCAGAGCCTATTCCTCTAGATTTAAAAGTTATTTTAATTGGTAGTGAAGAAATATATCAAACTTTACTAGCTATGGATCCTAACTTTAAAAAGCTATTTAAAATTAAAATAGAGTTTGCAGAAGATGCACCTCTTACAGATGAAAATATCTTATTATTAGCAAGATTTATGCATTCTTTCTGTGAAAGAGAGCATCTACCGCAATTAGATAAAGAGGCTGTTGCAAGAATGATTGAATATGCTTCAAAATTGGCTGATGATAAAAGAAAACTTTCTACTCGTTTTAATGATTTGTCTCAAATCATTAGTGAGGCTGGAACCTGGGCTATGATGGCTCGTTCTAAGGTTATCACTGAAAAGTTTATAAAAAAAGCTATTGATGAGAAAATTGCTAGAGTTCAAAAATATGATAATAGATTATCTGAAATGATTAAAGATGATATGCTTTTAATTGATACTGATGGATATAAAGTTGGACAAATTAATGGTTTAACTATAATGACTACTGGAGATTATACTTTTGGAAAACCTGCTAGAATAACTGCTAATACTTATACTGGAAAAGCTGGTATTATAAATATAGAAAGAGAGGTTGAACTTTCTGGTTCTTCTCATTCTAAGGGTGTATTGATTTTAACTGGTTATATTGGTGAACAATTTGCTCAGGACTTCCCTCTTTCCCTTACTGCAAGTATTTGTTTTGAACAATTATATAATGGAGTTGATGGAGATAGTGCCTCTAGTACAGAGTTATATGCTTTACTTTCTAGCTTATCAAATGTACCTATAAATCAATCAATTGCTGTTACTGGTTCTGTTAATCAAAAAGGAGAAATCCAACCAATAGGTGGAGTTAATGATAAAATCGAAGGCTTTTATCATGTTTGCAAAAATAAAGGATTAACAGGAAAACATGGAGTTATAATTCCTATTCAAAATGTAATGAATTTGAGTTTATCTGATGAAGTTATAGAATCTGTTAAGAATAAAGAGTTTCATATTTATGCAATTTCTACTATTGAAGAAGGAATTGAAATTTTAACTGGTGTCCCTGCTGGTCGTAAAGACACATTAGGTAATTTCCCTGCTGGAACTATAAATTATCTTGCTTATGAAAAATTGAAAAAATATTCAGAATCTGTAAGGACATTAAAATAAAATACATGTAAGGACACGATATATCGTGTCCTTACAAACAATATTAATTATTCATTATTCACTTTTAATTATTAACTAAAAATGGTGCATTGCACTATTTTAATTTGTATCAGTATTTAAATAAACATTTGGAACTCCTCCAATAATTACATTTTCACTTAATACTAATTCACTTGTAACTTGTGTTTGTATTATTTCATATGGTGTTAATATATTTATATCACATGTTACATCTAGCCATAACCTATGTAAAGTTTGGTTTATTCCTGCATCATCAAATTCATTCCTTATTTTTGTCTGAATTGTTCCTGATAATGCAACTTTTAAAGGTATTTTGGGTCCAGCTCCAGAAATCCACTTTACTCCTGTTATGCTACCAAAAGGTATATGGGATGTTAAACTATCATTGTCATTTAAACTTACTTGAATATCATTTGTGATGCTTGATATCATATTATTTAATGGTTTAGAGTTTACTTGTAATAGTTGTATATTTCCATTTTCATCTTGTTTAATAGTTATTAATTCATTTTCTTGATATTTATCGACATTTATCGTTGTTATTCTATTTACTTCTATTGTTACTATACTTTTTGCTTTATCTATACACAATTTCTCAAATATAGGATTTATTGCATTAAGCATATTTATCATTACAAATATTGCTATAATTATAATTAATATTATTTTTATTATCTTTTTATAATTTTCATTACCTCTTTTCCCGCCATACATTATTTGGGGAAATCGTATTCTTGTTCTTGAATATATCTTATCCATATTTTTTAATTACTTTTTGTGCAAACATATTTTGGTATAAATAATTGCATTCCAACATCAATTTTATCTGGATCTTCTATTTCATTTAATCTCATTATATCTTCTATTGTACTCCTATATTTCTTAGCAATTTTCCATAAGCTATCGCCTGATTTAACAAAATATATAGTCATACTATATGGATTTTCTGTGCATTCTTCTTCATTAACACTTACATCTTCTATAATATTCATATTTATTTGATTATATTGACTTACCTCAAAATTCAAATTAATATTTAAAGTTACTTCTGAGTCTTCAATAACAAAATCCTGCATTGCAATTTCTACATTTGTATCTATTTTACTACTTTCTGTAACCTCCTCATAGTCCATTACATACATAATTGGTATAGTTTTGGTCATTCCTTCTACTGTTGTTTGATTGTTAGAAGTAATTAAGAAATCTACCTTTATTTCTCCATCATATTTTATCTTTCCTCTAGAAATATTTGCACTATTAATAATAGGCGTAATTCTTATGTCTCTTATCTTCTCCCCCGCTAATTCTTGTATTTGCATTTTTTCTTTTATTTCATAGACATCGCTTTTGTTCTTTTTATCTACCATTGTTAATATATTTTTAGAATTAAATTCTAGGTTCATACTTGGACTATATAAATCTTCTAATATCTCTATTTCTTCTTCTCTAATTGCATTACATGATACATCTAATTCTATTTCAACATATATAGAATGTTCTTCTTCTGAATTAGGCTTCACTAATATATTTCTAATTGTATATTTAGTATCACATATATCATTATCAGATACATTAAGCATTTCAACAAATCCCATTATTGGAATTTTCTCTTCTACATTTCTAATTCTATTATCTTCTGTTAGATACATTATTTTAACATCTGCATCTGCCTTAGCTAATATTTTATTATAACTCATCTTGCTGTCTTTATTTATAATGTTAAAATCTAATCTTAGTATTTCTGCTAAGTTATCATCTGAATCAATTTTTACTGTTTCTTTTGCATATGTCTTTGTAGAATTACTACCAATTACAGAGTTGAACTTTACATTTTTTCTAATCTCTTGTATATCATTTATATTTTGAATATTATTTACTATGTCCAAGTCTTCGTTAGCATATAAGGTTATTTCTACTTCTAGCTGTATACTTAAATTTACTTTTCTTCCATTTAAAACTTTACATTCTATTGATTTTATTGTAATTTTCTCATTAGCATTCATTCCATTTAATGCTTCTTTACATTCAATTATTTGTTTAAAGTCAATATTAGTGTTTATTCCTCTTATGTTATCTGTTTCACTATCTGCTAAATAAATCAAGTAAACATTTACATTTCCATCTAATTTTATCTTCCCATCTAATACTTCTTTTCTATATATGCATACATTCCCACTTGTACTTACTGGCTTTAATATATCAGGTTTGATGTCTGGAATAATAGCATCCTCTTCTAATATAAAATTTTGTATTTTTTGGGTTACTATTCTATTTATACATATATTTTTCTTTACTGTTTCTACCTTCATATCTTATCCTCCTTATTTTTAATATATATATGTATAAATGTAAAAAAAAATTCCTAGTTTTACTAGGAATTTTTTTTATTGTTATTTAATTCTACACAATAGCTATTTTTTTAGCTTTCTTTTCATCAAAAATTGGAATGTCTAATGGTGAGTAATCTATGCCATTAAAAATAGATACTTCTACACTCTTAGTTAATATATCAGTGTAATTATATGATATATTTCCTTCTTCTTCATCACATTTTATTACAAATAAGTTTGAATAAACATTTTTTACTGTACCTACTTTTTCATATATTTTACTTCTTCCTAATGTTCCTCTAATCATTATCTTTTGTCCTATTTGTGCTTCGATATCCGTCTTTACATTATCAATATCGCTTTTACAAAACATATAACCACCTACTTCTCTATTGATGTTCAAATTATAGCATTTTTGCCTTAAAATGTCAAAAAATAGTAATTAATAAAACTATGTTATTTTCTTACTCTATGAATGTTTCTGTGGTTTTATTTTGTATTTGTTACATTTGTATTACAATTTTGTTACATTTTTGTAATTTTTTGTTATAAAGTGTATTTTCTCTTTTTTCCCTTAGAAGTTATCCCACCTACTCTTTTGTTATCGTCTTTTAGTAAATATGAAATTTCTTTCATAGTGATATTTTTTTCTTCAGAGGTTATTGCAACTTTTTCTGCAATTGTTAATGGATCCATAAAATCTATTAAAACTCTTGCTGGTGATGAGGCAAAGTTCGCTCCTGACTCCATAATTGCTTCAAAAAAACTCTGGCATGCACCTGCAAATATTACTAAATCCTTATCTACAGAAGACCTTCTTGCTTCTTTTACTGTGTTTATAAAATATCTAGAATTTCTATAATTATATATATCTGTAAAACCTGTTCCATTCTTTATCATTCCATCATGTGCTAGTTTTTAATATACCGAAAAAATATTAGGTACTTATATTCCACTCTATTTCAATCTTTCTTGTTTTTGTTTCTGGATTATAATAGCCTATGTGAATTTTTGATATAAATTCATCCAATATACTTCTAGTTAGACTTTCAATTTTTTTATATTTTTTTAATATTTTTTCTGTATCATACTTTTCTAGTTTTTTCTTATTTAAGTCTAATAATTCACTTTCTATATTTCTTAGTCTTTCTTGAAAATGTCCAATATCTATACTATTTTTATTTTTTATCATTGTAAATTCTGTTAAATCAATAATTCCATTCGCTCTATCTTCATATAGTAATGATATTGTGTTTTGCTTTTTACTTATATTATTTTCTAATTCCTTCTTTTCTTTTTGTAATAATTTTATTTCATCTTCTAAAGAATTAACTACTTTCTGTTCATAATACTTTTCTTCTACTAATGATTTATCATAATATATATCCAATTGTTTATTAATTTCATCTAGTAATATTCTCTCTATCTCCTGTTCATTAACAAGTTTTTTATTGTTACATAAAAATTTAGCAGTTCCATATCTATTTCCACATAACCAATAAGAATATGTTTTATTTCCCCTCTCATGATAATCTCTATATAATGCGTGTCCACAACATCCACATTTCAATTTTCCAGAAAACAATGATATTTCTCCTTTTTTATTTGATTTTACTTTTCTATATCTTTCAAATCTTGCACTTACTATATTCCATGTTTCTTTATCTATTATAGCTTCATGACAATGTGGAACTACTATCCTTTGCTCTTTTGGAATACTCCTTTCTTTTTTATTTTTATAACTTATAATTTCATTTTTATGTTGTATTAATGTTCCAATATATACCTCATTTTTTAACAGATTATATATTGTATTTGTTCTCCATACATGAACAACTGGTATTATTATTATCTGACCTTCAGTAATTTCTTCACTTTCCATTGAATTATATTGTATTATTTCTTTTACTGTTGATTGATATTTATCTGCTATTGCAACTAAGCTATCTCCTTTTTCAACTTGGTATGTTATTCTTTGATCATATTTAACAGTTGGACAATTGAATTTTAAACCTTTTTGATGTTTATATATACTAGGAATTGGTATTTTATTCTCATTCAAATATAAACATATCTTAGTTGCTCCGTTTCCACTTGCATACATTTCGAAAATTTTTCTAACAACTCTTGCTGCATCTTCATCTATTATAAAATGATATTTATCTTTTGGGTCTTTTAGATAACCGTATGGAGCAAATGCACCAGTAAATAAACCATTAGATTGTTTATTTTTTAATACTGCTCTTATGTTTATTGATTGATCCTCTACTTGCCACTCATTTACTAATCCATTTATCTGTCTAGTTTTTTTGTTTCCTATAACAGATGTGTCTGTACTATCTACTAACCCTACAAATCTTATATTCCATGTAATAAATTCGTTATGTAAATATTTTTCTATCATTTCCATACTTCTTGAAAATCTAGATTGGCTTTTGCACAATACAATTTCTGTATTTCCATATTCACAAAACTTTAAAGACTTATTCCATTCTGGTCTATTATCATCTGCACCAGAAATTCCTTCTTCACAAAATATTGCAACAACAACCCAACCTCTCTTTTCACATTCATCTAATAAAATTAACAATTGATTTCTTATACTCTTGCTAACATCTCCATCAATTACATCTCCATCCTCAACAGAAAGTCTTATATATAAAATTACTCTATATTTATCTCCTGTTTCTTTATCTTTAGTATATTTATTACTTTTTTCAAAGCACTCATTATCATTTGTAATATTAAGTTTTAATAAATATTTAATGTTATCAGAAACATATTTTAAATATGTTATATCTAAATGTGATTTTATTTTTTGTACCTCACTATCATCATCTCCCTCTTTTATACTATAATTATTCTTATCTAATGCATCATTTTCATCATTTCCTTCTTTAAATACATTTATTACCATAATCAACTTTCCTTTCCTATTGATTCGGCTAAATGCCTATTTTAATACCTCCATTATTATATTTTTTATTTATCAAAAATAAAAATGTGTGATTTTTATTTTTCATCTAAAATCATTAACTTTGCAATTTTCTCGCACACAATTTCCTTTATTTCTTCAAATGATAATGATTTTGGAAAAGTATAATTTATTTCATATTTACATTTCATAAGCATTCCTCCTTAACAAAATCATATTCTCACTTTTTTATATTATTCATCTATTGTTTACTTAATATTTTCTACATATTCGACTGCATTACTAGGAGAGTATAGCTTTGATAGCACTATAAACTCATTTTTTATATCTTGTATTCGAATTTTTCGATTTTCTTTCATAAGACTTTCAAAAACTATATAGGCATAGCAAAGCATTTGTTCGGCAGTTAATCTCCAGTAAATATCAATATCTTCTATATACTTTACTCTTATCATTTTTAATATTTCTGTTTTATCTATCTTTATTATTTGGGATGAAATCGAATTTAATATATTTTTAAATTCCTCTTTATCTTCAGTGTTTAAATACCCAAATATAAAATAAGCTATCATTTGTTTTACAGAATATCTTTGACTTATTAATTTTTGAACTATTTTTTCATCCATTCCTATTCCTTTCCAATAAATAAAGAAACAAGTAATCAATATACTTATTTCTTAATATCACTATAATTCTTTATTCCTTGTGCAATTTTTAATGCTTCATCTAAGTATTTTATATATCTATGTGGTAATGTTCCAATTCTTTCTCCCAGTCTTTTTTTGTCTATTGTTCTTACTTGCTCAGTTAGTATTGTTGAATCATATTTTATATTTCCAAATGCCTTAACTATAACATGTGTTGGCTGTATTTCATTTGTTTCAATTTTCTTTGTTAATGGAACAATAATAACTGTTTTTGAATATCTATTTCCTGTATTATTTTGAACTATTACAACTGGTCTAACTCCAGACTGTTCACTTCCTACTGTTTCATATAATCTTGCATAATATATTTCCCCTCTATATATCTCTCTTTCCACTTTTATTCCTCCATTGTAATATATTTTAATTGTTCTCTATATCATTAGATAGCAATTTGCTAAATTGCTCACAGATTTTATCCCACCTATCTGCTTTTTTCACAGATTTGCACTCAATACGTGCGACGCTCTTAACGCTCAAGTTATGACTATGCAAGTGTTTTCAACCTATTACTATCCTCGCCTCATTAAGTGCTACTTAATGTTTTTTAGTGTATATGAGTGTTGTTTCCCACACTAGCTCCAGTAATAGTGTTTCTAATGATATTATTAAGTTGTCAAAGTACATTTTCTTTATTAAAAATTGAATAAAGTGAGAAAGTTTTTATACCCTCTCACTTTATTCCTCACTTTACCCCCTGTTTTTTGTTAGTAAATTAAAAATTTTTTAAATTTTTTTGTAATTTTCTAATTCCTGCATCAACACTTCTTTTAATAACCGAAACATCACGTTTTTCTATTCTTGCTATTTCAGTGAGTGAAAACTCATCTACAATAAACATATATACTCGTCTATTCTGTGGTATTGGTAAATCCCAAATTTTTCTGATAATTTCTCGTTCTCCCTCTTTCTCTAATAACATTTCTTCCATACTAGGTGATTTATGTACTGCTCTTATATTTATTTGGCATTCTGTCAGTTGTAAATGTTCTATGTGTCTATCAAATTCATTTCTTTGTGATTTATCTTCATTTTTTCGTCTTTGAAATTCATTATTTATAATTTTATTCATTTTTGCAGACTTTGCCGTTCCACTCAAACTTTTATATGTAGTAATAGTTTTTAAATCATTATTAAGAAGTACATATACTTTTATTTTTTTAGACTTATCTTTCAAATTTTTTCCTCCATTCAATTTCAAATTTTGAAATTGAACTAGGAGGACTACGACAACCATTGGTAAAAATTAATTTGTTTTGTTCATACTTAAAAAAAAAGAAATCACACTTATTCTTGTTATTTACAAAAATAAATCTAATCTCTTTTTTGGCATAATAATATTTAATTAAAAAGCTTGTATTTATTGTACACCAACACATCACTCTAAAACTTTGAAAATAACCCCCATTTACAATTCAAAAAATTTTATAAGTTGGTGTATTTAATAAAATTCTAACTTTTAACTTATAAAACTTTTTTACTGTTACTTTTTATTGAAATGATACGTTTTAATAAATTAATAATTAGTTTTACGCTTTTGTAAATATATTATGTAAATATTATACCATATCTATCTTGTCGAAATCTGTCGGTTTTTGCGAAAATAAAAAAAGTATATAGAACCTCATTTTTTGACATTCTATATACTTTTTATTATATAATTATTGTTTCTAATCTATAATTCTCATTCTCTACGCTGTATGATATTTCCAAACTTTTTCATTAAATCATTATAGTCTTTTCTACTAACTCCTGTATTTTCTAAATCTTTAACTTTCATTAATTCTTCCTCGTCCATATCTTCATCTTCATAGTACTTCAATAATTGAATATATACTACTTCAAACTCACATTCCGTATAAATTTTATTTTTAATCTTTATTCCTAATTTTTCCATTGTTTTAAATTCTTTATCTATAAAGTATTTATTTAATTCAATAATTTCATTATTATGGTATCTATCGTTCCATTCTAAATATTCTTTATCTATTAATTGATTTCTTATTTTAATTAAACTTTCATATGTTATATTATAATCTATAAAAGGCTTTTTTATATATCCTGCAACTTTTATTTCATCAGTTATTACATCCTGCTCTCTATCAGCAGAAATAACTAAAAACTCAGGAGAGTTTTTTGTACCATAATACTTTTTTATAATATCTAAACCTGTATATCTATTATTTCTTAATAGATCTGTTATTACAATTTCTGGTTTCAAGTTTTCTATCATATCAATTTCTTCCTCATCAGTATTTGCAATTCCTAAAATTTCTATATTATTATATTTTCTTAAATATTTTGCTAGAAAATTGCAAAACTCTTTATTATCATCTGCAATTATTATTTTAACTTTTGGATACATATTATTACTCTTCTCCTTCTTTATTATTAAATTTCTTTATAGTTTCCTTTACTGCATATGAATAAATTTCCTTAATATTAACTTTTAGATTCTCATTTATATCATTGACATATTCAAAAATCCCATCATATATTTTTCTTTTTACTTTTTCATCTATTTCAACATTCTCATCAATTAGTTTTATTATTCTTTTTATAGTATTGTTTTTTTTAGGTCTAGCTATTTGTAATAAAATTTCATCAAAATCCTGTTGTTTACAAATTTCATCTACTAAAATTAATTCTAATTCTTCCATATTTCCCCTACTTTATAATTTTCTGCTTTAGGTTTAAATAGTCTACCAAGAATGGCAAATAAATATTGTAAAATATAAAATAATAATTATAAATAGAAAGGAATTGTCATAAATGCGAGTTAAAAAATTTAATGGTAAATCGAATGTTATAGGCAAAAATATAAAGAAATATAGAGAACTTCGCCACCTTACCCAAAGAGAGTTATCAAATAAACTGGCACTACTAGGTATAGATATTTATCATTCGGATATTTCCCAAATAGAAAATCAAAAATTGTTATTAAAGGATTTTGAAATAATTGCATTTTGTAAAGTTTTCAATGTATCCTATGAACAATTATTTGAAGATACTGATAATATATTTGATTAATTATTATTATTTTACAATGTTATTAAACTTATATAACTATTAGGCTTTATACTGTTGTTCTTCCATCAATCAATCCTTGTAAGTAAATATAAACTTTCTCCAATTCATGTGTTTTATTTATATTTCTTTCAAATTCATTTACTTCTGTTTCTAGTATTCTTGTTGAAAAGTAATCATGTGCCTTATTATATTTGTCTTGCAATTTCTTATACTTTTCCATCTTTTCTAATTTATTACATACCATATCAAGCCTTATTTCAACAAACTCTTCAAAGTCATCTAGAAAATCCTCTGTTTCCTTATTCATATTTTGTTTATTTAAATTTATAAAATTACTAATTAACTCTGTCATTCCTTTTTTTTGCATTTTAAAAACCTCCTATTAATTATTTTCATCCTTTACATCATATAGTTTTCTGATTTATAAAAATCTCAATGAACTACTATATAAAGCTTTTACCTATAATACCTCATTCTTCCTTCTAATTTTTCCTTTTCTATGTACGCAAAGAATATTTTAAAAAAATATAGTATTATTAGTTAAAAGTATTTTTTATGAGGTGAGTAATACTATATATATGAAAACGAAAAAGTTAAATGGCTATTCAAATATTGTTGGTGCTAACATTCAAAAATATAGAGAACAAAAAGGAATTTCCCAAGTGGAACTATCTAATAAACTTGCTTTATTAGGTGTTACTTTATATCATTCTGATATATCTCGTATTGAAGCTAATACTTTGTTTATTCGTGATTTTGAGCAGAAAGCCATTTGTGATATTCTTGGAATTACTTACAATCAATTATTTGAAGATACAGCTAAATATTTTGAGTCTTAATATTCATACAGTGCTATGAATATTTTTTTGTTTTGCCATTACTGAGTACACAGTTTTTAATAAAAAATATCTTCTCATACTTTTTTTATAGACACAAGTTTATTTATTGAATAAATTTATCTACTATTACTCGACCAAATACTATCTTTTGTATCTTACATTTTCTCCTCCTTCCTGAATATTTTATATTTTAATTCATTTATAATTATAGTTAGTTTTTTATGATTAGTCAACCCTTGCGTGTTGTAAAATACTCTCTATTATGTGTATATCTAAATAATGAATATTTATGTACTAATTTTCATTAAAAAAAGAACTAGATTATTCTAGTCCTTTATATTCTATCATTCAAAGCATTGTATATTGCAATATTCGTTAACTTATATACAGATATTCCATACTTTGCTCTTAACTTTTCTAACTCTCTATAAAATCCTTCTCTTATCGAAAAATTATGAGCCTCTACAATTTCATCTTCTGCTCTTTCATATAATTTAACTTTTTCTGTTTTAATTAAATTTTCTATTGATATATTTACCAAATTACTTATATTTGTATCATATTCTTCTACAATTTTTTGTAAACCTTCATACAATGTATTATCTATTTCTATTCTTCGTCTTAAAATTTTATCTTTTTTCCATAATCGTTCTTCAAATATACTCATTTCAACCTCCCTGCTACACTATTATAACGTAAATAAAATATCCTTTTAACTCTTTTATGTAATGTATTTTATATTTTTATATAATGTATTATGGTGTATGTAAGGGTTGTATAATATTCATTCTTTTCATTAATATTATAATAAATATCTTCTTTTGTTTACTTTTATTTTGAAACAATAGAAAAGGGAACAATCAGAATAATTATGATACTTTATTTATTACAGTCCTTATAATAGTTCTTGTATCTGGCTTTGTATCATTGTAATAATGAAAATACTTTTTCAACTTTTCTATTTCACATTGACAATACATTTTATCAGTAGCTCTTACTATATTATTTTTTACATTATGAACTGATGTATTATTAAATTCTGCTACAAAAGGATATACATCTGTCTTTAGATTATTAAAGTCTTTATTTGGCATATTAATAATAATATATTCTATTGCTGTAACTAAATATTGTGTTCCTAAATTAGACATATCATAATTTAAATTAAGAATTTCGTTAATAATCCTTTCTTTTACTGTATATTCTACTTCTATTTTATTTTTCAATTCTATCAATTCATTTATCTTTTTTATAATTTCA